>JBOHCG010000578.1:0-5125 GCA_050698735.1 Streptosporangiaceae bacterium | reverse complement strand
GCATCGCCTGCCGGCCGAACTTCTTCATCTGCTCGTACCGCTCACGCCCGGCCCGCGCGCCGGCCACGAAGCCGGCCGCGAACCCCGCGAGGAAGATGGCGCGGTTCTTCATGTGGCACCCCTTTCGTGCCTAAAGGTCATGTGCACACATGACCTTCCCCCTGTGACCCAGGGTACTCATCCCGCTCGCTACGACCGCGGCGGCCCGGGCAACGTCACGACCGTGCCCCGGGTGCGCTACCCTTATCCGGGTCGATCCCGCGTAGCTCAATCGGCAGAGCGTCCGGCTGTTAACCGGCAGGTTATAGGTTCGAGTCCTATCGCGGGAGCTTTCTAATCCGGTCTCTGACGAGGGAAGGCGCTCGCAAGCCGGTGGTGCGGGCGTGACTGGCGGGGTCTGTTAGCTGTGGGGATTTTGTGGGGATCTTGCCGTGACGGCAGGTTCCTTGTCGCGCCGTGGCGTTGCGTCCGGCGGAGGCGAGGCCCCTGCGGCTGGCGCAGCCGGGGATGCCGAAAACAGCGGATCCGCTTCCTCATCATCGCCCGCAGCCCCGGCATCACCAGCCCGGGGACTGGCCGTGTGATCGATCAGGCCGGCGATTTCTGGGGAGTGCGCGACCGCGCTGAGCAGGTGTATCGACCTGTCCGGCCCAGTGAGCCCGCCCTGGCCACGGCGCGTACACGCGATCGACCGCGTCGCGGGCGCCCGCGGCCTCATCGGGGCAGAACGCACCTCGGATGATCAGGTAGCCGTCGCGTTCGAAGGCGCCCCGCTGCTCAGCCGTCATCGGCACGGACGGAGCGGCGCCCCTTGCTGTAGCTGACTCCTGCTTCATTGTCACCTCCAATCTCATGAGTTGCCGTGAAAACGAGCAGTTACTGTTCAGAGCCTGTCTGGTAAGCCAGCACTGTAGGCGGCCTGTCTCCGGCGAGCCGGCACAAGACCCGCGATGCACCTCGCATGGACCTGAACGGTGCCTGCGCGTGAGTACCTACGCGGATGGTTCGGCTGGCCGGCGGGGGATGCCCAGCTCGGCGGCGGCCCCATCGAGCATGGTCTGCAGGCCACGTCCAACCGCTCGTCCAGGCTCTTTTCGCCCGCCGCCGGACCGGACGGGTCATCGGCGAGGAGGCTGCCGCTGCGCGGCTCGTTGAAGATGTCGTGATTGCGCGCCCGCTGGTGGCATCGGGGTGGTGCCCGCAGGGCGGCGGGCGGGCGGTTGCGGGATCTGTCCGCCGGCCGGCACCGGCCGGTCTCAGCCGGGGGGTTACGGGCGCTTGGCGACGGTCAGCAGCACAACGGAGTCCTGCAGCGCCTGAAGGCTGTGCGGTGAGTCCGGGACGATGAGCAGGTCGCCGTCTCTGCCCTCCCAGGACTGGCCGCCGGCTGCGAGCTGGACCCGGCCGTGTAGCACGTGCACGCTGGCCTCGCCAGGGTTTGCGTGCTCGGTTAGGGCCGCGTTCTTGACCATGGCGATGAGTGTTTGCCGCAGCACCTTCTCGTGACCGCCGATGACGGTCTGCGCGGCGCGGCCCCCGGCAGCGCCGGCTGCCCGTCCCAGCAGTTCCCGCGCCAGCGCGTCCAGGGAGAGCTTCTGCATGCTGTACTTCCTTCCTCGGGCCGGGTTCTTGTGTGCTGCGCACCGGCAGCGCCAGGGCAGTTCCGCGACGGCAGGGACCCCGTGCCGCGGGGGAGCCTGCGCGCCCGCGGCGATGCTGACGAGGTCGCCGCATGGCTTTGCCGCCTGGCAGCGGTATGCGACCTGGGTTAATAGCGCACGCCGATCTTCCGCCAGCGGCGGCCGCTGGTGCCGGGCTCGGCGGGTGGCGCGGGCTGGCGGCTGCGGTAGACGATGTAGGGTCGCCACAGGTACCACAGCGGGTAACTCCAGGCGTGCACGAGCCGGCTGAACGGCCAGACCATCCAGATGGCCCAGGCGGCGGTGGCGTGCAGCTGGTAGATGAACGGGGCGTGCGCGATCGCCTGCACGTCCGGGGAGCCGCTGAACAGGCCGCGGAACCACGGTGCCACGGTGGTGCGGTAGTCGTAGCCGTGCCCGAGCAGGTTGATCCCGATCGTGGGGGCGATGCCGGTGAGGATGACGATGAGCAGCAGGATCAGGGCGACGTAGTCGATGGGCGCGGTCGTGGCGCGCACTCGCGGCACGAACAGCCGCCTGGTGGCCAGGACGACCACGCCGCCGATCACGAGTATCGCCGCCAGGGTACCTGCCCCAGCGGAGAACCACCGGTAGGCGTCCTCGGGGATGCCGATCGCCCTGGTCCACCGCTCCGGGATGAGCACGCCGATGACGTGACCGGCGATGGCGGCGAAGGTGCCGTAGTGGAACAGCGGCGACCCCCACTTGAGCATGCGCCGCTCCTGCAGCTGCGTGGAGCGGCTGGTCCAGCCGAACTGGTCGTAGCGCCACCGCCACACGTGCCCGACGGCGAACACCCCGAGCGCGAGGTAGGGCAGGGCGACCCACCAGAACAGCTCTGCGGCGGTGGTGGCCGTCATGACTTGGACCCGTAACCGGAGAGGTATTCGGGCGGGGCGAACGGCTCGAGCCCAACCTCCTCGCGGGGCGGCCCGGCCTCCCATGCCGCGTGCACGAGGCTGGTCTCGCGGCGCCCAAGCTTCGGCATTCGCGCGGTCACCGCGGCGACGATGTCGGCGTAGGGACTGCGCGCCTGCTCCAGCCCGCGCCGCAGCAGCTCCAGATCGGCGCGGTGCGCGCGCAGCAGCCTTTCGCCGCGCGGGGCCAGTGCGGCGAAGTCGAGCACCATGGGCAGGTAGTCGGGCAGCTCCTCGTCGCTTGGGTCGAACCCGGCACCTCGGTAGGCGGCCTTGAAGGTGAGCATCGACATGCCGCGCTTGCGGGTGTCACCGTACCGGTAGTAGGTCAGGTACAGGGCGCAGCGGCGGCGCAGGTCGAATGTCTCCACGTAGTGCTGGCCGACGGCGGTCGGCGGTGTCGCGCGCAGCCAGCCAAGGAACCGCGCGAAGGCTTCCCGGCCCGCTTTCGGCGTGGCCTGGGCCGCGGCCGCGTCGAGTTCGCCGATGCCGTCGAACAGGGCCTGCGTCGGGTACTGCAGGAGCACCGAGGCCAGCTTGTAGGGGCTGACCGTGCCCGGGCCGGCGCTCACGAGCTGCCCCGTTCGGGGAACAGGCCCGGGGCGCTGCCCTGGCCGTTCCAGCCGAGCAGGTTGAACCGGGTCCGGCCGTCATCGGCCCGGAAGCTGTGGTCCTCGGCCGGGCTGCCTGGCTGGTAGCTCTGGATGCCGTGCGGGCCGGTGCCGCCCATGCCGGGTCCGCCGTCGGTGTCCAGGCTGCAGAACAGCTGCTCGTGCTGGCCCATCAGGGCACCGGCGTCCTCGGCGTGCGCGGGCGGGATGACGTAACGGTCCTCGTACTTGGCGATCGCGAGCAGCCGGTAAAGATCCTCCAGGTCTTCGGCGCTCGCGCCGACCGAGGCGGGCAGGTTCTCATCGAGATCCAGCCCGAGCTGCCCGGCCCGCTGGATCGCGCGCACGGCGGCCAGCTTGCGCAGCACCCTGCGCACGGTATCGGCCCGGCCGGCGGTGAACAGGCTGGCCAGGTACTCGACCGGGATCCGCAGTGCGTCGATGGTGGCGAAGACGTGGTCGGGGTCGCCGGGGTCGTAGCCCGCGGCATGGACGACGTCGGCGACCGGCGAGAGCGGCGGGATGTACCAGACCATCGGCAGGGTGCGGTACTCCGGGTGCAGCGGCAGGGCGACCCGGTGCCGGACGGCCAGCTCATAGACCGGCGAGCGCTGCGCCGCGGCGATCCAGTCGGCCGGGATGCCGGCCCGGCCCGCGTCGGCTTGTACCTGCGGATCATGCGGGTCGAGGAAGACCGCGAGCTGCGCCTCGTAGAGATCCTGCGCGTCGGCGGTGGCCGCGGCGCCGAGCACCTGGTCGGCGTCGTAGAGGAACAGGCCCAGGTAACGCAGCCGGCCCACGCAGGTCTCCGAGCAGATCGTGGGCTGCCCGGACTCGATCCGCGGGAAGCACAGCGTGCATTTCTCGGCCTTGCCGGTGCGGTGGTTGAAGTACACCTTCTTGTAGGGGCATCCGGACACGCACATCCGCCAGCCACGGCAGCGGTCCTGGTCGACCAGCACGATCCCGTCCTCCTCGCGCTTGTACATGGCCCCGGACGGGCAGGACGCGACGCAGGACGGGTTGAGGCAGTGCTCGCAGATCCTGGGCAGGTAGAACATGAAGACCTGCTCGAACTCCATCTTGACCCGGTCTTGGAGCCCGGCCAGGTTCGGGTCGCCGGTGGCGTGCTCGGGGGCGCCGGCCAGGTCGTCGTCGAAGTTGCTGCCCCACTTGACGTCCATGTCCTTGCCGGTCAGCGCGGAGATCGAGTGCGCGCTGGGATTGCGGGTGCCCGGCGGGGCCTGGATGAGCGTCTGGTAGTCGTAGGTCCACGGGTCGCCGTAGTCATCGATCGCGGGCAGGTCCGGGTTGTAGAAGATCGAGGCCAGCTTGCGGATCCGCCCGCCCGCCTTGAGCTGCAGGCGGCCCTTGCGGTCCAGCGTCCAGCCGCCGTGCCACTGCTCCTGGTCCTCATACCGCTTCGGGTAGCCGACGCCCGGCTTGGTCTCGACGTTGTTGAAGTAGACGTACTCGGTACCGGGCCGGTTGGTCCAGACCTGCTTGCAGGTCACCGAGCAGGTGTGGCAGCCGATGCACTTGTCGAGGTTCATCACCATCGCGACCTGCGCCATGATCCGCATCAGCGGGCCGCCTCCCTTCGCGCCGCCGCGCCGCCCGGCCGCGGCATCAGTACTGCACCTGCTGGGAGCGGCGGCGGACCACGGTGATCTCGTCGCGCTGGTTCCCGGTCGGCCCGTAGTAGTTGAACCCGTACGACAGCTGGGCGTACCCGCCGATCATGTGCGTGGGCTTGATCACCAGCCGGGTGAGCGAGTTGTCCCCCCCGCCGTGCCAGCCCGAGACCTCGGTCCTGGGCGTCATCAGGTGCCGGTCCTTCGCGTGGTACATGAACACCGTCCCCTCGGGCATCCGGTGGGTCACCACCGCCCGGCACGCCACGACCCCGTTCCGGTTGTACGCCTCGATCCAGTCG
>JBOHCG010000577.1:0-5129 GCA_050698735.1 Streptosporangiaceae bacterium | reverse complement strand
TGCTGCAGGACCGGGTCGATGCGGCCATCCGCAGGGACATCAAGGACCGGCCGCAGCGCCGTCACCGCGCCGTCCAGGTCGCGCTGCTGCAGGTACGCGTCCGCGGCATCAATGTGCGCCTGCGTCCAGGAGAACAGGTGACGCTCACCGAGCGGGGCCGCCTCCGACAGCGCGATCACCTCGGCCGTCTCAGTGAGCACCCGGCCTGGCGCGTCCAGCATGAGCAGGGTGCTCGCGGCCAGGCCGTGGTAGCGGACGGGCGCCATACCCCAGATTCCCCCCAGCAGGTCCGGGACGCTCGCGCCGGATCGTTCGGAATCACTGAGGGTCAGAGCCCGGCTGGCGGCTTCCCGCTGGCCGGTGCGGGCCAGCGCCCGGGCCTGGAACAGGGCCAGGAATACCCCGGCCGAATCGGCCGGGGTATAGCCGAGGCCGTCTTCGGCCAGCCGCGCCGACTCGGTGAACCGGGCGTCCCAGTAGGCGAGCTTGGCCTGGGTGGCGCGGACCCAGGCCCGGGCGCCGTCGTGTCCGGCCTGCTCGGCGCACATCCACGCCGTCCAGGCATGGGTGTCGGCGGCCCGGTAGTTTCCCAGGTCACCGGTCAGCCAGGCCAGCAGGCCGCAGACCTGGGCGGTGAGCAAGTAGAGGTCCTGGGCCTGATCCAGCCGGGTGTGGCCACGCAGCCGGGCAGTGACATGGTCCCGCAGCCGCCGGGTCTCCAGTAGCAGCGGCAGCAGCGGCGCGCCGAACTCGAACTGCCGGGCCAGCCGGCGCACCTGCTGCTCGTACTGCTCGATCGTGGCGTCCGCCACCTCTGACATGCCTGCCCACTCCCCGAATTCCAGCGACTCATCCGCGACGTCAGCGATCACGTCGTCCCGGCTCCGCTGCGGCCGCCGCTGGTGCGGGCGGGCTGCCTCAATGGGCAGCCGGACCGGTACACGGCTGCTCTCAAGATACTCAAGGCGGTCACCGCCGGGCATCTGCGCCAGGTCGCGCGCATCGACAAGCTGGTCCCACGTCGTGCCGTAGGCGCCGGCGAGGATCTTCAGCGTGGCGATGGTGGGCCGGACCCCGCCGTCAGGCCACTGCTCGTAATCGCCGATGCGGTTGCCGGTCATCGGAGCGCGCGGGTTGGCGGTGAGCTGGTTGAACCGCCCGGCCGCCTCACGCTGCGACAGCTCGGCGGCATACCGCCAGGCCTGCTGCGGCCGGGTGCCGTGCATCAGGAGGTCACGGGCGACCAGTTCGGTCAGCCGCGGGCCCTGGGCGCCCATGGCGGACAGGCTGGCGCGCAGCTGATCGCGATAGGGCTTACTGCCCGGCTTGTGCCGGACGGGCATCGCGACCACCTCCATGAGCCGGCGGGCCGGTACGGGGCTACCGCTGACAGTGTGCTCCCGGCTACCAGGCGCCGCCAGTGCCGCCAGCCCCGGCCGAGGTGACTGCGGCGGGTGAAATGCACCGGGTCCAGACACATCCGCGCAGACCGACGCGGTTACGGGCAGGCCGAGAATCGAGGCAGGCCGTGATGGTGGCCGGCCAGCGGGATTACGGCAATCTCGGTGGCCATGGACGAGCACAACGGCCACTTCGATTGCGAGCACAGGCGCATGCGCTCCCATATGCGCTGGATGGCGGTGGACGCGGCGTGACCGGCCGCCCTGCCGCCCAGGCGATCTCGTCGCGGCTGGTGACGCCGGCCGGACCGGCCGTGCTGACACCGGAGCGCGCACGTGGCGGCTGGCTTTGGGAACGGACTTTCCCCGGTGCCACGGATCAGGTCAGGCAGGTGCGGGCTGCGGTGCGGTCGCTCATGGATGGATGCGACGCGCAGGAGACCGTCGTGCACCTGCTCAGCGAGCTGAGCGCGAACGCGGTCGTGCACAGCCGCAGCGGCCGGGCCAGCGGAGAGTTCATCGTCCGGCTCCAGCACGCGCCTTGCCGCTGTGTCTGGGCTGAGGTCGAGGATGCAGGCAGCGAGGAATGGGGCGGTGACCTGGCGGCATCTGCCCGGGAGCGGTCCGGCCTGTTCATCGTCATGGCGCTGGCCTCGGCCTGCGGGGTGGCCGCCCGGCCCGGGGGCTGCCGCGCGGTCTGGTTCCGCATCCCGTGCCAGCAGGCGCACGCGGGAGATGAGGACCGATGACCGCGACGCTGACCTTAACGCACGGTGCGTGTCCCGGTTCCCGCGCTGCACAGAGCCCTCGCCTGGATGGGGCATGCCGTGCATGAGCGGCGGCTGGCGGCCCGCGGGTTCCCGGGCCCGCTGGATACGGGCCTGAGCGGCACCGGGCTGGTGGCCGACGACTTGTACCTGACGGCGCACGATGACCGGCCGGGGAAGCCGCTGCTGCCGCCGCGGCCGCTGGGCACCGGGCTGGCCGGGGCGCTACTGACTGGATCACCCCGGGAATCTTGGAGGCTCTGATTCCTGGGAGGATGCGGGCCATGGCAGCACAGAAGAGGTACCCGGACGAGCTGCGCGAGCGCGCGGTGAAGATGGTGGTGGAGATCCGGGAGCGGGACGGGAAGGGGCGCGGGGAGATCGCACCCTAAGGGGATGAGCGGCAGCCCGGCGCGACGGCAGAGATCGCATTCGACCAGGCAGCGCCGCCGGAAGCACGCCTGGTGCTCAGCGACACCTGGGGCGGCAGCATCCGCATGAGCACCGGGGAGTTCCGGCAACTCGCCAGGGAAGGCACCTCCCGCCGCTTCGAAACGATGGCGCAGATCGCCGAATCCTGGGACTGAATGCACCGGCACAGGCCCGGTCCCTTGGCGGACGGGCGTGGTTGCGGGGTGGTGAGTGAGATGGCAATCCCGGGCAGCATCGGGCAGCGCACCGCCGGGGGCGCGGTCAGCTTCCGGTGCGCGGCGTGCGGCGAGATCGCCGCCGCGGTCAAGGCGGTCGCAGCAGGCTGCCCGACCGACATGGAACCGCCCTTGGGGCTGCAGGCCCGGACAGGAACGCCAGCCCGGCGTCCTCCAGCCGTAGCCGGGCCACGTCTGTCACGGTCAGCGGCCGCTGCTGGTGGTCTGTGAGCAGCAGGCAACTGGCAGAAGGATTGTCCGAGTCGCTGGTCCCATGGCAGGCGAAATGCGCCCACTGCCCGGTCGGCAGTGCCGCCAGCACCGCGTCGTGGGTGGCCTGAGTTCCGGTGAGCACGGTGTTCGCCTTGGTCACCGCCAAGCCCGGCACGGCTGCGGCGGCCCGGTCGGCGAACAACCGCACCGCAGGGTTCCCGACCGTCAGCACACCGGAGCCAGGCAAGCCGCCGGCGCTCTATGACCACATGGCAGAACGTCGGCGGATCAGCCCTTCAGCGCTCCAGATACTAGTCCGCGCACGTAATAGCGCTGCAGCGCGACGTAGGCGATGACGCACGGGATCATCGAGATCACCGCCCCGGCCAGAAGCAATCCGTAGTTAATTGCGCCGTAGTTGCCCGACTCGACATTGATCAGGGCCACGGGCAGTGTGAACATTGAGTCGTTGGTCAGGAAGGTCAGAGCCGCCAGGAATTCCGTCCAGGAAAACAGGAAGGCGTACAGCGCGGTTGTCGCCATCCCGGGCAGGATGAGCGGGCGGAGCACCGTCGTGAGCGTCCGCAGCACGGAGGCGCCGTCCACCTGGGCGGCGTCGACCAGTTCCCTGGGCACCTGCAGGAAACTGTTGCGCATGACATAGACGCCGAACGGAAGGTTGAACGCGGTATAGAAGAGCGCCAGTCCTAGCAGGCTGTTGAGCAGCCGCAGGAAATGCATCTCGAGGAACAGCGGGATCAGGATCGCTTGGAATGGAACCATGAACGCCAACAGCACCAGGCCGAAGATGACCCCGGATCCGCGGAACCGGAACTGGGCGAAGCCGTATCCCGCCAGCGTCGCCGTGATCGCGGTGACCGCGGCCGCGAGAACCGCGACAATCAGGCTGTTCGTGACGTTGCGGATGATGTCGTCCTGGCCGGATAGCAGGGCCTGGTAGTTCGCGATCGTGAGATGGCTGAATGAGGCCGCCGAGGGTGCCTGCGTTACCGTCGACTCGGGCTGCATCGAGCGGAAGATTTCCCAGGCCAGCGGCGTCACGAACACCGCGCTGACGCCCGCGCCGGCCGCAAGGTACAGCAGGTGGCCGCCGTTCCCGCGGCGGGCCCGGCCGACCCGCTGGCGGCTGGTGCCCGGCGACCGCCAGCGCGGCGACGGTGCCGCGCCGGCTCGATACGGCTGGCCGCGGCGGTTCCGCACCGCAGCCATCAGTCCCCGCCCCGCTGCAGGAAATGGAACTGCCCGAAGCTGATCAGCCCGACAATTACCACGAGTACCACCGACATCGCGCTCGCCAGGCCGATGTCGAATTGCGAGAACCCAGTGTTGACGATCGACATCACTACCGACAAAGTGCTCGTTCCGGGTCCGCCCATGGTCATGATGTAGAACTGGTTGAAGGCGAGGAACGAGCCGATTACCGAGATCACCAGGCTCAGGACGATGGACCGCCGCACCAACGGCAGCGTCACCCGTCGTTCGGCGTCCCACCAGGAGGCACCGTCAACACGGGCTGACTCATACAGTTCCTGTGGCACGCTCTGCATCCCGGCCATGAGCAGCATCATGGTCAGTCCCGATGCGAACCAGACGACCAGAACGCAGATCGCCGTCAAGGCCAGGCCGGTGTGTACCAGCCACGCAGTCGTGTCGTTCACGATCCCGAGCTTGGCGAGCACGAAGTTCGCAGTGCCCGAGACCGGCTGCAACTCGACGACCGCCATGTAGCTCTCTGTCGTCAGGCCGACGATGAACGGCAGGAAGATCAGCGTCCGGAATAGCGTGGACCCCCTCCGGTTGGACCGCACGAGTACCGCCAGTCCGTACCCGACCACGAGGATCGGGAGGGTGACGATCGCCGTGTATTTCAGCGTGAACAAGACGGACTGGATGAACAGCGTGTTGTGAACGAGGCTCTGGTAATTTGCCACGCCGATGAAGTGATAGGCGCCGACAAGCGGCCAGTCGGTCAGCGAGACGTAAACGCCGAACCCGAGCGGTATGAGCGTGAAGATGCTGACCAGCAGCAGAGCCGGCGATACGAGCGCCAGCCCGGTCCTGGCCCGCCGGCGGGCCAGGAC
>JBOHCG010000576.1:0-5131 GCA_050698735.1 Streptosporangiaceae bacterium | reverse complement strand
GTAGCCGCGGGCCTCCCGCTCGTCGCCGATCAGCGCGGTCTCCCAGTCGATCTTGGCCACCGCCTTGGCGAACGACCGGAACTCGTGCACGAGGAGCGGGTCCAGGGCGCCCGCCGCCGCTGCCTCGTAGCGGTCCATGAGCCGCTCGGCGCGGCGCCGCCGGGCGAACCAGTCGCTCGGTTCGGTGCCATCCCGCTCTGCCAGGGCCCGCCGGAGGCCATCCGCCTCATCGGCCAGGA
The DNA here is from genome assembly GCA_050698735.1 of Streptosporangiaceae bacterium. Classification (GTDB taxonomy): domain Bacteria; phylum Actinomycetota; class Actinomycetes; order Streptosporangiales; family Streptosporangiaceae; genus Palsa-504. The sequence continues at coordinate 4,892 of JBOHCG010000576.1, read as the reverse complement.
TCTGTATCGCCCGGAACTCGCCGGTGTCGACGTTCATGCCTGGCCGCCCTCGGCCAGCATCGCGTCCGCACGGGCGGCGCGTATGTCCTCGTCCTGGTGAAGCTCGCTGACCAGCTGAGCGCGGACCTGATGAAGCCGGGCAATCAGCTGGTTAATGTCCTTGATCGCCTCGTGCCCGGCCTCGATCGCCTTGGCGCTGCGCTCTCCCAGCGGCTCCGGGTGGTCAGGTAGACGCGGAGCCCGTCGCTGCTGACCGTGCGGAACACGGTGGCCAGCGCGGTAGGGATGACCGCGGCGTCGTCGAGCATCTGCCGGGCGTCCTCGACCTGCTTCATGGTGAAGTTCACCAGCGCGGCGAGCTTGCGGGCCTTGACGACCTTCGCCCAGCAGCCCCAGCCGTAGCCGCGCTTGCGGCTGATCGTGCAAACCAGGCGCCTGCCGCAGCGGATGCAGTGCTCGTGCCCTGTGGCGCTGATCATTGATGGCTCCTATGTTGCGCTTCTCTGTTACGCAACACAGTAGCGTACGATCTAGACCAGCGCAACAGTGTTGCGATAGCCTGTTGTCATGAATGAGCACGAGCAGGCGATCCGCGAGGCGACCCGGCGCTACCGGGTTACCGAGAAGGCCCACGACGCGGCCCGCGACGTGCTCGTCGGCGCCGTCGTCGAGGCGCTCAAGGCGGGGGAGCGGCCGACCGACGTAACCAACTGGTCGCCGTTCACCGCCGCCTACGTCCGCAAGATCGCCCGCGAGCACGGCATCGAGGCCGCTGCACGTTCCCGCGCCGAGGCGTGAGCCGCCGACCGCGAGCGCCGGTCCCGCAAGGGCGGCCGCCCCCGCCGGTTGGCAGACTGATCCGCCGCTACCGCCGCCACGCCGCTGAAGTAGGGAGCCATAAAAGGGAGCCATCGGCTCCGTACTCGCGTGGACCGATCTGGACCGTATATATAGGGCCAACCGCGATCAACCAGCCGATCTTGCACCGGGCTGGACTAGCCTGTACAGCAGGGTTGGCCTCACATGGGTTGACCAGATACGCACCGGAGGACGCCATTCACCGCCTGGTTCTGTGGAACATCGACCTGACGCTTGTCGATGTCGCCCGGGTGATGAGGGCGGCCTACGCGGAGGCCTTCGGCGTGGTGGCGGGCAGGCCGCTGGTCCGGCTGCCGCAGATGCCCGGTCGCAGCGAGTCGGAGATCTTCTTCGCCGCGCTGGCCGAGAACGGCGCCGACATGAGCGCGAGCGGGTCTGCCGAACGCCTGCTCGAGCCGTTCAGTGCCGAGCTGGCCGCCGCGGTTAGCAAAAGGCGGGACGAACTGGCCGCGCAGGGCCAGTTGATGCCGGGCGCGGCGCAGGCGCTGGCGGCGGTGGCAAGGCTCGACGGCGTGGTGCAGACCGTGCTGACCGGCAACAGCAGGCCGACGGCGGAACTGAAGCTGCGCGCCTTTGACCTGGACGGATTCGTCGATTTCGACATCGGCGGCTACGGCTCGGAGGCCTACCCCAAGGGCACGCTGCTGCGGGTGGCGCGGCAGCGTGCGGCCGACGCCCATGGCGTGCCGTTCGACGAGGGCGCCACGGTCTACATCGCGGACTCGCCCCGCGACGTGGACGCGGCGCGGATCGGCGGCGCCAGGTCGCTCGCGGTGGCCGCCGGCCGGTCAAGCGCGACCGAACTGCGCGAATCGGGCGCCGACGCCGTGCTGCCTGACCTCACAGTCACCGCCGCCCTCACCGCGCTGATCGTGCGCCTCACCGAGCCGCCGGCGCCTTAAGCCCCGCCCGTTCGTCCCACATAGTGGTCGGCGTGACCGCAAGACCGCGGGATGCGTTCGCCGGCGGCGTTCATCTGTCCCACATAGTGGGCTGTGCCGGATCAGGGCTCCGGGAGGCGTTGCCAGGCATGCCGCGATGGCACGATGCTGGGAACATGGATGCGGCAGGCGGCTACGACGACCTGGCCAGGCGCGGTTACGGCGCGGTCCTCTGGGAGCCAGACGAGAAGACCGTGTACGACGCCCGGGTCACCCGTTTCATGAACTGGCTGGAGGCCCGCGACCTGCTGCGTTCCGGTGGCTACGGGGACCTGTGGCGCTGGTCGGTGGCCGAGCCCGCGGCCTTCTGGTCCTGCATCTGGGACTACTTCGACGTGCTCGGAAACCGGGGCGACGGGCCGGTGCTGGCCGGCGACACGATGCCGGACGTGCGGTGGTTCCCTGGGGCCACGCTGAACTACGCCCGTAACGCGCTGAGGACCGCCTGGACCGATCCCGACCGTACCGCCGTTATTTTTGATTCCGAACGAAGCCGTGGTGGCAGTCTCACTTACGCGCAACTCGCCGCGGAGGTGGCGAGGGTGGCTCGCGGCCTTCGCGCCCTGGGTGTGCGCCGCGGCGATCGGGTGGCCGCGCTGCTGCCGAACGTGCCCGAGGCGGTCATCGGCCTGCTCGCCACCGCGAGCATCGGCGCGATCTGGTCGTCGTGCTCGCCGGATTTCGGCGCGCGCAGCGTGATCGACAGGTTCGCGCAGATCGAGCCGGCCGTGCTCATCGCCTGTGACGGCTACCGGTACGGCGGCAGGGACTTCGCCCGTGCCGAGATGCTCGCCGACGTGGTCGCCGCCCTGCCGGACCTGGCCGCCGTGGTCATGGTCGACCTGCTCGGCGAGTCCGCCCGACCGGGCACGACGCGCTGGAGTGACCTGGGCGCGGGCGGCGGCCGGGGTGAGCCCAGGAGCGAGCCCGAGTTCGAAGAGGTACCGTTCGATCACCCGCTGTGGGTGGTGTACTCCTCGGGTACCACCGGCCTGCCCAAGCCGATCATGCACGGCCACGGCGGGATCGTGCTCGAGCACCTCAAGTCGCTCTCGTTCCACCAGGACCTGCGGCCGGGCGACGTCTTCACCTGGTACACCACCACCGGCTGGATGATGTGGAACTACCTGGCCGGCGGGCTGCTGGCCGGTGTCACGATCGTGTTGTACGACGGCAGCGCCGCCTATCCGGGAACCGGCCGGCTGTGGCGGCTGGCGGCCGAGTACGGCATCAGCTACCTGGGCGTCGGCGCGCCCTACCTGGTCGCCTGCATGAAGGCGGAACTGCACCCGGGCCAGGAGGAAGATCTCACCGCGCTGCGCGCGATCGGCTCCACCGGATCACCGCTGCCGCCCGAGGCGTTCGGCTGGGTGTACCAGCACGTGAAGCGGGACCTGCTGCTCGGCTCCTTCTCCGGCGGCACGGACCTGTGCACGGGCTTCGTCGGCCCCTCCCCGCTGCTGCCGGTGCGGGCGGGCATCATCTCCGGCCGCTGCCTCGGCGCGAAAGTCGAGGCCTACGACGACGACGGCAAGCCGGTCATCGGGCAGGTGGGCGAGTTGGTGATCACCGAGCCGATGCCGTCGATGCCGGTCGGCTTCTTCAGCGATCCCGACGGGACCAGGTACCGGGAGAGCTATTTCGACGTCTACCCCGGGGTGTGGCGGCACGGCGACTGGATCGAGTTGCTGCCCGACGGCGGCTGCGTCATCTACGGCCGCAGCGACGCCACCCTCAACCGGGGCGGAATTCGGATGGGCACCAGCGAGTTCTACCGTGTGGTTGAGGCGTTTCCCGAGATCAGCGATAGCCTGGTGGTGGATACGGGCAGGCTCGGCGCCGAGGGTCGGCTGATCCTGTACGTGGTGCCCGCCGCCTCCTGCGAGCTCGACGAGGACCTGGCGGGCAGGCTCCGCGCCGCGCTGCGCGCGCAGTTGTCGCCCCGGCACGTGCCGGATGAGATTTTTTCGGTACCCGGGATCCCGCGCACCCTGTCCGGAAAGAAACTGGAGGTCCCGGTGCGGAAGATTCTGCTCGGCACGGCCCCGGAACTGGCCGCCGATCCGAACGCGCTGGCCGACCCGGACGTGCTGCGGTACTTCGTTAGGTCCGCAGGGGCTTCCGATGGCGATCCGCCGGGCTAGCATGGCCGGGGATCTGGTTACAGAATGAAACGACTTTGTCACAATGGGGTGGCATAGTCGAGTCGGGTCGTCTAGGCCCAGTGGTAAAGGCCCAGTGGTAAAGGCAGGGTCGGGATAAGGCGGGGCCGAGAGCAAGCGGCCCAGGCGGACGAGGTTTGTGGACACGAAGGAGTGGACGCGATGCCGGACAGCAATACCGATGAGGCCATGGAGTCGCTGCTGGCCAGGGCGGCGGTAGCCTGGAGGGATGATCCCTCCCTTGGCGCGGGGGTTTTCGGGGACGACGCCGACGCGGCCGATCCCGGCGAGCCGGCCCGGTACCTGCGCGCCTACTACTGGCGCGTCGACACCGAGGACCTGACCTCGCCGGAGCGGATGGCGGCGGTGGCGGCCGCCCACGCCAGGCTCGGCAGGTTCCGGCCGCAGGGCCGGGCGCTGGTCCAGGTCCGCGAGCCAGGCTCCGCCCATCTGGAGGCGGTGACCCCGTCGACCGTGTGCGTCGACATCGTCGTCGACGACATGCCCTACCTCGTCGACTCGGTTACCACCGAACTGAACCGGCACCAGGCCGATATCCAGCTGATCGTTCATCCGGTGCTGCGCGTGCGCCGCGACGTCACCGGCGCGCTGCAAGAAATCGTCGGGGTCTGCAGCGAGGCCGAAGCCCAGAACAAGGCGGGCGACGGTACGACCGCGGCCACCGGCGAGCTGACCGAGTCGTGGATCCACGTCGAGCTCGAGCCGCCCGGCGACGGGGTCACGGCCGAGGGGCTGGAGTCGGACCTGCGGCACGTGCTCGAGGACGTCCGGGTGGCCGTCGAGGACTCCCAGCGGATGGCGGCCGCCGCCCGCGGGCTGGCCGACGACCTGGGCGGGGCGCCAGGCAGCGACGTGGCCGAGTTCGGCGACCTGCTGCGCTGGCTGGCGG
>JBOHCG010000575.1:0-5153 GCA_050698735.1 Streptosporangiaceae bacterium | reverse complement strand
CGGCCGTGCCCGGTCTCCAGCCGGGTCCGGGTGACCCCGTCGCTGCCCGTCGCGGCCGGATGCTGGTCACGGGCGGCCTGTTCCTCCCGCGCTGCCCGCAGGTCCAGGTGATCTTGCAGCAGCTGCCGCAGCACCTCCCGGCCCCGCCCGTCCACGAGGTCCTCCAGCTCGTACTCGGTCAGGCCGGCCGCGCCGGCGCCGGCCAGCTCATCAGCCAGCGCGGTGAACAGATCCGCTGACGCTGCGAAGGGGTCAGCATCCGCAACCGGGGCATACCGTTCCATATGGGCTCTTCTTCCTGTCTGGTTCGTACTGGTTCGCACCTTCGAACCTAGGAAGAAGAGCCCGCCCTTACTAGTCCTGTTCTCCCGCGTCACGGTCGCGCCGGGGCAGCGCGAACAGCCCCGGCCCGGCATCCCCGGCCAGCCAGCCCCGCTCCACCAGCCGCCGCAGCTTGCCCCGCAGTGTCTCCACCTTCCCCCGCTGGGTGCTCAGCCCCGCCGCCGCGGCGATCTGCGCCGCCCGCACCGGCCGCCCCGCATCCTGCGCCACCTCCAGCAGATCCCGGTAATCCCGCGGCAGCACCGACACATCAAGACCAGCCCGCCACGCCGGCACCTTCACCACCCCGATCACCGGCGAACGGCCAGACCCCGCAGGCACCCGTACCGCCGCCGGCACCGGTGACGGCCCCTGACCGGGAGCGGCCAGAACCTCGTCCACCGTCTCCCGGGTGACTACCAGCCGCGCCAGCCGCTCCTCAACCCCGGCCAGCCGCTCCGCCAGCTCCGCGATCCGGCCGCGCAGCTCCCCCGCCTCCGCGCGAGCCTCCGCCTCCCGGCGCTCCAGCTCCTCCAGCAGCGACCCCATCACGCGCCTCTCCCTGCCCCTCCCCCCGACAGTAAAGGCAGCACGCGCCAGCAACCAGCCCAGCCATCAAACCCGCAGCTCAGACGGTCCCTTCAACCGAGCCACACCCAGGGCGCGGCTGCCCAGGCCGGGAAGCGCCACCAGCTGGCCTGGGCGCTGCAGGACCGGCCCGCCCTGCTCACCGGGGCGGGCGCCGAGACGCCTGTCCCCTCGGTGCTGCGGCTGATCGGCACGCTGTGCGATGCGGGTGCCTCCGGCATCGTCCGGCCGCCGTGCCCGCGGTGCGGCCGGGTCATCGCCCTGCACCGGCCGATCGGCGGCCGCTGGCTGTGCCGTAACTGCGTGGCGAAGTCCAGGGCCGAGTCCTGCTCGGGCTGCGGCCGGGTCTGCGAGCCCGCAGCCCGCGACGGCCAGGGAATGCCGCTGTGCGCGAACTGCCTGGTCAGCGATCCGGCCAACCTTGAGATCTGCGTGAACTGCGGCCGTCGCCGCGTGGTGAGCACCCGCAGCCCGCACGGGCCGCTATGCCCCGGCTGCCCGCCGCTGCCGGTGGCGGCGTGCTCGGTCTGCGGTCAGCGCCGGCCCTGCGGGACCTCCCGGCTGACCGGGCTGCCATGGTGCCCGCCCTGCCAGAACCGGTCAGCACGCTGCGCCCGCTGCGGCCAGGTCAAGCCCGTCGGGTCCGGCATGCCCGGCGAGGAGCGCTGCCGTGACTGCACCGTTCCGGCCTTCCCCGACTGCCCGGCCTGCGCTGCCAGCCTGCGGCCGGGCCAGTGCGCCGGCTGCCGCCTGGAACTGCGGCTGCGGGAACTGCTGACCGTCCCGGACGGTGGCATCCACCCCTCGCTAGCCATGCTGAAGGACGCGCTGGCGGCTACTGATCCGCCGGGCACGGCGCTGCGCTGGCTGGCCAAGCCGCCCATCGCCACAGTGCTGGCTGACATCGCGGCGGGCCGCCGCCAGCTCACCCATGGAGAACTGGACGGCCTGGAGCAGACCGCGATCCTCGCGCACCTGCGCAGCGTGCTGGTCGCCACCGGGACGCTGCCGCCACGCGATGAGCAGATGGCCCGCCTCGAACGCTTCATCAGCGGCGTCCTCGCCACCCGCACCGACCCTGACCAGCGCCAGATCCTGCGCCGCTACGCCATCTGGCACCTTACGCGCCGGCTGCGGCGCCGCAACAACGGCCAGGCCGCCACGATCCAGCAATACGACGTCGTGCACCAGCACGTCCGTGCCGCCGTCGTCCTGCTCGACTGGCTGGCAGCCCAGAACCTGACCCCGGCGACCTGCGGCCAGGCCGACCTCGACCGCTGGCTGACCGGCGACCAAGCCTCCCACCGCTATCACGCGGGACATTTCGTCCGCTGGGCCACCAGGCAGCGGCTCACCGCGCTGTCCTTCCCCGCCACCCGCTGGCAAGGCCCGACCCGGCCACTAGATGACCAGGCCCGCTGGGACGCCGCCCGCCGCCTGCTGCACGACGACACGCTGAACACGCGAGACCGGCTTGCCGGCCTGCTCGTCCTGCTCTACGCCCAGCCCGTCGCCCGGATCAGCCGCCTGACCACCAGCCAGGTCACCACCAGCGACACCACGGTGCGGATCCACCTGGGGCCGGCACCTATCACCCTGCCCGGCCCCGCCGCCGGCCTCACCCGGCGGCTCCTGGACGGCAAGCGCGGGCACGCTACCACCGGCGCCGGCCAGCCCTCACCCTGGCTGTTCCCCGGCGGGCAGCCCGGCCGCCCGATCAGCGCCACTCACCTCGGGCAGCGTCTCAAAGATCTCGGCATCCAGCCCGGCCAGGCACGCTCCACCGCGCTGTTCCAGCTCGCCACCGAACTGCCCGCGGCCCTGCTCGCCCGCATGCTCGGCATCCACATCGACGTCGCCGTCGCCTGGCAGCACGCCTCCGCTGGCGACTGGATGACCTACGCCGCCGACGTCAGCCGCCGGAAGGAAGAATGATCCGATGGCCGAGCTGCCCGAACTAGACATAGCCCGTGTCCGCCACTGGTGCGAAGAACGCGTCCCCGCCCATGCCCGCGACCAGGTCCGTGCCGAGTGCGAAGCCGGGCCCCGGCACCTGACGATCATTGAGCGCAGGCCGCCCTGGCGCCCGAGCACCGACCCGGAATGGACACGGTCCCCCATCGCCCGTCTCCGCTACACGCAGGCAAACCGGACGTGGACGTTGTACTGGCGTGATCGCAACCTCCGCTTCCACCGCTACGACCGGCTCCCGCCATCACCGCACATCGATGACCTCTTGCAGGAGATCGACCGCGACCCAACGGCGATCTTCTGGGGATAGGGCACCAGGCTGAGGCATTCAGACAGTTCCAATATCCGACTGTGCCGTTAGTCTCCGCGAAACGTAAGCGCAAGGCCGTCGACCTGCTCGCCGCGCTCCAGGTGGACCGCGGCGGCGCACGCAGCCGCCCGCTGGCCGGGCGGCTCCTGGACGCAGAGGCGACCCGCGAGGCAATCGGACAGGTCGCCGTGCCCTTCGGCATCTGCACCGAGCCGGTCAACGTCAAGGCGCACGGGCAGGCATGCCCATTCCGCCACCAGTGCTTCGGGTGCACCCACTTCCGCAGCGACCCGAGCTTCCTGCCCGAGCTGCGCGCCTACCTGACCCGCCTGCTCGCCGACAAGGAGCGGCTCCGCGCCGCTGTGCCCGAACTCGAGGACTGGGCACGCATGACCGCGGTCCCCTCGGCGGAGGAGATCGCCTCGCTCCGGCGGATCATCGACCGCTGCGAGGAACTCGTCGAAGACCTCGCAGGCGACGAGCGCGCAGCCGTTGAGGAAGCCGTCATCGTGCTCCGGCGCGCCCGCGCGCAGCTCGACACCTCGGTACCTGTCCGGTTCCTGGGCGTCATCGGCCAGCCATCGCCGCAGCTGTTCCCTGGCGTCGAGCGCGACCGGGCAGGCCACGATGCGAACTGACCGGGCTGAGCCCCTGCGAAAGGCGCGCCGGCTCGACAGCGAGCACAAGCGCGCGCTCGTTCTCGCCGCCGCCGACGCCCAGCTCGAAGCCGGCCGGCACCCGAGCATCGCCAGCATCGCCCGGCAGGCCGGGGTCGGGCGCAAGTTCATCTACGACCATCCCGACCTCAAGGCCAGCATCGAGCTCAAGGCCGCTCACGCCACCAGAAGCCACGCTGGTGACCTGGTCGCCGCGGCGCGGGTGACCGGCGCATCGCTCCGCGCCGAGCTGGAGAACGCCCGCGCCCAGAACCACCGGCTCACCAGACAGCTCCGGGCCCTGGAGAACCGTCTGTCCAAGGCCGAGGGCGCTCACCTCGTCGCCGACGAGCTCCTCCCCGAGAGTCTGCTCACCGAGCTCGCCGATCAGCAGCTCGCCAGCCGGGTCACCGAGCTTGATCAGCAGCTCTTCGAGGCCAAAGAGGGCCTGCGCCGCACCACCGAGGAACTCGAAGCCGCCCGGATGATCAACCGCGAGCTCATGCAACAGGCCAATCGCCCCCAGCCTTAACCGGGAGCGGAACTCACCCTGCCGCGGACGCGCGCACGTCCCGACGCCGGCGCAGTCACCACGACGTGGAACACAGGTGTATCCCACGTTCATCCAGACGCTGACCGAAGCAAACGCCCACGACACAGGCGCCTTCACCGCGGCCAGCGCCCTCTAATCCCGACAAGGACTGCTGAAAAGATTCGGGATCACCGGCGCCCGGTGGACCCTTCACGGCGCCGAGACCATCCTCAAACTACGCGCCCTCGTCGTCAACGGCGACCTGGAAGAGTACCTCGACTACTACAAGAACCGCTACCGCCAGGAAACCCACCTCAACCGCTACGACCCAGCCAGCCTCACCGAACTCGGCCTCGCCGCATGACCCGAACACCCCACAATGACCCACCCCTTAAAAAGACGCACCCACCAGAGGAACTTGCACCGGGCGTGGATGCGCTGGCGGATGACCCGTTGTCATTCGCCCTGTTCGGGCTGCGTTTCCATTCGATGATCAGGTGGTCGTCCACGCCGGTTGAATGCCACCTGAGGCTCGCCTGGCATGATAGAAGACACCAGATCATAACCTTGGGACGTTCCGAAGGAGCCGCAATGGCACCTTACCGCACAACGATACTTAACGAGGCCTACCAACGGCTGCACGCCACTGGACCCAATGCCTCGGGGTTTAGGCATTTAGGCCTGGATGGGCGGTTCCCCTCTATGGTTACTTTGCGTAGTTCTTGTTGTCCGGGCATGGCGGCGGCCGGCGTGCCGTGCCGGTGACGGGCCGGTA
>JBOHCG010000574.1:0-5176 GCA_050698735.1 Streptosporangiaceae bacterium | reverse complement strand
CAGCTGGCTGAGCTGCTCATCGACCGCGTGGTCGTCACCGACGGCGACGTCGAGATCCGCTATGTGCTCCCGACTTCCCCCGACGGGCCGCACCGCCCTTTTTGCCAGTTGCGGAAAGACCATCTCCGACGACTACCGCTACCAGGGCGGCCGCGTCTGCGGCAACAAGCCGGTCCGCGCCGACTACGCCGACCAGGTCGTCTGGGACCACGTCACCGGCCTGCTCGCCGACCCCGCCCTCATCCGCACCGAGATCGGTCGGCGGCTGGAGCGGGCGCGCACGTCGGACCCGGTCACCAAGAAGCGGGCCCAGCTCGAGCAGGCCCTCGCCAAGACCAGCGCGTCGATCGCCGCGATGGTCACCGCGTTCTCCGAGCAGCTCATCACCATCGACGAGCTCCGCGCCCGCATGCCGGACCTCCGCGCCCGCGAAACCGGGCTGAAGGACCAGCTCGCCGCCCTCGACGCCCAGGCCGCCGACCGCGACGCCTACCTCAGGCTCGCCGACGACCTCGAGGGCTTCCTCGCCCGGCTCACGCAGAACGCAGCCACCGCGACCACCGGGGACCGCCAGCGCGTCCTGCGCACCCTCGTCCAGGACATCCTCATCGGACCCGACAAACTCACCATCCGCCACCGCATCCCCGTCCGGGAACCATCCAGCGGCGGCAGCCACCACGACACCACCGACAGGGAGGGTGACATGCGCGAAAGTTCGCTGTTGCGTTGGGGGCGTGAATTCTCCGGTCCTGTCTAATATTTACCTGGACCGGCTGGACAAATTTGCTGAGACAGTCCTGATCCCGGAATACACCCGGGGAGTTACCCGGGCCGCAAACCCGGAATACGCCAGGCTGACCAGAGCGATCAGCGACGCCTGGCAGCGGGGCGACCGCCGTGCGGTGCGGCAGCTACGCGCACAGCGGCGCGGCGTCCCGCGCGGGGACCCGCGTGATCCCGGCTACCGGAGGCTGAGATATATCCGCTATGCCGACGATCACCTTCTCGGGTTCACCGGACCCAAGGCCGGAGCCGAGCAGATCAAAGCCCGCCTCGCCGCGTTCTTGCATGACGACCTCAAGCTGGAACTCAACGAGGACAAGACGCTGATCACGCACGCCCGCACCCAGGCGGCGTCCTTCCTCGGCTACCAGGTCACCGTCCAGCACAGCCGCGACCGGCCCGCCGTCAACGGCGTGATCCGGCTGCAGGTCCCCCTGCCGGTGATCACGGCCAAGTGCGCCCCCTACTCCAAGCACGGCAAACCCGAGCGGCGCGCCGAGCTGATGAACCTGCCCGACAGCCTGATCATCAGCACCTACGGCGCCGAGTACCGGGGCATCGTCCAGTACTACCTGCTCGCCAGCGACGCCTTCCGGTTCACCCGGCTCCGCTGGGCTGCCGAGACCTCGCTGCTCAAGACGCTGGCCGCCAGGCACCGCTCGACCGTGACGGCGATGGCCCGCAAATACCGGGCCACCATTACCACGCCATACGGGCCGCGCGTCTGCTTCCAGGCCACCGTCGAACGGCCGGGCAGGAAACCGCTGGTCACCAGGTTCGGTGGCATTCCGCTGAAACGGCAGAAGAAAGCGGTCATCACCGACCGCCTTCCCGATCTGCCCACCCGCCGCAAGGAGCTGACTACCAGGCTCCGGACCCGGCGGTGCGAGTGGTGCGACACGCTGACCGACGTGGAAGTCCACCAGGTCCGCAAGCTCGCCGACCTTGCCAGGGCAGGACGGCCGCAGCCCGGATGGGCGCAGCTCATGGCCAAGATGCGCAGGAAAACCCTCGTGGTCTGCATCCCCTGCCACCAGGCCATCCATCACGGGCACCCTACCGCCCTCACGGCGTAATCGCTGGAGAGCCTCGTGCTGGGAAACTAGCCCGCGGGGTTCGGACCGGGGGTCGCTGGAAAAGGACCCGCCCACGGCGGGCACCTCGCCAGCGGCCTACCGGTGTACAGGGCGCGAACTGGCCCCATCGCGGTTGCGCCGACGTTTCGGCGGAGACGCCTTGTGCGCTGCTTCACAAGCCGCTTCCGCGGAAACGCGGGCACATCCGCATCTGCATGCCCAGCGGATGGCCTGGGTGGCTGCCTCGCCGCGCGGACGGGCTGATGATGCTCTGCGCCGAAGGGCCGAGCTGACCTGGCCTCGAGCGGCGGCGCGAGCGCGGCTGGTTAGCCGGGTGTCGGGCATGGTGTTTAATGGGTGGTGGTTGTAGTCGAAATTCGTTACGTGTACCTGCGCCTGCGAACTTCTGACAGCGGACGCCGCGCGTACACGGCCAGGTCTTCCCGGCAGGCTGGCGGTCGCGACAACCCGGGGGTGCACAACACGTGCCTCCCGAACGATCGTCTCTACAGGAGAAGTACATGGCTGAAGGCACCGTCAAGTGGTTCAACGCCGACAAGGGCTACGGCTTCATCGCCCCCGACGACGGAACCGCCGACGTGTTCGTCCATCACTCTGCCATCCAGGCTGACGGCTTCCGCAGCCTGCAGGAGAACCAGCGGGTCACCTACACCGCCGGACGGGGACAGAAGGGCCCCCAGGCGGAGGAAGTCCGCCCGCTCTGACCGCCAGCGGACCGGGCCGGGCGTCTTCTGACTGCCTGTCCCGGTCCGCCTGCGCCCTTCCTCTGCGCGATTACCGACCCGGGACGGGCGTAACCGGGTACGCTGAATGCCCGCCCAGATCTGGACCGTCAGCGACCTGACCGTCATCGGGCCGCGGCCGCCGGGCGGATATCGCAGTCAGCCAGGACGCGCTCGGCCATCGGCCTGATCACTCACGGATGAGCAGAGATTCTCCACGTTCACGTCCTGCTCCTCCTCTTGCTGCCGGTTCGTTCTTGCCGCGTCGATAGGGCCTACCGGCAAGCCCGTGCCCGCCAACCATGAAGATTACGAAGTCCCGTTGCAGTACCAGGACGCATCCCCCCGCCGACTCGGACCTGGCGGGAAGGGTGCACCACGGCCCGTTCGGATAAATGATCTTCTTCGGTGGCTGGGAGCAGGACGGTCAGTGCGGCGCCGGCCCCGGCCGGGGTGTCCGGCGCGGGGGCGGCGGCAGGGGCCATCCGCGCGGCGGGAGCGGACCTGCGCAGGCCCGGGATCAGCAGGAGGGTGACCGCGGTCGAGGCGGCCGCCATCGTGCCCATGGCGGTGGCCGGGGGGAGCCAGGCCGCGACCGTGCCGGACCCGCCCGGCACCCCGTGGATCCGTCGTTCCGCGCGCTGCACCGCGAGGCCTACCTCGGCATGCTGGCCGGGGACACGCTGCGCGCCGCCGTGGCGGACCACTCGTGGCGGCCACGACGCGACCAGGTGCCAGGCTGGATATCGGACTTCCTCGCGCTGCCGCCGCTCGGCGACGGCGCCACGTTCGACGACGAACTCGGCCAGCCCGCCAGTCAAGGTGGTTCAGGTGACGGTAGTTGCGTCGGCGACGGCTGCGTCGCGTCAAGTCGGGCTGGTGTGACGCGCAGGCCGGCGGCGTGCGCCCCGGCGTGCAGGCGGCGGTCCCACACGGCGATGACAAGCTCCGGGTCGCCGATGGCCAAGGCGCTGGCCAGATGAACGGCATCGGCGCCGCGCAGGGCGTGCGCGCGGGCGAGCTGGCCGGCCTGCCGTTCTACCGTGGCTGTCAGTTCCACCGGGCGGGTCGCTGCCCAGTACTCCTCCCAGGCCTGCTCGGCCTCGTCCAGCTCGCCCTCGGTCAGGTCATGGTTGCGGGCGGCGGCGGCCAGCGCCGCCCGCACTTCTGGATAAGCCAGCCTGCTGGCGACCGCCGCGTCGCAGCCATCCCATAGCTCCGCGGCCAGGTCGCTGCCTGGCTCCTCGGCCAGCAGCTTGACGAAGGCGCTGGCGTCGAAATAGACCAGCGACACGGGGTCAGCGCCGCTGGTCGCTGACGATATCGGCCACCGGCCGCCGGGGCCGGGGACGCGGGCGTCCGGATGCCTGCGGGCGGCGGCCCGACGCCGGGCGGCCGATCACCCCTTCGGCGGTCAGCCGCTCCAGCGTCGCGGTCGCGGTCAGGCCGAGGAGCCGGGCCACCGGGATGCCCCGGTCGGTGATCACGATCTCGTCGCCCTGCCGCGCCCGGTCAAGCCATTCGCTTAGGTGAGCGCGCAGATCGGTAACCGCCACATCCATAACCAAAGTGTACACTACTGTCGATGTCGATCTGTACGTAAGCTGGTCGCCGGGGTCAGGCGAGGGCGGTCAGTGATTCCAGCAGCCGCGGCACGTTCTGCTCTAGATCGCGGGCAGCGCCGGCGTGGCCGGCCAGGTGGCTGATCAGCGCGTGCTGGAACAGCCCGTCGAACATCGCGTAGGCCACGGCGGAGGTCACCGCGAGCGGCGTCTGCGAGAGCTCGGCGTACTTGCTGACGATGCGCCAGATCATGCGTTCCAGGCTCTGGTCGATCTCGCGGGCGTCGGCGCGGAGCGCCTCGTCGAACAGGCTCTGGTTCCGCAGGTCGTACCAGAGCCTGTGCAGGGCCGCGTCCTCGCGCAGCGTGGCCGCCATGGCGGCGCCGAATCCCCGCTTGAGCTCGGCCGCGGAGCCTGCCGTGGCGACGATGCTGTCGTACCTTTTTACGCATTCGGCCTTGTACTGCCGCACGCAGTAGGTGATCAGCTCGAACTTGTCGCTGAAGTAGTAGTGCAGGACCCCGTGGGTGAACTCGGAGTTTTTCGCGATGTCGCGCAGGCTGGTACGCGCGTAGCCAAGCTCGGCCAGGGTCTGCAGCGCCGCGGCCGCGAGTTGTGCTCGCCGTTCGGCGAACTTGTCCACCTGCCGGCGCGCAACCCGGTCCCGGTTCCGCTCCGTTACCTCGGTCACTGTCTGGGGTCCGATCGTTGCTTGGCCGTCGTCTCAGGCTACCAGCCAGGCATAACGCGCCCGGGCGGCGGCGAGTCTTGACGGTTGGCGAGACTTCTCTTGACAATCGTCAAGCTATCTCTTGACAAGTGTCAAGAGCGCGGGTGAGGCTATGAGGCACGTCACGCCCCGTCCGTAGTGCGGCGCCAGCGACGCCGCGGAGAGCGGCTGCAGCGATGCCGCCCAGAGTGGATAGCAGAGAGAGGTGCCTGATGAGCGTGTACGACCTGACTGGGCGGAAGGCACTGGTGACCGGCGGGGGCCGCGGGCTTGGCGAGGGAA
>JBOHCG010000573.1:0-5182 GCA_050698735.1 Streptosporangiaceae bacterium | reverse complement strand
ATCTGGGTGATTCCCGCCCGGTCCAGCACCTCGGCGGCCGGCTTGCTCTGCGCGAACAGGCTGGCGGTGTACTCCACGGTCTCCTTGACGGTCAGGTCCTTCAGCAGCCCGCCGGTCTGCATCACCGCCGAGACCAGGCCGCGGGTGACCGCCTGCCGGGGGTGCATGCCGAAGACGAGCGCCTGCCCGGACGTCTGCCGGGACAAGCCGAGGATGATGTCGATGGTGGACGTCTTGCCCGCGCCGTTGGGCCCGAGCATCGCCACGATTTCTCCCGACGCGATGCTCACGTCGACATCCCTGACCGCCTGCACCTGCCCGAAATGCTTCCTGACGTCCTTCAGCTCAACGGCCAGCGGGACAGCTCCTGTCATCGCTCAAGTCTGGCAGCCCCGGGTCAGATGCCGCGACTCGATAGGGTCACGGATTATGGCGTACGTGCCCGGGCGCTTGCGGGCGCTCGGGACCTCGTACTTACTCGCGCATCACGACATCGAGCGCCGGCTACGGCGGACCCGAGCGCAGCGCGGCGAGGAGGTCGCGCGACCACCGTCATTCCGGTTGGGATTCTGGTGCTGCGAGCCTAGGAGCCGTTCCGGTGAGGTTCAGCGGGTAGCGCGCCGGAGCTGCTGAAGTGCTTGGGGGTCATCATGGCCGGGAGCACGTCGCTGCCGGCGGTACCTGCGTCGAGGTCACGGAGTTGGCCTTCCAGGTAGGCCCTCAGCCGGCGGCGGTGCTCTTGCTCGAAGGCTCCCAGGTCGTCCACCCTGCGCTCGAGTTCCTCACGCTGCTGCACCAGCGAGCCCAGCGCCTGGCGGTAGCGTTCCTGGGTATCGCGTTCCAGGCTTTCCGAGCGTGCCTGGGCATCGCTGGTTATCTGCTCGGCCTGGCGACGCGCCTTGGTGAGTATCTCGCTGGCTTCGCGCCGGGCCCGGCCGAGCGTGTCGTCGGCTTCTCGCCGGGCATCCGCGACTGCCTGGTCAGCGGTCTGCTGGGCCAGGCTGAGCACGCGGGTGATGGAGTCCATGTCGTGGCCCGGCGTGTCCCTCGCCATGGGCCCTGGCCGGCGCTCCTGGTTCTGCACTGCTGCCGGTGCTCCGAGCATGTGCGGTGCGAGCATCTCCGGTTCCGGGCCGGGCAGTGGTGAGGACATCGCGGGGATGGCAGGCCTGCTCCCGCGCAGGGACTCGGCGAGCTTGGACTGGAGCTCGTCGTTCTCCTGGATCAGCCTGTTAAGCTCCGCCTCGACCTCGTCCAGGAAGGCGTCGACCTCTTCCTCGTCGTAGCCAGGCCGCAGCCGGGTCGTACTGAACTGCTTGTTCCGCACATCGGCCGGCGTCAGCGGCATGTCGTCTCCTAGATGAGTGGACCTGCCCTCGGAGGTATCTGATCACATTACGCTGTCATCAAGCAGGGCATTCCGGATTCCGGGGCCAGAGCGGACGCCTGCAGGAGGCGCGCAGCGATCTCCCCTAGAACGACATGAGGATGAAACCCCAGCCCAGCGCCTGGCTGGTGTGCAGGCCGAGGCAGTGCAGCGCCGAGGCGGCGATGTTCGCCGTCGATGTCGGGTGCAAGCGGCAGGGCACCGGGAGCCGTACCGCGCGGCAGTTCCAGGCCGGTCAGCCGCGACGCGGACAGCGCCGCCTCAGCCTGGGCCAGTTCGGCGGCGTCCTTGATACCGAGCAGGTTGCGCAGCATGCCGCTGGCCGGATCCAGGTACGGGTCACCGACCGCGCTGCTCACCCAGGATCCGGGTGCGCTCGGATAGCAGCTCGCGGGCGCGCGGAGGCAGTTCCGCGCTGACTTCCACAGCGAGGTCCAGGTAGCCAGGATGGCCGGGCAGTTCCTGCAGGCACTCGGTGACCAGGGCGGCGGCCTGGGTGACGTCACCGCGGCGCTCCGCGATCCTCGCGCGCAGGAAGGTGAGCTCTGGCCCCGCAAGCGCCGGGCTCACGGCGAGCCGGTCCAGCAGCTCATCCTCGGGGGCTCCCGCGAACCGGTCGAGAAGCATCTCGTGCCAGGCGGCGAGGTCCTTGGCGCGCTCGCGGCGCCGGAAGCGAGTCTCGTCGAAGCTTCCGTACACGGCACGCGGTCGCCTCGGATCCGCCCGTCCGGCCGCGTCCAGCGCGTCAAGGTAGGACTCGGCGAACGTCCGCCACATGTCCGGCGTGGTGAGCAGCCTGGCGAGCGGGACGGCCAAGGCTGTCTCTATCTCCGGCACCTGACCGTAACCCCGCCGAGTCCAGCCGTAGTCCGCCTCCCAGCGGATGAGCTGCTCCGGCACGCGCCGGGCGAAGGCCGCGAAGCCGTCATGACGGAGCACCGACTCCCATAGCACGTCGACGGCATCCGAAACCACGAACTTGGCGGCCTCCACCGGGTCGTCGGAGTGGAAGTAGTCATAGCTCTTCATATCGCGGGCAAGGTTAACCATCTCCGCGACGGCCTGCTGCGCTGGCCCGGGATCGTCGGCCTGGAGCGCCGCCAGCGCGTCGCCCGCCAGCCGGCGGAACGTGAGCCGCCACTTGGACCGCTCGGTGTGGTGCACCCGTCGGTCCCCGGCCATGTAGGCACCGTCCTTCGCCAGCGTGACGAACGTCGTCACCTCGTCCAGCACGGTGTCCGGGTCCGGCATTTTCTTCTTCGGCTTCATCTTGGGCTGTTCCGGCGAGCGCAGCTCGTCCTCGATGCGCTCGCGAAGCTGGGCGTTTCCTCGCCAGTAGAGGGTCCACAAGATCTTGCGGAGGCGCGCGTCGTCATTCGCCGCCATCGCGGTGTAGAACTCGTCACGGTTCATCCGGTTCGCCGGCATGACATCCCATCATAGGCGCGAGGCATTCACCGCTGCGGTATGTTGAGCCCGCCCCGAGGGCGGGCTCCCCGATGGCCATCGAGTCTGGTTACGGACCCGCCCAGCCGAGCGCGGCACCCGGCTGGGGGAGCTCGCCGGCTGCCGCCGCGAAGGCCCGGAACGCCGCGATCACCGGCTCATGCTGATCGGGCGGCAGCACCTCCAGCAGCCGGGCCAGCTCGGCCCGGCGCCGCCGGGTTACCTCGGCGACCAGGTCCCGGCCCTGTGCGGTCAGCGCGATCCGGACCGAGCGGCGGTCACCGGCTGCCCGGTGGCGGCGGACCAGGCCCTTGCGCACCAGCCGATCACACATGCGGGTCGCCGTCGACGGGTTCACCGCCAGCGCCGCCGCTAGCTCGGCCGTGCCCTGCGGCCCGCGGGTGGCCAGCACCACCAGCGCCCGGCACTGCGGCAGCGTCACCTCATCCCCGGCCGCCGCCAGCGACCGCGCCGCCACCGCGACCAGTGCCCGGCTCGCCGCCAGCACCGTATCTACCAGCTCATCGGCGGCCCCGGGCGCCGGCGGCGACAGCTCATCGTGAGACGTCGAATGCGTCATAGATAATTATTGCCCTGGGCAATACTGAACCAGACCGCCATGGTAAACCGTCCGATCTCCGCCTGAGCCGCTCCTGCGCTTCAGCGCTAGCGGCCAGAGCAGTCGTGGTCAGCAGCCGGTTTCTTGCCGGGCCTTCAGGCATGATCACTGCTCCCGTCCGTGATCGGCTGGGCGTGGCGTGCATCCGCCGGATGGCGTTCGGCTGAGCGGCCTGGTGCCGCGGTGAGCAGGCTGATGCGGTCGCCCGGTGCGAGGGTAATCTGCGGGAGGGGCGGGCGGAGCTCGCGGCCGCGAGCGGTCCGCGACAGGGTGGTCGGGCCGGGGCGCTGGAGTTCGGGAGGCGGGGGGCGCTCGCGGCGGACGGCGTCCCGCCAGGCTACGCGAGGGCGGCGGCGACCTCGTCGAGGCGCGCCGCGCGGGAGGCCTTGACGAGCACCACGTCGCCGGCGGTGAGGTGGCCTCGCAGCCAGTCGATGGCCGCGTCGTTGCCGGCCAGCGCCACCGCCCGGTCTCCTGCGCCGTCGGCGATCGGCCGGGCGGCCTCG
The DNA here is from genome assembly GCA_050698735.1 of Streptosporangiaceae bacterium. GTDB lineage: Bacteria > Actinomycetota > Actinomycetes > Streptosporangiales > Streptosporangiaceae > Palsa-504. Next base: position 1,224 of record JBOHCG010000573.1, on the reverse strand, counting down.
CCGACCGCGGCCACCACGTCGGCGCGGGAGGCGGCGTACTGCCCGACGGCGCGGTGCTCGGCCTCGCTGTCGTCGCCGAGCTCGAGCATCTCGCCGAGGATGGCGATGCGGCGCCGACCCGTGATTGCCGCCAGCGCGTCCAGGGCGGCGCGGGCCGAGTCGGGGTCGGCGTTGAAGGAGTCGTTGAGCAGCGTCGCGCCGATGGCGAGGTCGCGCAGTTCCAGGCGCCACTTCGACAGCGAGGCGGTGGCCAGCGCCGCCGCGGCCACGTCGAGGGGGACGCCGGCCGCCAGCCCCGCCGCCGCGGCGGCCGACGCGTTGAGCGCCTGGTGGGCGCCCACGAGCGGCAGTGCGACGGGAGCCGACGCGCCCGGCGGTCCGCAGGGTGAAGGACGGCCGGGCGAGCCGGTCCAGTGTCAGGCCGGTCACTCGCACGTCGGCGTGCTCCGCGTGGCCGAAGGTCAGCACCGGGCCGTCGGTCAGCGCGCGCATCGCGGCCACCCGGGGATCGTCGGCGTTGAGGACTGCGGTGCCGCCCGGTGCCAGCCCCTGCACCAGCTCGCCCTTGGCCCTGGCGATGGCCGCGCGGGACCCGAAATGGCTCAGGTGGGCCTGGCCGACGTTGGTGACGACGGCGATGTCGGGCGCGACCAGGCCGGTGAGCGCGGCGATGTCGCCGATGCGGCGGGCGCCCATCTCAAGGACGAGGAACCGGGTGGCCGCGCCGGCGCGCAGCATGGTGAGCGGCACGCCGAGCTCGTTGTTGAGCGAGCCGGTCGTGGCGATCACCGGCGCGGCGCTCGAGAGCACGGCCGCCAGCAGGTCCTTGGTGCTGGTCTTGCCCCGGGAGCCGGTCAGCCCGGCAACGGCCAGCCCGTCGCGCAGCCGGGCCACGACGTGGGCGGCGAGCGCCTGCAGCGCGGCCCGGACGTCCCCGGCGACGACGGTCGGCAGCGGCGTGGGCCGGGAGCCGAGCACGGCCACCGCGCCGGCCAGGCCGGCCAGGCCGGCGTAGTCGTGGCCGTCGGCGTGCTCGCCGGCGAAGGCGACGAACAGGCCGCCCGGCCGGGCCTGCCTTCCGTCCAGCGTGGCCGGCGCGGTCACCGTCACGGCGCCGTCGCCCTCGACCGTCCCGCCGGTAACCGCGGCGATCTCTGCGATGCTGAGCGGGATCATGCCCGGGCGGCGCGGGGGCCGGCGATGCGCAATGACATGCTCCCGCAC
>JBOHCG010000572.1:0-5197 GCA_050698735.1 Streptosporangiaceae bacterium | reverse complement strand
CGCTGGGCCGCTTGGCCGCCACAGCAGGCGCAGCAGGCGCAGCAGGCGCAGCAGGCGCAGCAGGCGCAGCAGGCGCAGCGTAAGCCGGGGCGGGCCCGCCGAAGGCAGCGCTGGCCAGCACGGAGGCACCGCCGATGCCGTCCGGGCCGGTCGCGGAGCCGAACAGGATCACCTGGTTCCCCGGCCCGCTCGCCGCCGCGACCTGCAGGTCACCGTGCCGCATCACCCCCACGCAGAGCGCGTTGACCAGCGGGTTTCCCGCGTAGCACGGATCGAAGTCGAGCTCGCCGCCGATGTTGGGCAGGCCGAGGCAGTTCCCGTACCAGGAGATGCCGCCGACCACGCCGGGCAGCACGCGGCGCGTGTCGGCCGCCTCGGCAGGACCGAACCGCAGCGCGTCCATCACCGCCACCGGGCGCGCCCCCATCGCCAGGATGTCCCGGACGATGCCGCCGACGCCGGTCGCCGCGCCCTGCAGCGGCTCGACGTAGGACGGGTGGTTGTGCGACTCGATCTTGAAGGTGACCGCGTAGCCCTGGCCGATGTCGACCACGCCGGCGTTGTGCCCGATGCCCGCGAGCAGCGCGGCGGACGCCGGCGCCGTGGCCGCGAGCCGCCTCAGGTACACCTTGGATGACTTGTACGAGCAGTGCTCGCTCCACATCACCGAGTAGAGCGCGAGCTCGGCGCCCGTCGGCCGCCGCCCGAGCGTCTGCACGATCCTGTCGTACTCCTCCGCCGTCAGCCCGAGCTCGGCAAAAGGCAGGCGCTGCTCCGGCAGCGCCAGCGCACGCGCCACCGTGTCCACCGTATCCGCCGTGCCCGCCGCGGTCATCCCGCGACCCCCGCGGCCAGCACCGAGGCGAAGAAGCCGAGCCCGTCCGCCGACGGCCCGGTGAGCGAGCACACGGCGTGCTCGGGGTGCGGCATCAGGCCGACCACGTTGCCCTCGGCGTTGCACACCCCCGCGATGGCGGCGGCGGACCCGTTGGGATTGTCCCCGGCGTACCTGACGACGACCTGGCCGGACGCCTCCAGGTCCGCGAGCGTGCCAGGGTCGGCCACGTAGGCACCCTCGCCGCTCTTCAGCGGGACCACGATCTGCTCGCCGCCGGTGTAGGAGCCGGTCCAGGCGGTCCGCGACCGCTCCACCCGCAGCCGAACGTCCCTGGCGATGAACCGCAGGCCCGCGTTACGGGTCAGCGCCCCGGGCAGCAGGTGCGCCTCGCACAGGATCTGGAACCCGTTGCAGATGCCGAGTACCGGAAGCCCGGCCCGGGCCGCGGCGACCAGCTCGCTCATTACCGGCGCGAACCTGGCGATCGCGCCGCAGCGCAGGTAGTCGCCGTAGGAGAAGCCGCCGGGCAGGATGATCGCGTCCACGCCGCGCAGGTCACGGTCGCCATGCCAGAGCGCCACCGGCTCGCCGCCCGCGAGCCTGACCGCCCGCGCCGCGTCCCGGTCGTCAAGCGATCCAGGAAAGGTGATAACCCCGATCCGCACCCACGCAGGATATCGGGGGAGGTGACCCAGGGTGCGCGACTAGCTAGCCTCGCGCCGTACTCAGCTGGCCGCCCGTAGCTGACGCAGCGGGGCGTCCTCGGACCAGCGGACCCGCTTGCGCAGGGTCACCACGGTGCCGCGCCCTGGCGCGCTGTCCAGCGTGACGTCGTCCATGCAGGCGCGCATGACCGCCATGCCCCGGCCCGACTCTGGCAGCTGGGCCAGCGGGATCTCCGCCGCGGGCCGCTCGGGTACCGCCGAAGCCCGGCGCTCGGCCAGGCTGGTCATGCCGACGCCCTCGTCGGCCACCTCGATCTGGCAGCCGACCGCGCCGAGGCTGGTGACCACCGCGTAACCAGGGAGCTGCCGCCCGCCGTGACGCAGCACGTTGGTGCAGGCCTCGGTGGCCGCGAGCAGGATGTCGGACACAGATTCCTCGTCCACACCCAGCCCCCGCAGGGTGTCACCGAGCACCCGGCGCATCACCGGCACGCTTAGCGTCTCGCACTGGAACACCAGGCCGAACTTCACGTCGGGAACTGACTTCACACGTCTTTCGCCGCCCGTACTCACATATCAGTGATTCCCCGTTAGCGCAACCGAAACCAGGCTTTTGCGCCCCGCCAACCGGTCAAACGATCACTAATCAGCCCGCATGCAGCGTAAACTCCTCGATAACCGGGTTCGACAGAAGATCACGTGCAAGTTGTGTGATTGCTGTCACAGCGGCCTCGTCGGCCGGGCCGGCGAGCTCCACCTCGAACCGCTTCCCCTGCCGGACACCCTGCACCTGTCCGAACCCGAGGCGGTGGCACGCGCCGGCGATGGCCTCTCCCTGCGGATCATGGATCTCCGGCTTCAGCATTACTTCCACGATCAGTCGGGCCACGTATCCTCCAGGGCTTTCAGGGCATATATCGTCTGGTGAAGAGCGTCCCGCAGGGGCCGCGGACGAATGCACCCCACCGGGCACGCAGCGTACGCGAAAGCTCCGCCGCGAATGTGCCCGGGAACCGGAGCCCGTCTCGGCCGGTGCTGGTGACCCCAGCCCCGGTCCGGAAAGGAGTGGCACGTGACCGTCGAACCCGGCGGTGCGACCACAGCCGCACCAGTTAGCCAGCAAGGCAGTCGTCAGGACCAGCCCGCCGTGGACCCGCCGAGCCAGCTCATCCAGTTGCTCACGCCGGAGGGCGAGCGGATCGAGCATCCCGACTACCCGGCCGACCTGTCCGCCGCCGAGATCAGGGACCTGTACCGCGATCTGGTGCTTGTCCGCAGGATCGACACCGAGGCGATCGCCCTGCAGCGCCAGGGCGAGCTGGGCATCTGGGCCTCGCTGCTCGGCCAGGAGGCAGCCCAGATCGGCTCCGGCCGCGCGCTGAGCCCGCAGGACATGGTCTTCCCCACCTACCGCGAGCACGGCGTCGCGTGGTGCCGCGGCATCGACCCGGTCAGGCTGCTCGAGCTGTACCGCGGCGTCAGCCACGGCGGCTGGGCCCCGGAGGAGCACAAGTTCCACCTGTACACGATCGTGATCGGCGCCCAGACTCTGCACGCGACCGGCTACGCGATGGGCATCCAGCGCGACGGCGCGGTCGGCCCGGACAACGGCGAGGCGGTGATCGCCTACTTCGGCGATGGCGCCACCAGCCAGGGTGACGTCAACGAGGCGTTCGTCTGGGCCTCGGTGTTCAACGCGCCTGTCGTGTTCTTCTGCCAGAACAACCAGTGGGCGATCTCCGAGCCGCTGGAGAAGCAGAGCCGGATCCCGCTGTACCAGCGGGCCCGCGGCTTCGGCTTCCCGGGCCTGCGGGTGGACGGCAACGACGTGCTCGCCTGCTACGCGGTGACGAAGAAGGCGCTGGCGGCGGCGCGCGAGGGCCAGGGCCCGACGCTGATCGAGGCGTTCACCTACCGGATGGGCGCGCACACCACCACCGACGACCCGACCAGGTACCGGCTGGCCGCAGAGCTTGAGATGTGGAAGCTCAAGGACCCGATCGAGCGGGTACGGGTTTACCTGGCCCGCACCGGCCAGGCCGATCAGGACTTCTTCGCGGCCATCGACGAGGAGGCAAAGAAAATCGGCGCCGGGGTGCGCGAGGCATGCCGCAACATGCCCGACCCGCCGCCGATGGCCATCTTCGACAACGTATACACCCGGCCCAACGCGATCCTGCAGGCCGAACGCGACCAGTACGCCGCCTACCTGGAAACCTTCGAGAGCCAAGAGGGGGCGTCGCGATGACCACGCTCACCTTGTCCAAGGCCCTCAACGAGGGGCTGCGCAAGGCGCTGGAGGACGATCCCAAGGTCCTCATCATGGGCGAGGACGTCGGCAAGCTCGGCGGCGTCTTCCGGGTCACCGACGGGCTGCAGAAGGACTTCGGCGAGGCCCGGCTGATCGACACCCCGCTGGCCGAGTCCGGCATCATCGGCACGGCGATCGGCCTCGCCCTCCGCGGCTACCGGCCGGTCTGCGAGATCCAGTTCGACGGCTTCGTCTTCCCTGCGGTCGACCAGATCGTCAGCCAGCTGGCCAAGATGCGCTACCGGTCGCTCGGCAAGCTCAGCCTGCCGGTGGTGATCCGCATCCCGTGCGGCGGCGGCATCGGCGCGGTCGAGCATCACAGCGAGTCCCCCGAAATGGTCTTCGCGCACACCGCGGGCCTGCGCGTTGTCGCCTGCGCGGACGCGGCCGACGCGTTCACCATGATCCAGCAGGCGATCCGCAGCGACGACCCGGTGATCTTCTTCGAGCCGAAGCGGCGTTACTGGGACAAGGGCGAGGTCGAGGTGGCGGCGGACCTTGCCGACGCGCTGCCCATGGACCGGGCCAGGGTCGTGCTCGAGGGCACCGATGTGACCTTGCTCACCTACGGACCGCTGGTGCGGACCTCCCTGGAGGCCGCGATCGCCGCCCGGGATGACGGCCGCAGCGTCGAGGTGGTCGACTTGCGCTCGCTGTCTCCGCTGGACGAGGAGACGATCTTCGCCTCGGTCCGCCGGACCGGCCGCTGCGTGGTCGCGCACGAGGCGCCGGTGTACGCGGGCCTCGGCGCCGAGATCGCCGCGCGGGTCACCGAGCGGTGCTTCTACCACCTGGAGGCGCCGGTGCTGCGCGTCGGCGGCTTCGCCACCCCCTACCCGCCGTCCAGGCTCGAGGACCACTACCTCCCCGACCTGGACCGGATCCTGGACTCCGTCGACCGCACGTTCGGTTACTGAGGAGCAGTCTTGACCGAGCTCAAGCAGTTCAAGCTCCCTGACGTAGGTGAGGGCCTGACCGAGGCCGAGATCGTGACCTGGCACGTCAAGCCGGGCGACCAGGTCGAAGACGGCCAGGTCATCGTGGACATCGAGGCCGCGAAGGGGGTCGTCGAGCTGCCCTCCCCCTGGGACGGGGTCGTCACCCGCCTGCTGGCCGAGGAGGGCCAGACCGTCGACGTCGGCGCGCCGATCATCGCGATCCAGGTAGGCGGCCCAGCAGGCGCCGCACCAGGCGAGCCCGCCGCCACCGGTTCCGCCCAGCACAAAACAGATTTTGCCGAACGAGCGGTGGTTCCCGCTCCCGCGTCCGCCGATCAGTCCGCGGCGGGCGATTCCCAAAGCGGCCAGCCCCAGCGTGACCAGCCCCAGCGTGACCAGCCCCAGCGTGACCAGCCCCAGCGTGACCAGCCCCAGCGTGACCAGC
>JBOHCG010000571.1:0-5203 GCA_050698735.1 Streptosporangiaceae bacterium | reverse complement strand
ACCTGGCACTTCTCGAAATTGAGTACAGATAAGCAAGGTTATCGCCATCACCTCGGCCAGCCCCGCCGCCGCGTCCCGCGCCGGCTCCTTCCGGCGCCGCGGCTCCCCGTCCCGGCCGGGCGGGCCACCGCCGCCCCCAGGGCACGACGGCGAGATGACGGGTTCCCGGGCAGCAGGTACCGTCGCAAGCGGAAGCATCGGCGGACCCCTCGCAAGAGGCAGGTGTACAGACCGCCGATGCTTCCGCATATCACCGCATTCGCCCCGCATCCGGCGCGGTGTCGCACGCAAACCACGCGCAGGCCGCGCCCGGCCCTGCCGCGTCCCGGACGCCGGCCACTGCCGGAGAGCCCCGCCCCGTCCCGTCACGTAACGTGACCTCTGCCGCCCAGGCCCCGCAGTTGCAATCCGTGACCGCGGAACCGGGAACCGTCCTGCGCAAGTCAGACGCAAACCCGCAGGCCAGACTTACCCAGACCTTAACCGAACGCCAGTGACGCCGGGGCGGACAGTGGCCGCCCGGTGACGGGCGCCATGGTCCAAGTGCGCGCTCAGTCAGGCCCTGTCCAGGTCCGGCTGTGGAGCCATGTCGGCCCGGCTGTCGGATCGTGCGTTTTTGACGGCATGATGTCGTTTCCTAGGATGGTCCGAATCTCGGACGTAGATAACGTCTGGCTGTTCTCCGTTCGCACGGACTACGACCCCGAAGATAGGCACCGGGTGTGCATCTACGCCGATGACGTTGAGGCCGCGTCGCGCATCGACGTGCTGATCGATGCCGGTGACCAGGTGTCAGAGCTGACCGCCGTGCCGGGGTATGAGCTGGCGCCGATACGGGGCGTGAGCGCTGGCGGGCTGGAGGTTGCGGACGAGCTCGAGCTCATCCTGAATGGCTACGACCGGCCGTTTTCCAGGCTGGCGGCGGCGGTGAAACGTATCCTGGCCGCCAGGGATCTGCTCGCGCCGGAGCGGGCGCCGATCGTGAACCGGTTTCGGGCCAGCACGGTCGGCAGTGGATGCGCGGGCTCGGCGGACCAGAGAGCGCGGCAGGCGGGCGGAGGCTCGCCGCGCTTCTAGAGGACCGGCTGGGCGGCGCGGGCGACGTTGACGCGCTTGCGCTCGATGTCGCCGCCGGGCTCGTGCGCGCCGCCGGGCTACAGGTACTCGATCAGCGCCCGCTACCGGACCCCCACCAGGATGGCTGACGGCCAAGCCGCAGGATACCAGATCTGCCAGCCGGGCAGCATCTCCATTGCCTGATCGCGCATCTGATCGAGTTCGGTGAGCAAGTCCACGGCTACGTATGCCTTCATGCTGTGTAATGCTCCTGATACGGGTCGTGGTGATCTTGCGTTGCCTGCCTGCGGTGTTCCTGCTCGGCGCGCTTGCGCCGCTCGACCTCAGCGGCACAGTCAGCCGCGAGAGTGCTGATCTTCGCGACGACGACCGGATCGAGCAGTTCGGTTACGGGCCGATGGCCGGATAGCCACGCGCACGCCGTGCGGGTCGTGCTGAGTTCTCCCGTGGTCAGTTGCTGGACGCTGGGCATAAGGCGAAGTCCTAACGAGACGTGTCCGAGACGTGACCCGACTCCCCGCCACGTCTCGGCAACGGGGAGTCAGGCTACCGAGAGTGTACAGCAGTGATCATATGAGTACTGCTGAGATCGCCGACTTACGGCGCTGACCTGCGGAGATCTAGTGTGCTCATGTGCAAGTTGATCATGACTCGTCCGTTCCGCTGTATCTCCAGCTGGCGGCCATCCTGCGCAGGCAGATCGAGGCTGGAGAGCTGGTGAGCCGCGTGCCGTCCGTGCGGACGCTCGCGCAGGAGTACGGAGTGAGTCACATCACGGCCGGTAAAGCGCTGTCTGTGCTCAGGGAAGAGGGACTAATCGAGAGCGTGAGAGGAAAGGGAGCATATGTTATCCGCCCTCGATTAGTCCCGCATCTACCAGTACCTCATAAATGTAATTTGTCAGGCCCACGTTGGCGTTTACAACCCCGTCGACATTGGCATACCACGCGCCGCTAGGCGGCGAGGTATCGATATCCGATAGCGGGTAGGCACCCGAACCTGACCAGTTGAAAACCGGGTTCCCGTTCGGGGCGGTCATCTGGTTTTCGACCGTGATGCCTCGACGACAGCGCTGCCGGTGACCTCAAGATCGTTCATCGTCACGGTGTCGTTGAATGTCCACACGCCCGCATCATAAGTCGCGGCAACCGAGACATCCCCATCGGTATTGATATAGCGGAAATCCATGTGCGCCGTCTGGCCGTCATCGCCGTTGCTCCACAGCGCGAGTTACCTTGGAGTGAGACCTGCCGCTCCAGGGATCCCGGCGTTTGACAGGACGATAGCTTCAGGGGAAATTAAGTGGGCAGTGCTGCAGAGCGGAGATTTGAGGATCATGCCGGCTGAGGTTGAGGGCGAGGAGCTATATCATCCAGTTCTCAGCGGTGGCGACAATGTTCTAGCTGCGGGCACGGCTGAGATTGAGCAGAGCGAATCTGGCTACTACGGCCGGTATATTACCAACCTAAGCGGGCATTTCCAGCCTTCGGAGGAAAGCCTGGAGATCGGTGTAAATGCATTTAGAGACATCGGCATCGAATTCTATGAGCAGAGGCCATATTGAACAACATCGCAGATAGGCGCCAATTCTCATCGATGGATGGCATGTCGTTGCTGGACTGGATTCGGGGACATGCACGCCAGATGCTGGGCTCAAACGCAAATCGGTGGCTGCAGGTAATTGAGGCAGCGACCAAAAATATGCAGCGGAGTCGTCAGCCTGCCGACCGGTCGGCTTTCCGTGAGGCTACATTGCTAGCGCTAGAACTTGCCGAGCGGGCAGGTGCGCTTCCTAATTATGAATGTGTTCGCAGAAATCTCAGTGTTCGCGCCACTTATGTGCGACGAGGGATTCTAGATCCTGAGTGGCTGCGGCGTGAAGCTACATCGATGTTCGAGTTGTTCTCCCGGTCCGTTCCTCTTAGATTCGACGCTGCATCTAACCTCGTCGGGGAAAAGCAGAGAGTCGGCATTTGGTCGTCCGTCAGTCCGGAAGATGATCTGTTGCTAGCTCGAGCAAGCTCGCTGCTGAGACCAATAAGTGATATCGAGAAATATTTGGATCCCGCAGATCGCGAGGCGGCCAGGCAGTGGTTGAATCTAATGCGACCGGAAGCTAACGATCTTCAATGGCGGGGGTTAGCAGGTCTGGTCATCCGGTGCCGGGTGAGCTATGCCGGAGGGATGAGGTATCCCGATGGCGGTGGCCTGGACGCGGCGGAGCGGGCCCGCAGGGAGCGGGTGCGGCTGGCCGCCGCGGAGATGATCCAGGCCGGGGCCAGCGACCGGGAGGTCGCGAAGCATTTCCGGGTCTCGCGGATGAGCGCGAACCGGTGGCGGCGGAGCCTGGCGGCGGGCGGCCGGGAGGCGCTGGCCTCCAAGGGCGCCGGCGGCGCGAAGTGCAAGCTGACTCCGGCCCAGGTCGCTGAGCTGGAAGAGATCCTGGATGCCGGGCCGGCGGCGGCCGGGTACGCGGATCAGTGCTGGACGCTGGCCCGGGTCACCGAGCAGGCCTGGCAGCGGTTCGGGGTGGAGTACACGCTGGCCGGGACGGCCGTGCTGCTGCACCGGATCGGCTGGACGGTCCAGGTCCCGGCCCGCCGGGCGGCGGAGCGGGACGAGGGCAAGGTCGCCAGGTGGCGGGAGGACACCTGGCCGGTCATAAAAGCACGGCGGCGGACCTGGGCGCCTGGCTCTGCTGGGAAGACGAGTCCGGCCAGGGCCTGAGGCCGCCGAAGGGACGCACCCGGGGCCGCCGCGGCCGCACCCCGGTGGTGACGGTGACCGGCGGCAGTAACACGCGCGTGTCGCTGGCCGCGCTGCTCGCGGTCAAGCCAGGTCAGCAGCCGCGGCTGATCTACCGCACGCACCGCGGACGGCGCGGAGATAAGCGCAAGGGGTTCACCGAGCACGAGTACGCCCGCCTCCTGGACGCCGCGTACCAGCAGCTCGGCGGCCCGGTCGTCCTGGTCTGGGACAACCTGAACACCCACACCAGCGGCGCCATGCGGGAACTGATCACGGCCCGGGACTGGCTGACCGTCTTCCAGCTCCCGCCGTACGCCAGCGAGCTGAACCCGGTCGAACCGGTCTGGCCGGACCTCAAAAGATCGCTGGCCAACCTCACCAAGCACGACATCGATCAGCTGACCGCGCTGGTCAAGACCCGGCTCCGGCGGATGCAGTACCGGCCTGGCCTGCTCGAGGGCTTCCTCGCCAAAACCGGCCTCGACCTCGCACTCCTCCGTTAACCCTCACAATTGAAAATCGTTAGGTAGTGGGTCAGTTTGAACCGCCGTTTAGCCACCCGTCACGATGCGTGTTCCCCTTGAGGTCCCGCGAAACCCGGCAAACCTGCGATCAGGTCGGTTCCCTGACCAGGGCATACCCCAGATTTTCGGGATCGTTACCCCACTGCGGGGGCGCTGCGGTGACAGCAGACCGGACGGCGGGATAAACCGACCGGGCTGCCCGAGCCGGGCCTAGATGGATGATTCCCGGGGGTCCGGTGACGGTCAGTGGTCGAAGGCGGTCAGCGAGCGCTTGACGGGCTGGGCGGTCTTGTCGTTGTGCCAGATTGCTGCGGTCGGTGTCAGGATCCGGGCCAGGACCCGGGCGAGGATGCCCTCGGGGGGTCCGGCCGCCGTGCCGTTCCAGGTCAAGCTGCCCTTTCAGCGTCCAGTTGACCGACTCGATGACCTGACGCAGCGGCTTGAAGAGATTCTGCCCGGCGCGGCGGGCCTCGCCTTGCGGACCGCGCACAGCAGCACCAGCTCACGCTCGGTGAGATCGGCCTCGAAGGTGCGGCCGAAGTAGTTCTTGTCCCCGATGACCGTCTGCCCCAGGTGATCGTTCACCACGTCGCGGCCGGCGTCCAGCATGCCCATCAGGGTTTCGCGCTCATCGGCCTTGGCACCGTGTCAAAAGTTGCGAGATCGACCCTGAATTGACGCTATAGTGGGGAGCGCTTACCAATGCAGCTATTCGAGCAGCGATAAGGGGGCTGTTGGGGTGAGTTCGCGGCGACCAAAATACCTGTCGCGCGTATTCGCCGAGTCTCCATCGCTCAGCGATCTATTGCGAGATCTTCCCTCGGCTCGCTGGGCCCTATTCATCGAAGGAGTGC
>JBOHCG010000570.1:0-5217 GCA_050698735.1 Streptosporangiaceae bacterium | reverse complement strand
CGTGGACGGCGATCGCCCTCGCCGTGCTGGCCGCGATCGCGCTGGGCTGCGGCATCATCGCGCTGGCTGCGCCGCCCGCGCAGCGGGTGCTGTCCTCGCATGCGGCCGAGACGCCGAGGCGGCGCAAGCCGGTGACCCTGGCGGCGGGGCTGGCGACGGTCGCCGCGATCGTCGCTCTGGCGCTGTACCGGGTGCTGTCCCACACGTCCGGCCTTGACCTGCGGGTCGGCTGGGCGACCGTCGGCATCGCCTTCGGCCTGGCCTGCGCGGTCGCGCTCGTGGTACCGGGAACCGCTCGTGCGGTGCTGCGCCGTTGGCGCTGGCTGCGCGCCACGGACGACGTGAGCCGGGCGCACGCGGCCTGGCGGGAGTTCCGGGACGACCTCGCGGACCTGGGCGCGGGCTACCGACCCAGCGAGCCGCCGCGAACGCTGGCGAGCCGGGTCACCGCCGGGTTGCCCGAGCCCGCCGCCGCGGCGATACGCAGGCTCGCGCTCGCCGAGGAGCGCGCCAGATACGCGGCACGCCCGGCCGAGTCGCAGACACTGCGGCGGGACGGCGCGACGGCGCGGCACAGCATCGCCGCGACGGCGCGGCGCGGCGCGCGCTGGCGGGCACTGGTCTTCCCCACCTCGCTGCTGACGGCCGTCGCCGATGCCGCGGCCAGCGTGACCGAGCGCATGACGGCACTGCTGTCCCGCCGGGCCGAGCACAGGTCAGCTAGCTAGGGCGCGGGGCGGCTACGTCCTCCCGTTGCGCTCCTGGCGGCGGCGCCAGCGCTCTTCCATCCGCTCCATCAGCCTGGCGCGCCAGCCTCCTTGCCGGGCCGCGGCAGCCGACCGGCCGGATCCCGCGGACCTGGCCTGCCTGGCCTTGCTCTGCGGTGGCCGGACCCTGGCCACGTGCCGCCGCCAGCTGACCACTGTCCAGATCAGCGCCAGTAGCAGGACCGCTGCCCCGGCCGGCTCAAGGTAGGTGCGATGGGTCACTATGCCGGCCGCGAGCAAGCCAGCGCCGACTACAACCCCGATCAGGGCTTGCGCCAGCTTTCTCTTGTAGTGCACACGAGGATCGCTGGAGCGCACGAGACGCCCGAATTTCGGATCCTCCCTGTAGAGTGCCTGCTCGATCTGCTCAAGCTGGCGCTGCTCGTGTTCAGAGAGCGGCACGACGCCTCCCATAAAACCCTCGCGCCCGGGGCACGTGTGCGGTGACCGCCACCTCACATACCCGGTTCATTTTCCAGAATACGAGCGTTGACACTCCCCTTGGAAGGGTGCACCCCATAGCAGGTCAGAAAGCGCCCTCAGCTGGATCGATGCGGGTCCTCCACGAGGGCGGCCGGACGGACCGTGCCGACCCCGAACCGGCTGGCGATCTTGTCCATCGCCCGCTCCGCTTCCCGCCAGCCGACGGGCCGGTCGTCGAACGTCAGCTGCGCATTCGCGCCCGCTACCGGCACGAGCCCGGAGGCCCGGACGCCGACCAGCCGCAGTAGCGCGCCGTGGTCCAGGCCCGCCGCGGCGTACAGCGAGCATGCTGTGGCGTAAATCTCACGGGCCACGTCGGTCGGATACGGCAGCGTCCGCGACCGTGTCATCGTCTTGAAGCTGGCGAGCCGTAGCTTGACCGAGATCGTCCGTGCCGCGTACCCGCCAGCCCGCAGGCCCTGCGCGGTCCGGCCGGACAGCTTCAGCAGCTCGCGCCTGATCTGCTCGGGATCACCGATGTCGACGGGAAAGGTCTCCTCTGCGCCGATGCTCTTGTCCGGCACGTGCGGTATCACCCGGCGCTCGTCTACCCCCCAGGCCAGGGCGGCCAAGTGCGCGCCCTGCGCGCCGCCAAGCGCCCGCTGCAGGGTATCCACCGGCGTGTGCGCGATGTCGCCCACGGTTCGCAGGCCCATCCGCGCGAGACCCTCCCCGGTCCGCTCCCCCACTCCCCACAGCGCGGCGACCGGCAGCGGATGCAGGAAGTCGAGCAGCTTCGCCTGCGGCACCACGAGCAGCCCGTCCGGCTTGCAGCGGGCCGAGGCAATCTTGGCGACGAACTTGCACGGTGCCACCCCCACTGAGCAGGTGATGCCAAGCTGCTGCGCCACCTGCGCCCGGATCAGGGCGGCGATCGCGGCCGGCCCTCCGACCGACCCGAGCCGGCGCAGCGCGCCGGACACGTCGAGGAAGGCCTCGTCAAGCGCCAGCGGCTCCACCTCGGGCGTGATCGTGCCGAAGATCGCCATGACCTGCTTGGAGGTGGCGGCGTACTCCCGGTGCCTGGGCGGGACGAACACCGCCTGCGGGCACAGTCGCCGGGCCTGGCTCACCGGCATTGCCGACCGCACGCCGAACGCCCGCGCCGGATATGACGCGGACAGCACCACGCCCCGGTTACCGACCGCGCCAACGATGACGGGCAGGCCGGCAAGATCGGGCCGGTCCCTGATCTCGACGCTCGCGTAGAAGGCGTCCATGTCCACGTGCAGGACGTGACAGCCTGTGTCGTCGGCTGTATCGGCTGCTGTATCGGCTGCTGTATCGCCCGCGCCCATGGCCGTCAGCGGTGGCCGAGTACGTGCAGCTGGGCGGCGATGTCACGCAGCGGCGGCGTGCTGGCCGCGGCCTCCTCGAGGGCGCGCAGCGCCTCGGCTGCACCCGCGTCCCCGTCAAGCAGCGCCCCCGGCACCAGCCCGCCAAAGATACGCAGGCCGTGCACCTGGCCGGGCCGCAGCCCGGCACCCTCGATCAGCGTGGTCAGCCCGGACAGCGTGAACCGCCTTGGCAGGGCGACCTGATCGCCGGTACCGCCGGTACCGTCGTCCAGAAGCAGCCGGGCCTCGGCGAAACGGCCGGCCAGCGCGCGGTGCAGCACCGCGGCGACGGCGTTGGCCGCGAGCACGCTTACCGTGGCGGACGGCCGCAGCACGCGGGCGACCGCCGCCATCGCGTCGGCGGGCGAATCGACGTATTCGAGCACGTTGTGGCAGATGACGAGGTCGGCAGAGCCAGGCTCCGCCACGCTGTCCAGGCTGGCGGCCTCGCCTTGAACCGCGACGAGGTGCGCGCCCGCCTCGGCGGCGCGCCGCTTGGCGGCCGCGAGGGCGTCGGGACTCGGGTCGACCACGGTGACGTGGTGACCGAGGGCCGCGAACGGCACGGCCAGCCCGCCGGTCCCGCCGCCGACGTCGACGATGTCCAATTCCGGCCGGCCGGTCTGCGCCGCCGCGGCGGAGACGACGCCCCGCAGCACGTCCCACAGCAGCGCGGAGCGCCCGCCGTCGCGCCTGGAATCCGCAGCCACACCAGCCCCCTTCCGGAGTCCAATGTAGTGCCGACTGTAGTGCCGGCCACAGTGCCACCACCGGCGAGCGCCTGAAGTTGCGGCATGAGTCCCGGCCGCCCCGTCGCGCCGTTGCGCGGCCCGGAGCCGGGGCGCCGTCGCGGGCGCCTCGCGGGCGCGCCCGCGACCTTAATCGCACGTTCGTACGATGAAGGCGTCCATTTACCCCGGGAGATCCGTGCCTGGCGGAGAAAAAGGCGTCGATTGCAGCGCCCATTCTTCCGCGGAGCACCAATTCTCCGCGGTATTTACCGGCAGGCGCCCACCCGCGGAACGCTTGGGCACCGCCAGACCCGGAAAGCTCAGCAATCACAGAGGTTTGGCATTCGCCCAGGAGGATAGTGCTGCGGCTACTTTCTGTTTCTGGATAGTGAACTTCCGTGACCGGTTGGCCGTTATACAGCCGTGGGCAACTCTCAGACTCTTCTTTACGCCACCTCGCGCCATTTGCAGCGCGGCTGCCGCCTGTCACCGTATGCTCTTCGCCATGGCTGAGCACCTTGAGTTCCCGCGCCCCTGGCGGCTGATGCTGACCGCGGGATGGAACCTGGCCGAATCCCTCGGCCTCCCGGTCGCCGGCTACTTCATCGGGGCGGAATTCGGCGGCCGGGACGTCGGCATGGCGGCCGCGACCGTCGTGGTGTGGCTGACCGTCATCGGCCGCAAGGTGTTTACCCGCAGCGTCCCCGGTCTGCTCACGATCTCGGCACTTGTGCTCACCCTGCAGACGGCCGTGGTCATCACGACCGGCAGCGTGCTGTTCTTCCTGCTCCAGTTCCCGCTGGCCAACCTCGGCCTGTGCGTGCTGTTCGCGCGGACCGCGCCGACCCGCAAGCCGCTGGTCGCCCAGCTCGCCGCCGAGGTGGTGGCGCTCCGCCACCCGTCCCACCACCAGGGCCTGCACCGCTTCTTCCAGGGCGCGACCTGGCTGTGGGCCGGGATCTTCGCCGCCTCGACGATCGGCCTCGCGGTGCTGATGGCCACCGAGACGGTCAAGGTATTCCTGCTCCTGACCACCGCCGTGACGATCGGCGGGACTGTCGCGGGCACGTTCCTATCGGCGCTCTGGTTCTTCCGCGTCCTGCGCCGCTTCGGCCTGCACGTCCGCTTCGCCGCCTCCTGAGACTCCCGCAGCCGGCTCGTCCTCTTCTGCCTGGAGGGTCGGCTTCAGGTTTAGCAGGCGGGCCAGGAGGCCGTTGACGAAGGTCGGGGAGGCCTCGGTGGACAGGTCACGAGCAAGCTGGACGGCCTCGCTGATCGCTACGGCGTCGGGGATGTCGGGAGCCCAGAGGAGCTCGTAGATCCCGATCCTCAGCACGTTCCTGTCGACGGCGGGCATCCGGTCCAGGGTCCAGCCCTCGGCGTACTTGGAGATCAGCTCGTCGATCCTTGGCTTATGTGCGGTTACGCCGCGGACCAGGGTCGCGGCGTACGGCGAGACCGGGGGGCTGGCCAGGGCGGTGCGCTCGGCCAGCAGGTCCAGGACCGGGGAGTCACGCAGTTCGGCTTCGAAGAGGATGTCTAGCGCCCGCTTGCGCGCCTTGCTACGCGCGGGCACAGGGGGCTGATTTCATTTAGGCGCGGCCTAGGTACTGGCCGGTCCTCGTGTCGACCTTGATCTTCTCTCCGGTGGAGATGAACAGCGGGACCTGGATGGTGGCGCCGGTCTGCAGGGTGGCCGGCTTGGTACCGCCGGTAGATCGGTCGCCCTGCATGCCGGGGTCGGTCTGGCTGATCGTGAGCTCGACGGCGGCGGGCAGGTCTATGTACAGCGGCGTGCCGTCGTTGAACGCCGCCGTGACGGTCTGCTCCTCGAGCAGGTAGTTGGCCGCGTCGCCGACCACCGCCGCGGGGACGCGCGGCTGGTCATAGGTCTCGGTG
>JBOHCG010000569.1:0-5226 GCA_050698735.1 Streptosporangiaceae bacterium | reverse complement strand
CGCCCGCAGGCCATGGCAGCGTGCGCCGGAACCGCCGCCGCAAACCACCGCAAACCAAGTCAGAACAGGGCATGAATCCGGTGCAGGCAGTGCAGAAGCTTGACAGGCCGCTTCATATGAGATCTGGGTCCCGCCGTCTACGGACCTTGGTAGCTGCCCCGGCGTGTCGACGGAACGTGAATAAGAGTGCTACGGCCAGCCTTGCTACTGGGGCAGGACTGACAAGGTTGCGTGAATCTCCTGCGCGAATCGTTGTGCCTGCCTGTCAGGTTGATCGCTGTGGGCGGTGGGCGTACCGAGCACTTCTATCGGCTCCGAGGCGCCGGCTTAGTGGGTGACACCGTAAATTCGTCGGGGTCAGGGTTCGGGTGGATATCCGGGCGCTGCGAGATGGACGGTGCAGGCGGTGTCGAGTGCTTCTTGCGGGCTGCCGGTGGGGAGTCCGGTGAGCAGGACGGCGTCTTCGTAGCGGTCGCGGACCGGCGAATAAATCGCGAAGCCGAAAGAGTGAGCCGAGCCGCCGTAGCGGAGCCGGAACAGCGGGATCTGCTCGCCGCCGGGCAAGACGCCGGTGATGTAGGCGAAGGAGCTGCGGTACCTGGCCTGCACCTTGGTCAGCTGGGGCCAGTTTTTCTCGGCGTGGTCCAGCAGCCGCAAGATGATGGAGCTGCGGGTGGAGTCCGGGATGGCGGGCATGCGCCCCATTGTGCCGCGCGGTGGCACCGGGCCTGGTTACGATCCCCTCCGGGAGCGGATCATGCTGCTGTGATTCGGTCTGGGAGCTGTCATGCCGCTGTCTCGCGCGGTGCCGGTCACGCTGACCGCCGCTGAGCGCACGATCTTGAAGAAACGCGCCCGCGGCGCGAAGACGGCGTACCGGGACCGGTTGCGGGCCCGGATCGTGCTGGCGGCGGCCCGCGGCCGGGATAACGGTTCTTCCCCCAGCCATACGCGGAGGGGATCACGATCGTTCGCCATAAAGGCTCCCTCTTTTGCTGTGAGACATCATCATGAGGCAGCGAGACGGAATGTGACAAGGGTGGCTGTCACGTAGCTTAACAATCCCCTCTGCCTGTGAGATTGGGCAAGAGAGACGACGTTGCCACCATGCCCCGTTAGGATCGCCAGCCGATGTCAGCCACAATAGCCTCAAGCTGCCGCCTACCTGATCCTCGACGCAATCGAGCTGGGGGAAACGGGTGAGTACGGCCTAATACCGCGACGGTCCACGTTTGCCCGCAAGCTGAACAGGCCCGATGGGGCGGTAACGCGCGCACACAAGGAGCTTATCGGGCTGGGCATCATCCGCCGGGTCGCAAACCGCTACTGTGCGACCGGGAGAACTGGTGCCGGCTGACCGCGAGCACGATGTGAGCGGGCTTACGGTCGGCCAGCTTGAGCGTGCCAGACGCGACCTACAGGTATCCCTTGCGCTGGCATGGCCGGGCTCACCCGTGCGAGGGTCCATCGCTGCGGAGATGAGCGCCATCGACGCGGAGCTAGCCGAGCGAGGCGTGAACGGCCAGTGATCTGCTGCCAATGGTCGTGGTCGGCCCACAACCTTCGACGCGGCCG
The DNA here is from genome assembly GCA_050698735.1 of Streptosporangiaceae bacterium. Classification (GTDB taxonomy): domain Bacteria; phylum Actinomycetota; class Actinomycetes; order Streptosporangiales; family Streptosporangiaceae; genus Palsa-504. The sequence goes on along the minus strand of JBOHCG010000569.1, from coordinate 3,651 downwards.
GAAGCGGTACTGCCCGCGTAACCGCTGGGAAGCGCTGCGGAACCGCCTAGACCACACCAGCAACCTCGACTGGCCGGGCCTGATTTGGCAAGCGGTACGCGGACACGGTTTGTAGGCCCCCCGTTGGCCTGATCTTGGCGAGTCTAGGCTGCTATTCGGACCCGAGGGCCGCCTGATCCGGCCGCCAAGATCCCCGCGGTGCCCCCGATGCCCAGCCACCGATGGCCGCCGGCCCGGCAAACCCCCGGAAAGATCACCACGTAGGTGCCCAGAACCCCGCCCTGCCGCCGGACGTCGTTTGATCCCCTGGCAGCGGGGCGGTTCCAGGTCCGGCCGCGAACCGTCCTGGGGAACGTCATCTCGGTTCTACGCCGCTACGGCCCTCTGGAGCGCGTCCAGGCACGGGTCCGTGTCGGCGGCCATGACGTGGACGTACCTGCTGGTGACGGCTAGGGAGCTGTGGCCCGCCCGGTCACGGACGTTGGCCAGGGGCACCTTGGGATCGTTCGCCAGCCAGCTGATATGAGAATGCCTCGCGTCGTGCACGCGCAGAGCCCGGATACCGGCGTCGGCACATGCCCGCTTCCAGATCCGGCGGAAGTTGGTGCGGGAGAGATAGCCGCCTCGCTGTGCGCGGAAGATCCAGCCATCACCGGCAACCGCGAGAATCCGCTGACCCAGGTCCGCAGGTATCTTGATGTCGCGGGAGGCATTCTTCGACTTGCCGTAGTCCCGATGCACGGGACGGCCGCCGACCTCCACTATGACACTGCGGCCGGCCTTGACGACGGCTACGGCACCACAGATGTCGACGTCACATGGCCGAAGGCCCATCAGCTCGGAGTACCTCATGCCGGTCGCGAACATCGTCTCCACCAGGAGCTTGTAATCCGCGCCGATAAAGGCCCGTATCGCATTAGCCTGCGCCGGGGTCGCGATCAGCATCTCGGCCGTTGATTCGGTCTTGAGCTTCACGCTGGCGCACGGGTTGGCATCCATCAGCCCGTCGATGACCGCTGTCTTGCACATCTCGGACAGCACTGTCCGGACGTGCCTGACCGATCCGGCGCTCAGCGTGCTTTTCTCCAGCTTGCGGAAGAACGCGCGCACCGTCGCCGGGTCCAGGTCTGCCAGGGCCACGTCGCCTAGCTCGCCGATGATGCGGTTGGCCAGTGACCCGTACGTCTCGCGCGAGGTCTCTTCCAGCCGGTGCCCGTCCAGCCACTTCGGCGCATACCCGGCCACCGTGGGCCTGCCGCGCTTTTCGGCGCGGTGCAGCGTCACCTGCGGGAACGGGTTGGCGAGTGCCTCCCGGTGCCTCGCTGCCGTGAGCGCCTCACGCTCGCTGTTGAAGGTTCCGGCACTGCGCTGTCGTCCTTGTGCGTCCCGGTAGAGTCCGGTGGTCCTGCCGTGGCGGGTTCTCGTGCTAGCCATCTGCTGGCCTTCCCGCGAACGCTAAGTGCCGTAATCTAGTCAACGGACGGTCCTTCCTATGGTGGTCACCCGGCTATCCGGGTGTTCGAATCCAGGCTCTCACCAGAAGTTCTCGGGCGTCAAACTAAGCGTGTCAACGGCACTTGAGCGAACGAACAGTGGTATCCGCCACGCGCCTGCGCTCCCGGACCGGGGCTGAGTCCGGGTGTGTTCGCGGCCGCGACCAGCCGGATGCGGAAACAGGGTTTCTGGCACAATGGGTGGGCATGGGGTGATGGGGCTCACCCTGGATTCGCGGCCGCGGAAGCGGCCCGCTGACGGTCCCTGGCCACGATCCGGAGGTCGAATGCCGTCGGCGCTGTCGCCCGAACCCACTGATCCTGTTCCGCGCGAGCCTGGGACAGGCGAGTCGGCAGCCCGCGGCGGGCAGCTGGACGGGCTGAGGACCTACCGGGGCCGCCGTCTTGAGCTCGGCGACATGATCCGGGCGGCGCTGTACGTTGCGCGAGCGTCCGATGATCAGCTGGCCGAAAAGCGGGCGAGGGAACTGCTGGCGCGGCTGGCCGCCGACAGGTTCCAGCTCGCCGTGGTGGGCCAGTTCAGCCGGGGGAAGACCACGTTGATGAACGCGCTGCTCGGTGCCGCCTACCTGCCGATGGGGGCGTTGCCGATGACCTCGGTGATCACCACGGTCCGGTTCGGCAGTCGGCCCCGTGCGATCGTGCACCGCCGCGCATCGCCCCTGCCTGTGGAGGTGCCGCTGACCGAGGTGGTCAGTTTCGTCGACCAGGCGAGCGCCAGGCGCGCCGAGCTGCAGGTGGTGTCGGTTCAGGTCGAGATCCCGGCGGAAATCCTGCGGCTTGGGTTCGAGTTCGTTGACACTCCAGGGGTCGGGTCGGCGATCGAGATCAACACCGCGACCACCAGGCAGTTCCTGCCCGAGGCCGACGCGGTGATCTTCGTTACCGGCTTGGACGCGCCGCTGACCGAAGCCGAGGCCGAGTTCCTGGCCGACGCGGCCCGGCACGCCGGCAGGTTGTTCCTCGTGCTCAACAAGCGCGACCTGGTCTGCGACCGTGACGCCGCCGCGGCGGCGGAGTTCGTCCGCCGTCGCGTGCGCGATGACCTGGGGATCGACGAGCCCCGCCTGTTTGCCTTGTCGGCACGCGACGCGCTGGAGGCGGTCGTTCAGGGTGACCGCGAGCGATTGTCAGGCAGCGGTCTGGAACAGCTTCGCGCCACCCTGAACGAGTTCCTGACCACGGGCAAGACGCGTGTGTTCCTCGGCAATACCGCCGACCGCGCCGCCAGGCTCGTTTGCGGCCAGCGGCGCGACCTGCGGCTCGGGCGGCTCCGCCTCGACGGCGGTCCCGACCCTTCCGCGGTGCTCGCCGCCTTCGACACGCGCATGGCCGAACTGGGCAGTCAACTCAGCGCCGCAGCGGGCAAGATCGCCGACCGGATCGATACCAGCTTGCCGAAGCTGCTCGCCGCCCGGAGCCATACCTGGCAGGCGGGTCTGCGGGAGCTGATCGAGCCGCGCGCCGGCGACGCACTGGCCGCCGCCGGCGATGGCACCGTCCGCAGCGTCCTAGCGGACGCCCGGGGCAAGCTGGAGAAAGCCGGGCGTGACGTCGCCGGCGCGTGGCTGGACCGGCGGGTGGGCGAGGTGCACGAACTGCTCGCCGGCCTGGCGGCTGGCGAGATCGGCGAGTTGCTCGAGATGTCGCGCTCGCCAGGCGCGATCGGCGCCGGGATGGCCGGCCTTGCGGGCGTCGATGACGGCCGCGAGGCGGCGGGCTGGTCCGCCGAAGACGTTCCCGCTCTTGCGGTCCCGGTGCCGGAGTGGGCGGTCGCGGTGCAGATGCCGAGACGATCCCGCCGCAAGGCCGATACCGCCGACGCGGAGGTCCGGTGCCGCCTAGAGGAAGCGCTCAGCGCCGCGATCGTCGCCTTTGAGGAACGCACGCGTGCCGCGTTCCAGGCAGCGGCGAGCGACTGGGCCGGGAAGCTGGACGATCTGGCAGGCCGGCAGGTCCGTGAGGCGGCCGAGCGTTTCCGCCACTTCCTGCAGACTGTGCCGCGCGACGAGGACCTCGCGGCGCTTGACGACCTCGCCGGCCGGCTTGCCCGCTTCCAGGCGGCCCTGGACGACGCGGAGGCACGACACCCCGCCGGCACCGCCGACACGGAGCCGGCACCGGCCGCCAGTTCGTC
>JBOHCG010000568.1:0-5240 GCA_050698735.1 Streptosporangiaceae bacterium | reverse complement strand
GCAACCCGGCGCAGATGCAGCTCGACTTCGGCCCGCTGTGGACCCGCAAGAACATCCGCGAGATGATCCGCCGCGAATTCGGCGTGAAAATGTCCGAAGTTCAGGTCGGCCGCGTTCTCCGTGATCTCGGCCTGACGCCGCAGAAACCACTCTGGCGTTCCTATAAGCAGAACCCCGAGCTTGTCCGGGAATGGAAGAAGACGGTCTACCCCAAGCTCCGGGCGCGGGCCGCCGCGGAAGGGGCGGAGATCTTCTTCGGCGACGAGGCCAGCGTCCGCACCGACCACCACTCCGGCACCACCTGGGCGGCGGCGGGGCAGACGCCCGTCGTCCGGGACAGCGGCAAGAGGCATGCCGTGAAAATGATCTCCGCCATCTCCCCGCAAGGACTGCTCCGGTTCCAGGTTCATGAGGGGTCGATGAACGGCGACCGGTTCATCAAGTTCCTCAAGGCCCTGATCGCCAGCGTCGAGGCGGCGAAGATCTTCCTGATCGTGGACGGCAGTTCCATCCACAAGTCGAAGAAGGTACGCGGGTTCCTCGCGGAGGAGGAGATTAAGACGAGCCTGGAACTGTTCATCCTCCCGGCGTATTCACCCGAGCTGAATCCCGATGAATGGGTATGGAATAACGTCAAGAACGGCCGCCTCGGCCGTCAGGTCACCGCCGACCGTGATGACCTGATGAGCAAGGCCGTCGGGGCGCTGCGGCGCTTGCAGAAACTTCCTCAGCTTGTCCGGTCATTTTTCAGGGCCCCGGACCTTGCATATATCGGCTGCTGAGCCCAGAAAAAACGATGACGTGTCTACAAACTCTATTTCTGCTTAGTAGCGTCAGAGGCTGTATGGCCACTGTTCTTGCAGGTTGCGGGGCTGCGGGGTTCGCGGGCCGGGTTGAGGTTCTTGGCTGGGGGCGGGTGGCGGGGTCCGCGACACGCCGTGGCGGGTTGTTGACTGGCGGGCCGTGATGGTGATGCTTGTCTTTTGTGTCCGGTGTGCCTGAGGTTCCCTCCGTTGATGAGCTCGCGGCGATGCCGTCCGGGGAACTGGCGGCGCGGCTGGCGGAAGCGTGCCGGCTGATCGGCGAGCTGTCCGCGGCCAGCGGGCAGCTCACCGCGCGGGTGGAGCATCTGGAACGCCTGGCGGGCAAGGACTCCGGCACGTCGTCCAAGCCGCCGTCATCGGACAGCCCGTATAAGAAGAAGGTCAAGAGCCGGGACCGGTCGCTGCGCGAGCGCGGGAAGCGGGCCCCTGGCAAGCAGCCTGGCGATCCGGGGACGACGATGTTCCTGGCCGGTGACCCGGATGAGCGGCTGTTCTTCCCGCCGGCGGTGTGCCGGGGCTGCGGGGCGGACCTGACCGGCCAGGACGTGACGGCACAGCGCCGCCACCAGGTCACCGATCTCGTTTCGGGGGCGGCGCCGAAGATCACCGGGTGCGTGGCGCAGGCTAAGGCGTGCCCGTGCTGCGCGGCGGTCACTGAGGGGGAGCTGCCGGCGCATGTGCGGGCGCGGGCCAGTTTCGGGCCGGAGGTGTCGGCGCAGGCCGCGAACCTGGCTTCGGGGCACCATATCCCGGTGCGCCGCTGCGTCCAGGTGCTGCGCGATCTGGCCGGGATCACGGTCTCTACCGGGTGGATGGCCGGGATCCGCGGCAAGGCCGCCGTGCTGATCGAGGCCAGCGGGTTCATCGAGCGCATGCGGGAGCTGCTGAAGACAGCGCCGGCGGTGCACGTTGATGAGACCCCGGCCCGGGCGGCGGGCGGGATGCGGTACGTGCACCTGGCCTGCACGCAGTACCTGACCTTGATGCATACCGGGGACCGGTCCAGGCCGGCGATCGACGCCGGCGGCGTGCTGCCTGGCTATGCCGGGGTCATTGTCCGCGACGGCTACCACGCCGGGTACGGGCACCTCACCGACGCGCTGCATGCCTGGTGCGGAGCCCATCTGCTCAGGGATCTCAAGGACCTGTACGACTTCGAGCCCGCCCGGCAGGACTGGGCCGCCAAGATGGCCGCCCTGCTGATCGAGGCCCGCGGCGCCGCCCGGGACGCCCGCCAGGACGGCCGGTCCGCCCTGGCCCCCGACACCCTCGATGACCTGGTCACCCGTTACCGGGCGCTGGCCGCCGCGGGCCTGTCCCCGAACCTGTACCGCCGCACGACGACCGCCAGGGACGCCCGCCGGATCGCCCGCCGGTTCACGAACTTCGAGGACATGATCCTCCGCTTCGCCACCCGCCCTGACCTGGACATCTTCACGAACAACGAAGCGGAGCGGACGATCCGGCCGGTCAAAGTCCAGCAGCGCAGCTCCGGCGGCTGCTGGCGGACCATCGAAGGACTCGCCGAGTTCGCGGTCGTACAGTCGTACTTGTCCACCGCAGCCAAATGGGGCCTCGCCAAAATCGACGCCCTCCGCAGCCTGTTCAACGGCTACGCCTGGATCCCGCCCGGTCTCGAACCTGCCGGATAAGACCACCGCAGCAAGCCCCTGACGCTACCTGAACAGCTACCTGTTGTCGCTAGGCATTGCTGTACCGCGAATACGCTCGGCCCAAAGAAGCATATCTCCGTAAAGCCGGACGAGTCTTGATGCGGCATGCAGTATCTTGTTTGGGTCGCCTGCTATGCCTGGTGGACCCAGAGCATCTTCCATGGCCTGCTCGGTAAATAGTGCGTCCAAAGAGTGGACCATTACCTCTAGTTCGTTAAGCTGGCTCTTTACGAAGTGAACGAAATCGTCGCTCCCGACCATCGCTCCCAGCCGCGGAGCATAACCGAGCATGTAATCACTGTATTTTGTTTCGAGCTTTTCGATGCCAGCATAAAGTGCGCCAGCGTATAGCAGATACTCCCATCCGGGCGGTCGCTCACTTAGCAATTGCGCAATCTGTTCGTCGTTTTGCGGTAGTGCAGGCTTACTTTCCATCTAGGCTTCCTGGTCCTCACCGATCGATCCGGTAATGCTTGTCAGCGCAGCGTTCAGGTGGGTCGTTGAGAGTTGATCTTCACGTATTAGATACTTATCGGGTATTTTGCCGACTCTCAATCCGTGGGCCAGTGCACGTGTGCGCATGCCAATATCACGCGAGACAATTGTCACTATCCCTGGGTGCACGACCTGCTGTAGGCCCACCGCTCGTGCAATTATTTCGTCATCATTGTTCGGAAGTCTCGGTTCGCCGGGGGTGTCGAAGAGAATTTCAAATGGCGTGCCGTCTTTAAGGGCGATGCGGCTATCGCGATCAGCCTGTTCAAGCAAAAGTTCGAGCATGCGGTAGACGCCACGAGCGCGTTTCTGAATAGATGGTCCCGCGCCATAGCTTTTGCTATCGATCTCATCTATCACGACTTGAGGAAGCATTATGTGGGCGTTCTTACCGTAGATAGTCGCCCATGGGATAGTGTCCAGCCGGTAATAGTGCAGCAAGTCATTTGTGTCGAGAAGCCATCTTGATGTTTGGGAAAACCTTGCTTTTGTGACCCGCAGATCGTTTGCGACTTGGAGGAAGTAGCTGCGCAACTCGGATAGCTCGGTGTGAATCATAGAAGCGGTCCTGGTCGACGCCGGAGCACTTCCAACGATTATCCAATACTTTTCAGCTCGCGGACGGTCGACTATCGGACCATCTCCAAATATAGTCCGAAGCTCTCGCTGCGCCGATTCGGTCCAACGTTCGTATGCCAGAACGGCAGGAGCCATGAGCTGATCGAAACTAGCCGAACCTATACGAGGAATAATATTACTGACATCGCCTAGCCTATGCCCACCTTGCGAGAGATCGTCTAGTATCTTTATAGCTTCATCGATTGTCTTGCCCGGACGGAGTAGCATTGATCAGTCCTCAGCGGCGCTCTGATCCAAGAGCGGCAGGGTAGTAGCTTCTATGGCTTGCGGTGCAGGACCCCCGCGCTTATCCACTGGGCCAGTGCAGCAGCCATATGGACGGCAGCCTCGGCTTCAGTCTGGGTCTGCTGACGCGAGTTCGGACTGCCGGCGTGCCGAGACTGGCCCTTCCACAGCAGGTCGAGCATTTGTATAACGCTGCCTATGTCCGCAGGCTGACCCGTACTGGTGTCCTCGATAATCAGTTCCCATTGGGTGGCTTGGTTGCGTAGGTCACCGATAACTACCCCGAGAGTCGCCTTGGTGTTGCGCGGGCAGACAAGGGGACAGGTGAGGTCCTCGACGGCGAGAATGGCTTGGTCATAGGCTTTGTCCGGGTCGGGGTGGAGACCGTAGGCGGCGACCCAGGCGGTCCGCATGTAGTCCGCAGCCGTGGGTGTTGCCGCCGCGATGGCTGAGTCAACTGCGGCCTGGATGGTGCTATCGACCCGGCCGACCAGGCACCGTCCGTTGAAGTCGATCCGGTAGCGCGATCCGGCATCGGCCAGGATGCCGTCCAGAGTTTCCAGCTTGTCCCTGAACATCGACTGAGCGATCGGCGAGCCTTCGTCCCACGCTGGATGAAGTTGCAATATGGCGTCGACCACGGTCAACAGCTCTGCCTGTTCGGACAGCGCAAGAAACGCAGCGTACCTCTGCTGCTTGTTGACCTTCGTCAGCCGTAGACGCATCAGCGCACGGCGAGCCAGGTACTCGGCCTTAGGTTCCCCTTCATCCCTGAACATGGTCTGAAGCCAGTCACGAAGGGGTTGCTCTAGCCAATCCGGGACATCATCATGAAGCGTCTTGTCGATGGGCAGACCCGCGAGCCGATCGGATAGCGGCTGAAAGGAGCGGACTTCGGTCACGGGTAGCGAGACTACCGCCCACGACTATCTTCGTGTCCCCAGGTTCCTCGTCCGTCCTGAGCGGTCCAGTAGCCGCCGGAAGCGATCCTCGCGACGGCTATGTGACCCAAATCACGACGCATTTTGGCAGTAAACGCATCGCCTCCTGCAGCCCATCGTGGCACCGCTGCTCCCGGGTCCGGGTGTCCTGCGCCCCGGCCGGCGCCGACAGCGCGTCCAGCACCGCGCCGACCACCGCCGCGCACTCCGGCGTCAGGTCACCGTTCAAGACGCCCGCGCCGCCGAACGTGGTCTCCAGCCGCACCGACCGGTCCTCGAACGCCTCGTCCTTATCCTTGTCCGGGGCGTCGGGCAGGGACCGGGCGTGAATCTCGGCGGCCAGCGCGGCCAGGTCCGGCAGGTCCATCCCGGCCCCGGCCGCGGCGAGCAGGATCGCGTCGGCGTCCGGCCGGCAGTCCTGAGGCAGCTTGTCCGTCCACCCG
>JBOHCG010000567.1:0-5244 GCA_050698735.1 Streptosporangiaceae bacterium | reverse complement strand
GAGTCGGAAAAGCTGGTGCCGTCACTGGCAGGGCTGCTTACGCTCGGAGCCTACCCGCAGCAGTTCTTCCCGCAGCTGAACGTCACCTTCGTGGTGTTCCCCTCGGATCAGGCGGGCATCGTCCCGGAGGGCGGGCCGCGTTTCATCGACAACCGCTCGCTGAACGGTCCGATCCCCTGGGTCGTGTCCGATGCCGTGGACGCCATCACAAGGAACATACGGCTCGCGGGCACCGTGCGGGGAGTCGGCAGGCAAGACGTATACGAGTACCCGGTTGAGGCGCTGCGAGAAGCGATCGTCAACGCCATCATGCACCGGGACTACTCACCGCCGTCACGAGGAGCGCAGGTCCAGGTCGAGATGTACCCAAGCCGACTCGTCGTGCGGAACCCTGGAGGCCTGTTCGGTCCCGTGGCCGAGGGCGAACTCGGCACCGAAGGAGTCACCTCGTCCCGCAACCCCGTCCTGTCGGCCTTGCTCCAGGAAGTGCAACTACCCGACAGCGACCGAGTCATCTGCGAAAACAGAGGTACCGGCATCCCTACAATGCTCGAGCAACTGCGCCGCTCGGGCACCGCATCAGTGAAGTTCTCCAATGCGATCAGCCACTTCACCGCCACCTTCACCCGCGACGCACCTAGCAGCGACGAGTTCGGTGCGGGAAGAGGCTTTCCCCACGCGGGCGGAGACCTCGCCGGGCGGCCCGCCGAGATCCTGGCGCTCTTTACCGGCCAGCAGGACCTCACCGCCTCCGACATCGCCCAGGCCACTGGCCTCAGCAAGGCCATGACCAACCGCCACCTTGCCCGGCTCGTGACAGACGGACAACTAATAGCGACCGCCCCACCCGCCAGCCGCAACCGCGCATACCGCCTGCCGCCTTACCTGCATCGGCCAGGAACGCAAGAGGGGTCTGGGGCGTAGCTGATTCTGCCGGGGCCGGATGGCCGGCGGCGGGGGGCGCTGATGTTGCCACGGGATGCGGTTTTAGTGGTTCAGGTCTTGGCCCTTTCTGCGCGGGTGACCAGCCGTGGCGGCCGGGGGCAGGAGCAGGAGCAGGAGCAGCCAGCCTTACCTGGGTCCGCGGGGCGCGTTCGCCCCGGTGACATGATGATTGATCGGGTGCTCCCCCGCCCTGCGGGGGTTGCGGCCGCTCAGTCTAATCAGGTCGCCCGCCCGGGCTGGGCCTGGCGGCGGCTGACAGCGGCTCGGCGGGAGCTGGCCGCGTGGTCCCCATCGGTGAATTCGGCTGCAGTGCGCCTGCGCGTTCGCGGCGCGCCACGGGTGGCCGCCGGCGGTCATGCGGCGGTGAGGGCGTCGTCGCCGAGTTCGGCCAGGATGTGGCAGGCCTGGCGGACGATTTTGCGGGCCTCGGACAAGGCGGCGCGCTTGCGGTTCTTGCGGCCGGCGACGGCGGCGTAGTAGTAGTAGTAGTAGTAGTAGTAGTAGTAGTAGTAGGCGTGGTCGGGAGCAGATGCGCGGGCGTGGGTCTTGCCGGCCTCGTAGAGGGCCCGGCGCAGCACCGGGGGCCCCTGCCGGGACAGGCGCCCGGGCGGCCCTTGCGGTCGGAGGACCAGACGGTGATGTCCAGCCCGGCGAACCGGACCGCCTTGCGGGAGGAGGAGAACCGGTCCTTCCCGCCGAGCCAGCAGGTCAGCGCCAGCGCGGTGACCGGGCCGACGCCGTAGATCCGCGCGGCCAGGACCTTCGCGCCGGACATGTGCCGGGCGGCGCCCGGCAGCTGGTGCCGCAGGACCTCCTGGCGGCCCTCCAGGCAGGCGAGCATGTCCAGGGCGGTGGTCACCTGCAGTTGCCCGGCCGGCGACAGGTGCCCGGCCGTGGCCGCCCGCACCGCCTCCAGGCCGCGGGCGGTGCGCAGCGTGCCCTCGCCCAGGTGCGGGGCGCCCTGGCGGGAGAAGACCGCGTGGATCCGCTGCACCCAGGCGGTGTGCTCGCGGCGCAGGTCGTTGTAGGCCTCCAGCAGCGCCCGGCACTCCAGGACCCGCGCCGGCGGGATCAAGCATTCCGGCAGCCGGCCCTCGGCCAGCAGCTGCCGCAGGTGCCGTGAGTCGGTCAACAGGTCGGTCTTGGCGTGCCGCTTGCGGCCCCGGGCGAACGCGGTGTCGGCCGGCTCGGCGAGGTGCGCCGCGATCCCGGCCGCGGCCAGCTCCTCGGCGACGTACCGCCACCCGGTGCACCCCTCCATCGCGAACGCGACGTCGTCGCGCCCGGCGAACCGCGCCAGCCAGGCGCGCAGGTGCTCCCGGTCAACCGGCGCCACCTGGCCCCGCGCCACCTGCCCGGTCACGGTATCGAGGTAGTCGAAGGTCAGCTGCTTCCGGTGGATATCCAGTCCTCCCACGATGGACATCGGGACCTCCTCAAGCTCCCGAGGGGGGGGCGAGCGGCCCCCCGTACGCGAATTGCTACGAGTCAATCGTCCACGCGACTGAGCTGAGGAGGCCCCACCACCCCAAGTAGCAGGCACCATCAGCCGTCAGTCGGCCTACCGATGCATGTCATCTAATACACCATGAGCCAGCAATGGTATAGACCACTCGCGAAGGCATGCCGCAGCGGCTGCTGGCTCCGACGGCGGGATATCGGCTGGCGGACAGCGCCCGTCGTCCAGGCTTCACGCGGTTAGCCGCGCCATCGAAGGGATATTAACTTGACGTTGTATTAAGTAGAGCTCATACCGGGAGCATGATCGTCGACTGACAGACGAGTTCGACCGCTGTTTCACCAACGCTTCGACCGCTGGCTCACCAACGCGCCGAAGAGCAGGGCGGCAAGCTCCTCGAGGTCGCGGTCGCGCTCCTGAAAGCACTCAATAACCTCCCGGCCAAGCCGGATGAGGAATCCCCACCTTCAAGCGAGTCCGGCAGGCCCGCCGCCATGAGTCGTGGCAGGCTGCCCATCCCACGACCCCGACGTCGCCGTCCGGATCATCTACTGGTTCCCCGCCAACGACCAAGTCGTGCTTAGCCGGGTACGCCTGGCTGGCGTTCGCCGTGAGCTACCACGGCACACAGCGCGGAAGCTGCAGCCCGGAGGCCAGCGCAGAGGCCGACCTGGCACCGGCTCTGCGGCCAGCCCGGCACCGACGGCCGAGGTGGCCGACCCCTGAACAATGCCGGACAGGCGGACGGGCGACAACCGGAAGCGCTTCGATACACGCGCATGTAAAACCGGATCTGTACGCCACAGCTGACTGTCGTCGAACGTGCCAGAGCGACGCATCAGGCGGTTCGCGCTCAGTACAGGAGTCACGCGGCGTCACGGAGCGTCGGCGCACGGGTGAGCGTGTTGGACGTGCGAGACATCGCCGCGGTGGCCGCCATCGCGCTCACCGAATCCGGCCACGAAGGCGCGACCTACACCTTGACCGGGCCCGCGTCCGTCACCCACGGGGAGATCGCCGCGGCGCTGACCTCCGCGCTCGGACGCGACATCACCTTCATCGACATACCGCCCGGCGCCTTCGCCGACAGCCCGCAAGGCATCCTGCCGCCCTGGCAGATCCAGGGCCTCCTGGAGGACTACTCGCACTACCGGCGCGGGGAGGCAGCATCAGTTTCCCCGGCAATCACTGAGATCACTGGCAAGCCCGCGACAGACGTCCGGCAGTTCGCCCGCGACCATGTCCGCATATTCGTCGGCTGACCCCGGCGGCGGGTTCCGGCAGAATCACCCGCAGCAGCAGAAATATCCCGGCCCGCATAACGCCCATTCGAGCGCGGAAGGGTCAACCAGACGGCCGGTCGGGGAGGCGTCCAGAGCGGATATCGCATGTCGCGCGACTGCGAGTCGTGACCGTATGTAACCAAACGCCAGATCCGGTGGCCGATGACGAATGACGCAACACACGGCCAGGATGCGCTCGTAGCAGGTGCAAGCGGATCTCTGGCTTGCCCGCGCTCACCGGGCCTATGGGCGCTGCCGGGGTTCGTGTGATGATGGAGCGATGGGGTCTGCCGGGGGGCTGGAGTCCGGTGCTGCTGTCTCCCCTGGTGCGGGAGGAGTCGTTCCGCGTACCGGGCTGTTCGGGCGGCTCGGGGCGCGGGCGCGGGTGACGGTGGTGTCGGCGCCGGCGGGGAGCGGGAAGACGGTCCTGGTGCGGTCGTGGATCGGTGAGGCGGGGGTGGCGGATCGCGCCGCTTGGGTGCCGGTGGGGCGGGATGAGCGGGATCCGCAGCGGTTCTGGGCGCTGGTGCTGGGGGCGCTGCGCGGGACGGCTCCGGGGTCGGGGCTGGTGCGGGAGCTGACGGCGGCACCGGACCTGGACGGGTGGGCGGTTGTGGAGCGGCTTTTGAAGGACCTGGCGCCGCTGGCGGAGCCGGTCTGGCTGGTGGTCGATGACGTCCACCTGCTGGGGCCGGATCAGGCGCTGCGGCAGCTGGAGCTGCTGATGATGCGGGCCCCGGATGCGCTGCGGTTCGTGCTGTGTACCCGGCGTGGCCTGCGGCTGAGGTTGCACCGGCTGCGGCTGGAGGGTCAGCTGGCCGAGATCCGGGCCGGGGATCTGCGGTTCAGCGTGGCCGAGGCGCGGCAGTTGTTTGCCGGGGCCGGGGTGGAGCTGGCCGATCCGGCGGTGGTGATGCTGCATGAGCGGACCGAGGGGTGGGCGGCCGGGCTGCGGCTGGCGGCGCTGTCGCTGGCCGGGCATCCGGATCCGGGCCGGTTCGCGGCGGAGTTTTCCGGCAGTGAGCGGACGGTGGCGGAGTACCTGCTGGATGAGGTGCTGGACCGGCAGCCGGAGGACGTGCGGCGGCTGTTGCTGCGCACCAGCGTGCTGGAGCGGGTGTCCGGCCCGCTGGCCGATGCCCTGGCCGGAGGCTCGAGCGGGGAGCGGGTGCTGCAGGAGCTGGAGGCGGCGAACGCGTTCGTGGTCTCGCTGGACGCGGGCCGTTCCTGGTTCCGTTACCACCACCTGTTCGCCGGCCTGCTGCAGCTGGAGCTGCGGCGCACCGCGGCGGGGGAGGTCACCGGGCTGCACCAGGTGGCCGCGCAGTGGTTTTCGGAGCACGGGCTGCCGGTGGAGGCGATCCGGCACGCGCAGGCGGCGCGGGACTGGGGGCTGGCCGCCCGCCTGCTCGCCGGGCACTGGCCCGGCCTGCACCTGGGCGGGCAGGCCGCGACGGTGCACGCGATCCTGGCCGGGTTCCCGGCGGGGGCCGCGGCGGCGGATGCTGAGCTGGCGGCGGTGGCGGCGGCCGATGAGCTGGCGCAGGGATCGCTGGA
>JBOHCG010000566.1:0-5246 GCA_050698735.1 Streptosporangiaceae bacterium | reverse complement strand
GCCGCGTCCCGCGCCGGTTCGTTCCGGCGGGGCGCCTGCGGCCGCGGCAGCCCGCGCCCGCAGGCCCGCCGCCGCCGGGCAGGCGTGACGTAATACCGGGCAGCAGGTAGCGTCACGGCAGGAAGCATCGGCGGGCCCCTCGCGAGAGGCGGACAGAGACCGCCGATGCTTCCGCATCTGCCGCGTTTGTCCCGTAACTGGCCAGGCGTGTCGCGCAGGATCCTGCCCGCCGCGCTTCCCGGGGAGCAGGCCGCCCGGCCACGACACCGGGCCCGTCACGCAACGTGATTCCCTGCGCAGCCAGATGCTAGTAACGATCCGTAACGGCAGCCCGGAACCCCGCCGCCGGGATCAGACACAGAACCCGCAGGCCAGACGACCACCGGCTCTAACCGAACGCCAGTGCTACCGGGCTAGCCACCGTTCTCGCCGTGTCGCTGGCACCGCAGGTTCTCTGCATATGTCCGACCAGTCACATCCGACAGCCTAGCCCAGGGGATCAGCTCGGCAGCGGAACCCCGTACGGGCCCACCCATCTCGGCCGCTCTGTCACCACCTTTGCAAGCCCCGCGTCGGCAAGCTGACAGAGATTGTGTACGCCGGGCGACAGACAGCGGCGCCGCGGGCCCGGCACACTCCTGGCAGCCGGTCAACCCTGGCCGGGAGCCGGCGGGAAGAGAGGCAACGTGATGTCGGTGGCCGCTGATGCAATCATGCCCGCCGGGTTCATGACAAATGGCGCGGCACAGACGGGGCAGAGCGCAGACTGGGCGGTCACCGAGCTGTATTCACAGCATTTCCGGACGCTGGTGCGGACGGCTGTCCTGCTCGTGGGGGACGTCCCCACCGCGGAAGATGTCGTTCAGGACTCATTCGCGGCGTTGCATGACGGCTGGCAGCGGCTTAAGGACCCGGACAAGGCGCTGGCCTACCTGCGTCAGGCGGTGGTGAACCGGTCCCGGTCGGTGCTGCGGCACCGCAACGTGGTGGACAAGTACCCGCAGAAGGCGCCGCCGGACATGCCGAGCGCAGAGCACGGCGCGCTAGTGCTGCTCGAGCGACACGCGGTCGTGACCGCCCTGCGGGACCTGACCGGGCGGCAGCGCGAGGCGATCGTACTGCGCTACTACGCCGACCTGTCCGAGGCCGAGATCGCCCGGGCAATGGGAATCAGCCGCGGCGCGGTGAAAAGCCACACTGCGCGGGGCATGGCCGCGCTACGCGCGGAGCTGGAGCCGTGATAGTTCACGGGCAGCCTGCCGTTGGCGTCCTTAGACGCGGGCAAGGGCCTCGCGCAACGGGTCAAGACCCATAGCGCCCAGGCTGAGCGCCTTGGCGTGAAAGTCCTTGAGGCTGAAGGCTCTTCCGGCCCGTGCCATGGCATCCTCCCTGGCCTGTAGCCAGATCCGTTCACCGAGCTTGTAGGAAGGGGCCTGACCCGGCATGCCGAGGCAGCGACGTAGCTCGGAGCGCAGTTGCGGTTCATCCCAGCTGGAGTGGGCGCACAGGATCTCCCAGGCGATCTCGGCATTCCAGCGCTCGCCCTCGCGCCAGCCGGTGCCTCTTGGAACATCCAGCTCCAGGTGCACCCCGATGTCCAGGGGCACTTGGGCGGCGAGCAGTTGCTGACTGTCGAGCATCCCGAGATATGCCCCCGGGTCGTCCAGGTATCCGAGCTCTCCCATGAGCCGCTCCGCGTAGAGCGCCCAGCCCTCGCCGTGGCCGGATACCCAGGACATGCGCTGCCAGCGGTTCAGGTTCTCCCTGTCCGCCATGGCGTGCGATATCTGCAGGTGATGGCCGGGAACGCCCTCGTGGTAGACGACCGTGACCTCCTTCCACGTGGAGAAGGCCTCAACGCCGTCCGGCACCGACCAGCACATCCGCCCGGGCCGGGACCAGTCTTCGGAGGGCTCGGTGTAGTAGATCCCTCCGTCGTTGGTGGGTGCGATCACGGCCTCGATCCGGTGCGCGGGCTGCGGGATGTCGAAGTGCTTCCCATGCAGCTCCGAAATGGTGCGCTCGGCCAGTTCCTGCATCCAGGCACGGAAGTTCTCGCGCCCTTCGACGCGCCCAGCCGGGTCTTCGTCCAGGATCGCCACGGCCTCCTGCACGGTGGCCCCGGGCCGGACCAGGTTGCTGACCCGTGTCATCTCGGCCCGCAGCCGGGCGATCTCCTCCCAGCTCCAGGCGTAGGCCTCCCGCAGATCCACGGCGGCGCCGAGGTAGTACCGCGAGGCCCGGGCGTAGACCTCAGGCCCGCAGGCATCCTTCTCCCTGGCCAGCGGCATCAGGTCGTGGTCGAGGAAGGCGCCAAGCTCGGCCGTGGCGGCCGTAGCCGCGCGCGCGGCCACATCCAGCTCGCCACGCAGCGAGTCCGGGACTCCGGTCAGCCGCCCGGCCAGTCCTGCATAGAAGGAATCCCCCGGCTTGGCCCAGGCCGCGCACTGCGCGGCGACCTCCTCGACCTGCCGCCTGGCTGCGGAACGGCCATTCCTGGCCGCGTCGAGCAAGGTCGCGGACAACTGGCGGTAAGCCCGCGGCACCGCGGCCATCCGCTTGGCGATGTTGGCGGCGGCCTCCTCGCCCTCCGTGGGCATCAGGTCGAAGACCTCCCGCACCGTCTGCACCCAGCTGTTGATGGTGTTGAGTTTGCTGGTGGTGTCCCCGGCGTCGTAGCACTCCACAATCAGTGCCAGGCGCTCCCGCATCGCGGCCCGCGCGACCTGCTCGCGCGGCTGCGGGGCTTCGGCCGCGTCAAGGGCCGCGAGGGTTGAGCGATCCAGCTCGGCCCGTTCGGCGAACCCGTCAGCACCGAGATCCGCCAGCTCGTGGTCGCGCCCCGCGATCCCAGCGTAAGTGGCGTAGCACGGGTCCAGGGCGGCGGCCCGCTCCACGTACTCCGCCGCGATGTCGTCGATCGAAGTCATACCTGAAACCTAACCCCGGGCACCGCGCCGCGCCGCGCCGGATGGTCGTGCCAACGACCCGGTTGCGGGCCAATGCCGCTGTGCATGCCCGCGCGTTAGGGGTACCGGCCGGTGGACCAGCGTGCTTGCGGACGCCGCCGCATCGGTGACCGCCACGGACGTCAGCCGGACAGGAAGGTGCTCGATTCGACAATCGTCCCGCCAGCAACGTGAGGGTAGGCCGGTGAGGTTTGCATCAGCCGATCGTCGATGGACGATAACGGAGACACCGAAACCGCGGGATTGCGGCGACGGCGTGTCGGAGACACGGAAGAATGCGCCTGGAATCGCTGTCATCCGCCATTCCTGGTTCTGGACCGGCACCGCCAGGGTGCCGTCCGGTCCGGCGACGGGCGTCGCCCCGCTGTGGTGGCACCCCGGGCCCGCACCGTACTAACGAGCCGATCAAGCACGCCGCGCTCGGCGCCCCGGTCCGTCAGCCCGCCCGCGCGTCCCCGCAGTCCCCGGATCTTCCGTCATCGGCCCGGTGTTACCCAGATCCCATGGTGCCCCTCAGTTAGCCGATCCAGCGCGGCGGAGGCGCTCGCGAGCGGCGGACTCGGTAAGTGAGAGGACGGGTTGCCCGACCGCGTGCTGGTACCTGGCATCGTAGGCCCGTGTCCAGACTCCGGCTGCCCACGATCGTTCGAGCTGGTCCGCGCTGAGCTCCCGGCCGCGCGCATCGCAGTATGCCGCGAGGAACCGCTGCGTTTCCTCGACGGTGGCTAGCTTTTTCACGCTGACGGCCGGATACAGTGCGGCAGCGAATCCGGCGAGGACAGCTTCGCTGTCGGCAATGACGCTGTCCCAGTCGTGAACCACCAGCAGCTCGCCCCCGTTCCAGCGCAGGTTGCCGGCGAGCCAGTCGCAGTGGCCGATCACGGCGGTGGAGGTGCCAGCTCGCAGCCGGTCCCGGGCCCGGCGCCCGGCCTGGTCGATCCACGCGGGACCGGCCACCTCGTTGAGGTCGACGTCACGGTCCTCGGGATGCGGCCACAGCCCGGCCTCGTCGTGATCCCAGGCCGCCCACGACGGCGGCGGGTTCAGGTCCGGCACCTGGGCTGGCCGCGGGGCGAGCGCGATCAGCCGCGCGAATGCCCCGGCGAAGGCCCGCGCCGGGCGGCCCGCGCTCGGGAGCAAGGCACCGCCGGGGACATAAGCCTCAGCGGTAGCCACACCGTCCCCGAAAGGGGCGGCCCCGGTCAGCGGTTCCGGACACGGAAAGCCGGACCCGAACAGGTGACGCTGGACTTCCACGCATGCCGCCACCCGCGGCGAACCGGGACGCACCTTGACCACGACGGCCCGGCCATCCGCCAGCCGCAGCCCGATGACCGCTGACAGATACCCCGACCTGAAGATCTCGCCGGCCGGCGGGCTGCCCAGATGCTCCTCGCACCACCGGGTAAGGCAGCCAGGATCGACAGCAGGCACGCGAGGCGACACCTGGCCATCCTCACACGAACCGCCAGTGACCCGCTCCCGGGGCTGACCAGCCGCACCGTTCCAGTGCCGCCGCGTCAGGCTGCGCGGCTGACGACGCGGCGGAGCCGTTCGCCGCAGGCGTGGTTGTCGCGCCAGATGACGCGCCGGCGGATCATGCCGGCCTGTTCTCTGCGGTTCGCATGACCGGTACCGTCAGCCGGCTTGGAAGGGCAATGTTCTCCTTGCAGGTCGTGTCGCGCCCTGAAAACGGTTCGACGCTTTGCAGAGTCCTGGCACAGTGGCTCATCATGACGGACTTGGAGCTTCTGACCGCTGCAGACATACCGCTCATGCAGGGTCTGGCGCAGCTCGTCACCGCCCTCCGCCCGGACCTGATCAGCGCCGACGCGTCGTACGGGGAGCTGGCCTGGGTCTGGGGTAAGGGGTGCGCCGCCTACGGGGCGAGCTGGTCGCGTCGGCTGTGGTTCTCCGGCGATGAACTGGTGGCGTGGGGCTGGGCCTTCCTCCCGCACCAGGTGCGGCGCAACGACGGGTCGGTTACCGAAGTCACCAGCGCCTGCCTGAGTTACCAGGTCCATCCCGGCCACGCCGGACTGGTCGACGAGGTGATCGAGTGGTACGACACCGTGGCGGCGGGCCTGGAGCGCACGGCGCTGCCGACGACCGCCGAGGAGTTCGCCCTGACGCGATGGGCGGCGCACAGCTATCAGACCCGATTCCGCGAATAGCGCGGTGAGCCGGCCCTTGCCTCCGTAAATGATCTTGGTGCGCCAGGATTCGCGGTGGACGGCATGCTGATGGCCCGGGAGACGGCGCCGGGTTCGCGATCTG
>JBOHCG010000565.1:0-5250 GCA_050698735.1 Streptosporangiaceae bacterium | reverse complement strand
TCACCGATGATGAAATGCAGCCGCTGATTTCGATGGTCAGGCACCTGTGCGTCGAGCACGATCCCGAGGCCTTCCGGCGGGCCATGGAGCAGGCCGGCTTCCTGGCCCCGGGCGCGCCGCTGCCCACCGAGCAGGTCGTCGAGCACATGGCCGTGTTCTACGACACCGTCCGCGAGCGCGGGCCGCGGACGATGACCGGCGCGTACGCCTCCGCGGTCACCAGGCGGTTCTTCGACTTCCGCAGCCCGCTGGCCGCCTACGCGGCCATCCCGAGGTCGTACGTGATCCTGCAGCGGATCAACCTCGGGCTGTTCGCCCTGCTCGGCGAGCTGTCCGCGACCGCCGACTGGCGCGGTATCGCGGAGGAGATCTGGCCGTTCGTGCAGGGTCCCGCCTGCACGCCGATGGGCTCCGCCGAAGCCACCTGGAAGGCAGCGCGGAAGGTGCCCGCGCACCACTGACCGTTCGGATAAATAGAGATCTTTTTATTTTTTACCGAACGAACCGGCGATCACAGGATGGGGAACGGGAACAGGTCGAACGGCCGAAGGTACCGGGTGGGACTGAAGCTGGCGAACTCCGGTGCGGTCGGGACGATGTCGGTACTGCTGAGGGCGTAGATGTTGAACTCCGGGCCCAGCGCGGCGGCCTCGGCGTTCAGCCCGGCCGGGGTCGGCACGTTCCAGTGCCCGGTGGACATGCGGTTCAGCAGGACCTTCATCGAGGTGACGATCTCGGCGGGGGTGAACGCGCAGTGCCCGGCGCGGCTGACGAACAGCTGCTGGAGCAGGGCGCCGCGGCCGCCGGAGTCCACGACGCTGCGGTAGGCCTGCTCGTTCTCGGGCACGACCAGGCCGTCGCCGATGGTGTGCATGGTAAGGGTGGGCACCGAGATCTCGCCGTTGTAGGCGACGTTCTGCGCGAGGTACGTCACCGCGAACGGATCGGCGCTGATCCGCTTGGCGCTGTCCAGCGTCTGCAGGTCCTTGCTCAGGCTGAGCCCGGCCTTGGCGTACAGCGCCTTGACCTCGGCCAGGTCGGCGGACTTGGCCAGGTCGGCGGCGTAGTTGACGCCGGTGTTCCACGACGGGTTGCCGCCGGCCACGGCCTCGAGCTGGGCACGGAAGTCTAGGACGAACGGGAACGTCACCTCGGTGTCCCACAGGTACTGGTTGGCCTCTTGCGCGGCGTAGTCGGTCGCGGCGGGCTCCGCCGATAGCGGGGTGAACCAGCCGGGGGTGTCGCCGAGCGCCGCGGCCAATGCGATCCTTGCCTGGCCCTGAGGCGTCCCCTGCGCCTTCGCGATGGCTGTCTCGCCGGCCGTGAGGTTGCCGGTCGGGTCCGTGATGTGGACGATCTGCACGGTGGGGGCGATCAGCTGCTGGAAGGCGAACGCGGCGTCAAGCGCGGTGTTCCAGGTCGCCACCCCGCCTGACAGGACGCCGCACAGCGGCAGCGCCGCGCTGAACAGGCTCGGGTCATCCTGGATCAGCCCGGCGGTGATCATCCCGCCGAGCGAGACGCCCCAGGGGATCGTGTGGCTGGGCCTGCCGTAGGCCTGGTCGAAGGTATTGACGGTGGCGACCTGGTCGGTCAGCGCGGACTTGACGGCCCAGCCGGTGATCGCGTAGGAGGAGCCCGCGATCGCGTAGCCGTTGCCGAGCAGCCAGCCCTCAGTTACCGGGTCGGTCCCGTCCTGGGCAGGGTTGGCCGAGCCAGGGACGACGTAACCGTGGCTGTAGAGGAACAGCGTGCCGTTCCACGCGCCGGCCGGGCACTGGATCAGGTACGTCGACCCGTCGCCGAAGGCGCCGGTCTTCGTGGTCACCGAGCCGGTGCCGCCGCATGCGTTGGGCGCCGCGGCCGCGGGGGCCGCGCCAGCCGCGGCGATGCCGCCGATGACCAGGCCCGCCGCGAGGGCCATCCCTGCCAGTCTCTTCATCCGCGCCATGTCCCACGCTCCCGCTTGGTCGATCCCAGCCGGGATGTAACTTACCGGTAACCTTGGCCGGGGTGTGGTTCGCGGCGCAAGTTGGGCGAAAGTGTTATATGCCACGGCAGAACAGGGTGACGCCGTACGGGGAGCTGATCGCGGTCCCGGACCGCGGCATGTTCTGGGGAAACCGCGGCGTGCTGCACGACGATCAGGGCAGGCTGGTTCGCTATTCGCGGGCCCGGGCCTGGCTGATCTGCGTGCTGGAGTTCAAGGGGCGGCGCAGGACGCTGATGACGCCCGGCCGGCTGACCGAGCTGTTCTTCCTCGACGAGGCCACGGGGCTCGCCGCGGGGCACCGGCCGTGCGGGGAGTGCCGTCACGGCGATTACCAGGCGTTCAAGCGGGCGTTCGGCGCCGGTTCCGGCGGCGCGCCGGAGATGGATGCCCGGCTGCACGCGGACCGGCTGGTACGGCCAGGGGTCCGCCGCAGTTACGCGGCCTCGCTGTCCGCCTTGCCCGACGGGACCATGGTGGAGGTCTCCGGTCAGCCCTGGCTGGTCCATGAGGGCGGGCTGCTCGCCTGGACGCCGGGGGGCTACGAGGCGCGGCGGGTGATCGAGCCCTTGTCTGAGGTGACGGTCATCACGCCGAGGGCGACGGTGGCCGCGCTCGAGGCGGGCTACCGGCCTGTCGTCCACCTCTCCGCGGAGGCCCTGGCCCGCAGCTCGTCGAACGCCCGCGGCGGGTGAGGGTCGAGTGCCAGCAGCCGCCACCGCTCGCTCAGCACGTGGTCCGCGACCACGTTGTTGCCCGCGGCCGCCATGCCTGCCACGGCCCGGTGGAATCCGGCCCGGGTGCGGGCCAGCACCAAGTCCAGCTCGGCCGGACTCAGCTCCAGGGTGCGCTGCCTGGCCCGCATCGAGTTGATGGCGTCCACGGGCAGGTGGAACCAGGGCTCGTCGAGCACGACGAGGAGCTGCTCGGCGATGCTCGTCTTGCCCGAGCCCGACGCGCCGTTCAGCAGGATGATCCGCCCCGGCGGGCCGTTGATGCCGCCGGTCATAGGCTCACGACCATCCCATCGTGCGCAGCCTCGTGGCGGGCCTGCCCGGCGCGGGCGAGCATGTCGTCGGACATGTGGGTCAGCACGACGCGGCGCGCGGCCAGGTCGCGTTCATGGGCGGCCAGGTCCGCGTGGCTGAGGTGATGAGGCACCTTCTTGTCCCAGTAGTAGGCCTCGGCGATGAGCAGGTCCGCGTCATCAGCCGCCTGTGCGATTGCCGACGTCCAGGCGGTGTCGCCGGTGTAAGCGATGACCGTGCCACCCAGCGTTAGCCGCAGGATGAGGGCCGGCGCTCCGCTCGGATGGCTGGCCTGGAACGCCTCGGCTTTCACGCCCGCCACCTCTTGGCTGCGGCCCGGCTCTAGCTGCGTGACGGCGACCTCGAAATCTCGGCGGACCTGGGACGAGCCCGGGAAAAGGCACTCCATGGCCTCGGTCAGCCGACGGCTGGTCCCTGGCGGACCCGCCACGACGAGCGGCGCGGTGCGGCGGGAGAACTGGCCGTCGAGGATCAGGAACGGGAGGCCGCCGAAATGGTCTCCGTGCAGGTGGGACACGAACACCGCGCCTATCGCCCCCGGATCGAGCCCGCACCGCCGTAGCGCGGTTAGCGAGGTCGTGCCGCAGTCCAGCAGGACCGGCGCTCGCTTACCGTCCCGGACTTGGATGCAGGCCTGGAACCTACCCCCGCTGCCGAAGGCATCGCCGCAGCCCGCGAACGTCACCGTTACCGCGCCCTTGCCATCGCCATCGCCATCGCCATCGCCCGGCTGATCAGACATCACCGTGACCCCATTAGTCTCATTAACCCTCACTCAACGAGATACTGGTACCCGTTTTCTGGGAGGATCCGGGCTCCTGGGAGGATCAGGTGTCTGGGAGCGCACCGGATCCTCCCGCAAACCCGAAAGCTCCCAGATAATTTTGGAA
Organism: Streptosporangiaceae bacterium; assembly: GCA_050698735.1. Lineage (GTDB taxonomy): Bacteria > Actinomycetota > Actinomycetes > Streptosporangiales > Streptosporangiaceae > Palsa-504. Next base: position 1,321 of record JBOHCG010000565.1, on the reverse strand, counting down.
ATCTATTTCTTTTCTGTTACAGCTGCGCTCTCTGGCACCGCCGGGCGCTCTCAGTCGCCGAACCAGCCGGGGACGTCTAGCCGGAGGGTGTCGTCAGGGACCATGTCGCGCAGGCTGGACTCCAGCGCGGCGAGCCGGTCGGCGCCCAGCTCCCCTGCCCACCTGGCGCGGATGTCGTTGAAGATCATCGCGGATGATTCAAGCGCCGCTATGCCCCTCGGGGTCAGCCGGACCAGCTTGCGGCGCCGGTCGGCGCTGTCTTCGGCGCGCGACGCGTAGCCGAGCTCTTCCAGCCGGTCGATCGTCTTGCCCGCGGCCTGCTTGGAGATGCCGAGCCGCCGACCGGTCTCACTGGCGGTGGCCCCGGCCAGGCCGATCGCCTGCATCGCGAAGCCGTGCGCAGGACGCAGGTCCGGGTGGCCGCGGCGGGCCAGCCCGGCGTGCAGCTCGTCGATAATCGACCGGAACCCGCCGAACAGCAGCAGCGGCAGCTCGAAACCGGAAGCAGTCTCGTTTGACACAATCGACAACCTCGTTTACCATTTTAGACAACCTAGTTGTCTAGTTTACCCGAGGAAGTTCTTACATGTCCGAGCTATTCGCCGAGCACACGATCGAGTCCGCGCCGCCGGCAGCACGCCGAGCCATGACCACGACCAGGGAGCACCTTGGCTACCTTCCCTCCCCGGTCGCCCGGATGGCGGCCTCGCCCCAGCTACTCGACGGTTTCCTGAGGCTCAGCGCGATCTTCGAGAGCTCCACGCTGGACGCGCTCGCCCGTGAGGTGGTCGTCATGACGATCGCCACGAGGAACGGCTGCCACGTCTGCGCGGCCATGCATACCGGCAGGCTCGCCGCCCTGGGCGCGGACGCCGGCCTGATCGGCGCGCTGCGGGCATCCGAGCCGTTGACCGATCCGCGCCTGGAGGCCGTCCGGGTGTTTACGCTCAAGGTCCTCGGCACCGCGGGCGACGTGCCAGACGCGGCCCTGCATGCCTTCCTCGCGCAAGGCCACACCTGGCAGAACGCCCTCGAGGTGGTGCTCGGTATCGGCACCTACACGATGTCCACGCTGGCTAACCGGCTCACCCGTGCGCCGCTTGACGATCAGCTTTCCGCCTTCGCCTGGCAGGACAGGGGGGCCGCGGAGGATATCGTTCGGCATGGCTCACGATGACGGGGGCGGTCAGGCCGGCGATTCCGCCCGGGTGCGGGTGCGCCGGATCGCGGCCGGGGACCAGGACGAGTTCCTGCGGCTGGCACGGGCGAGCATCGACCTGCACTACCCGTGGTACACGATGCCGACCACGCCGCGGGAGTT
>JBOHCG010000564.1:0-5252 GCA_050698735.1 Streptosporangiaceae bacterium | reverse complement strand
TGCTGCAGGAAGTTGCCGGCCAGGAACCCGCAGCTGCCGCCGTGGCAGCCGCCGATCCCGCTGCCGGCGTACAGGTGAGCCAGGTGCGGCCCGGTGACCGCGAGCAGGATCGCGAACGCGGCCAGCGCCGCGGCCGCCGTGACGGCTTGGACGCGGAACTGACGCCAGGTCAGCCAGATCATGTCCGCACCTCCAGATCGCGGCGGCGTCCGCGCCCGGCGGCCTGGCTCATGTAGGCGAGCACCAGGTCCTCGAGGCCCACGCACCTGATGGATCAGCTGCATATACGGCGCAACCCCGGACCGCGCATCCAGGTGGAACTCGATCACGTAGCACCCCTATTTATCTAGGCACCTAGCCCTATAGCTACATACCTAGATGTCCTGTCAAGTAAAACAAAAGCGCCAGCCGCCCAGCCCGTGGGGGGAGGGGCCGAGCGGCTGGCAGTCGGTGGTGGCGGCCGGCGAGAGGCCGCCAGGGGTAAGGATGAAGGGGTCAGATACCGGCGCAGAGCAGCGGCCTGAAGTTCACGGTCGGCTGCCCGTTCGCCAGGATGTCGTTGCTGTTTCCCTGGTGCAGGTTGAGGTACCAGCCGCTGGCCGGGACCGGGGTGGTCACGCCGGTGACGGTCCGGACCTCCTGGGTGATCTGGCCCCGGCTGTTGGCGGTGAAGTCCATCAGCATGTACTGCACGGGGCCCTGGCTCATGCAGCTGCCGACGTGGATGTGCGCCGCGTGCATCCCCGGGGTGAGGCCGCTGGCGGTCAGCGTGACCGTGATCGTCCTAGCCGAAGGATCGTACGCGATCGTGGCCGAGCCCTTCAGCGAACCGTAACCGGTGCCGGTCGGGGATACCTCGACCGGCTGCAGCCGGTAGGCCAGCTGGCCCGCGGCGATCGCCGGGGTCTGCCCGATCACCTCGCTGGCGATCGCGCCGTCCTGCGCGTCGAGCAGGATCACCAGGTGGCTGCCGTCCGGCACGCTGGTCATGTCGGTGCTGTACAGGGTGGCCGAGGCCTGCCCGACGCCGTTGGCGGACAGCGTGCCGAACGAGGCGAGGGTCGCGCCGGATGGCGACACGAGCTGCACCGAGTGCGACGAGCCCGGGGTGAGCCCGAAGGCGTTCACCTCGGCAGTGAGCTGGCCCTCCGGGGTCCACACGAACGTCACCGTGCCCTGCGGCATGGCCTGCAGCCGCAGGCTGGCGACCGAGGCCGTCAGCGGGGTGCCCTCGAAACCGTCGGTGTTTCCCTTGGCGTCGGTGTAGAAGCCGACCAGGTCGCCGCGGTCGTTGACGCCGTTGATGGTGGTGGCGCCGATGCCGTGCGGGTCATCCACGGTGGCGAACCCTCCGCCGGAGGTCCAGGTAAAGCCGTGCGTGGTGGCCGAGTTGCCGGTGCCGTCGGTGTACATCCCGACAACCTCATCGTCGCCGTTGACGCCGAACGCGTTCGTGGCCGACGCCCCGGGGAACGCCAGGGTGGTGAACTGGCCGCCCGCCGTCTTCAGGAAGCCGTCGGTCTTCCCGGCCCCGCCGGTATAGAAGCCGGCCACGTCGCCGTGGTTGTCGATGGCCGCGGCGGTGAGGCTGGCCCCGGGGTCGCCGGGGTCGGTCACCCGGGAGAAGCTGTTACCGGAGATCGAGTACTCGTAGCCGTGGTTGTTGCCCTTGGCGTCGGTGTAGAAGCCGACCGCGACGTCGTGGTCGTTGACGCCGAGCAGCTGGTTGACCGCCGGGGAGGCGTTGTCCGTGGTCGGGAAGTTGACGCTGTGGTAGTCCGAGCCGTTGGCGGCGTAGAAGCCGAGGTTGTCGTTGGTCATGTTGGCGTTGTTCATGCCAGACCAGAACCCGACCGTGACCCCGTCGTCGTTCAGCCCGGTGACCTGGGTCTGCACCGAGCCGGGAAAGTTCTCGTTGCGGTAGGAACCCTGGCCGAGCAGGTAACCCATGTTGGGGTGCCCCTGCGCACCGGAGCCAAAGTAGCCCGCGATCACGCCGTCGGAGTTGATGCCGAGCAGCTGGTTGAACGTCGGGTCGGAGTTGCTGTCAAGGGTCTGGAAGCTGTAGGTGGAAGGCCGGCTCGCGGCCTGGGCCGTCATGGCGCCCGTACGCCCGGTCGAGCTCGCGTGAGCCGATGACATCAGGGCAAACGCCCCCGCGACAAGCGCCCCTGAGGCCACGGTGGCAACGGCAACGCGGACGCCGATAGGGCTGGCAATCCTCATGGTGGATCCTTTCCAAAGATGGCAGAGCAGATGACAGGTAGGCTCGCCGTCGGCACTGGGGGATCCGCAGGGGGTTGGGGGGAAACAGGGGAAAAGCACGGGGAATGCACGGCTGGGCAACGGAAACGGTAGGGAGAACGAACATGGACGCCGGATCTCGTACAAACTGGGCGGGCAACGTCACGTTCCGGGCAGCGGACCTGAGCCGCCCCGCGACGGTCGGTGAACTGCAGGCCCTGGTCGCCGGGACCGACCGCATCCGGGCCCTCGGCACCGGCCACTCGTTCAATGACATCGCCGATTCCCCCGGCGCTCAGGTCAGCGTGGCGGGCCTGCCGCCAGAGGTGGAGATCGACTCCGCCGCCTCGGTAGCCAGGGTTGCCGCGGGCCTGACATACGCGGAACTGGCCGTGCGCCTGGACGAGAAGGGATTCGCGCTGCGCAACCTGGCGTCGCTGCCGCACATCTCGGTGGCCGGCGCCTGCGCGACCGCCACCCACGGATCGGGCCTGGCGAACGCCGGCCTGGCCGCGGCCGTGACCGGCATGGAGATGGTCGCCGCGGACGGAGAGCTGGTGACCGTAGACCGCGAGGACGACTGGTACGGCCCAGTCCAGCTCGGCGCTCTCGGCGTGGTGGCAAGAGCGACCCTCGAGGTAGTGCCGTCCTTCGAGGTCAGCCAGCGGGTCTACGAGGATCTTCCGCTGCAGGTGCTCGATGAGCACTTCGCCGACATCATGGCCAGCGGCTACAGCGTGAGCATGTTCACCGACTGGCGCGCACCCCGGCTGACCCAGGTCTGGATCAAGCAGCGCGCGGGCGAGACGTCAAGAATCACCGAGGCACCCTGGTTCACCGCCACCCCGGCGCAGGCCCAGCGGCACCCGGTGCCCGGCGGGTCACCGGACACGTGCACCCAGCAGCTCGGCGTGCCCGGCCGGTGGTATGACCGGCTGCCGCACTTCCGGCCAGGTTTCCGGCCGAGCGCCGGCGCCGAACTCCAGTCCGAGTACCTGCTCCCGATCGCGAGCGCCGTGCCCGCCCTGCACGCGGTGGCGGAGATCGCCGATCGCGTCGCCCCGGTACTGCAGATCTGCGAGATCCGCGTGGTGGCCGCGGACCGGCTCTGGCTCAGCCCGTGCTACCTGCAAGACAGCGTGGGAGTCCACTTCACCTGGGTCCTCGACCCCGGCTCGGTGCTGCCCGTGGTCACGCTCGTCGAACGGCAGCTCGCCCCGTTCGGCGCCAGGCCGCACTGGGGCAAGGTCTTCACCACGTCACAGGAAACGCTGCGCGAGGGCTACCCGCGGCTGCCGGACTTCCTTCAGCTGATGGCCCAGCGCGACCCGGCAGGCAAGTTCCGCAACGCCTTCACCGACCGCTGCCTGGCCGGGTAGGGGGCCCGGGTAGGGGGCCCGGCTAGCGGGCCTGCCGGCCTAACGCCCTGACCCGCGGCCAAAGTCGCAGCGGACCCGCGATCTCCGCCCGCCGCCGCTGGCTTTCCGCCCGCCGCCGCCGGCTCTGCGGCCGCGGCTGCTGTCCCCGTGCCAGCAGTACCTGGGAGTCGAGCACCATCCACGGGACCTGGCCCGCGGCCGTCGCGCCAGGACGCTCCAGGCTCATGCCGAACCCGGCGAGTACGCCGAGCACACGCTGCGCCATGCAGCTCATCGAGCCCACGGTTACCGGGCAGTCGGCCGGCACGGCCTCGACCACCTCGGCCAGCGCCCGGGCGCCCGCGCAGTCGATGAACTCCAGCCCGGACAGGTCAAGTACCAGCCGCATCGGGGGATCCTCGAGCACCGCGGCCGCCTGCCGGGCGAGCTCCGGTGTCGTGGCGATGTCGAGCTCGCCGCTGACCGCCAGCACGCACACGCCGCCATCACGCTCCACCCTGACCCGCAGGAACGGCGCACTCATCTCAGCTCACCTCCGCGAGCCCCACGACCAACCGCCTACCGCGACCAACCGCCGGCCGTCCGCGACCAAACGCGCGACGCCAGCACGCACCGCCAGCGGCCGCCGACCCAGCGCAGCCACCGCTACTACGAACACTAACCACCCACTTGCCCGAGCGCATCAACTTTACGTAATTATCCGAATACAACACGTTCGCCCGGTTCCGCGCAATTGCCGGGCGTCAGCTGGCGTCGCGCAGACCGGCGTCAGCTGCCGTCGCGCAGATCTGCGGGCGCCCCGGCCCGGAACGCGATCCGGTCGAACGTAGCGGTGCAGCCCGAGCCGGCCGGCGACTGCGCGAGGAAGCCGACCCTGACCAGCTCCGCGGCATCTCCGGACAGCGCGAAGTAGCGCACCAGCCGCCACCAGCTGCCGTCGGCGGAGGCGTGGAAGGCCCAGGCCGCGCCGGCCCGCGTGATCCGCAGCCACGCGCTCTCGGCGTCGGCCACGAAGGAGTTGCAGTCGTCGGAGACGCCCCTGGTCACCACCGTGACAACGGTGGGCCGCAGCTGCGGCGAGTACTCCAGGCACAGCTTGGCCCAGTGCCGCTCGCGGGCGTGCAGCACCAGCACGCCCGCGTCGAACTTGCTCCCGAACTCCACGCCGACCAGCGCCGTGAGCGTGAAGTCCCCGGCCGGCGGCAGGCCGACGAAGCGGCCCGCGTCCGGCGGCTCCGCCACGTCGCCCTGGGCCGGATCGATGAACAGGTCGCTGCCCGCCACGCCGGTCAGGGTGAGCACGCCGTGCCGCACCCGGCAGCCAGACGGCGGGTGGCCCGCGGGCTCGAGCGGGAACGGCAGACCAGGCAACTTCAGTGCGGCCACCCGGGTAGTGTGCCACAGCCGGAAGCCGTCCACCACGGCTGACCAGCCGCTGACCCCAGCCGCCAGGCAGAGCCCAGCCATGCGAGCATTAGCCTCATGCGCTTCGCCGTGGACGTGCCGAATTTCGGTGACTTCGCCGACCCCAGACTCGTCGCCGACCTGGCGCGGCGGGCCGAGGAGGCCGGCCTGTTAACGCCCCGCGCCTGACCCGGACCCGCGAGGCCGCGCGCCGCGCCCGGCCGC
>JBOHCG010000563.1:0-5258 GCA_050698735.1 Streptosporangiaceae bacterium | reverse complement strand
GAACTGGGCCAGGTGGTAGCGGGCAAGTGCTGGATGGTCACCGACCCGTTCGGGGAATCCACGTCGCTCATGTGCGAGTTCAGCTATCCCGGCGGGACGGACCGCCATGCCCTGCTGGTGCTGCGCGACCTGGCCTGGCACGGCGCAGCGTCCTCCCTGAGCGCGGTGTACCTGGACGACAGCGACGCGGGGGAGACCGCCGCCATCTCCCGGTGGGCTCGCCGGCTGGGCGCCGACCTCCGGGAGATTCCCCCGGCAGAGGCAGCCGGAGCGCTGCGGGCCGGAGTCGATGCCTTCCTGCGGCACGGCCCGGTGCCGTGGTCGAACCGGCAGTCCGGGGACTTCAAGAGCTCGTGCGGGCTGGCCGGCCTGGCGGGGCAGCGCGCCGAGGCGCTTGCCGCCGCGGACCCCAGGTCGCGGGCCGAGCAGTCCGGAGGCACCCAGACCGCTGCGGACCGCTGGCCAGCACAGGCGCAGGAGCGCCTCGTCGCGGACTTCCTCGCCTCGCCGGAAGGCCAGGAACTGGCCAGCCCGGTGGCCCGCTCCCTGCCACGGGACCTGGTCATGATCTGCGTGAACCAGCTGGGCCGTGACCCGCTGCCGCCCGGCCCCCTCCTTTTCCGGCGGCTCGCCCGGGACGTGCTGCCGGCAAGTCTGGTTCTGCCGACCAGGGTGGCCGAAGACGTGTCGCAGGCGATGCGGGCGTGGGCACGCTGGGCCGCCGACCGATGCGACCTCCCGAAGCGCCTGCGCCGCCGCCTCCTCGCCGAGCTCGAGGATGACCTACGCGACTTCGGCGCGCGCCTGGCCGAAGCGAACCGGGCACCTGAGCACCGGTACGCGGAAGATCTGCCCGACGACGTTATCTGCGACGACACCTTGTCAGAGGAGGTGCTGCGGCGGCGGTACCTCGCTGTGCCCCTTCCCCACGAGCGGGCCGCGGGCGCCGAAACGCTCGACCCAGCCATGCCCGATGGCCGTTCCCGCATCACCGACCTCTGGCTGGGCGAACGACGGATCCCGCGCGAGCGGTGGGCGTCCTACCGGACGCTCGTTGACCAGTTGTGGGCAGGTGCCCCTCCAGAGATAGCGGAGCAGGCGATGCGAATGGCCGCCGGCGGACTGGACCGCGACGTGATCTTCGACAAACTCATAAAAGACACCTCCATCCGGGCCTGACCGCATCCGCGCTCCGTGCAGACATCTGTACGGAAGCGACGTTGCAGCGCCTTGCGAGTGCTCTGGAAAAACGACTGGAAATGCCTGGAACTCGCCTGACCGCGAGCCAAGTGCCCGGGACCGTCACGTAAGATCTTGGTGACGGTCACATTCCGGTCGCACAAGGTGGCGATGTCCTCGGGGTCCGATGTGAGGACGGTAACCGGGCCGGGCGCGGCCAGGGCTGTCGCGCTGAGCATGGCATCGATCGCATGCCGGTGACCGTGCAGGCTGGCTCTGGCGAGAATGGCCGTTGCGTGGCGAGCGATCGGTTCGGTCACCGGTTCCACCACGACGCGGGACAGCGTCCACTCCAGCGCCGGGCGGCTGAGCCGCGGATGTGCCACCTCCACTACGGTGGCGGCGCTGGTGATCACCCGCAGGTCGTCGGCTCGTGCCAGTGCCAGCCACTGGGTGACCTCCCGCGCCCGCAGGACCGCCTTCGCCAGCCCCTCGCTGTCCAGCACGAGCGTGCCCGCCGGAGTGGCGGGAGTCCGGGTCACGCGGCCCCGGACCGGGGGTGGCCTTGCTCGGCGCGAGCCTGCCGCATCTCTTCACGCCGGGCTTGTACCTCCTCCTCAGTGATCGGACCGTGCTCGGCCTCCGCCACGGCGATCAGCTCGTTCAGGTTGTCCCGCTCGATCTGTCGGGCGACAGCCGCGGCGACGTAGCCTGACAGGCCCGACGGGCCGCTGCGGGCACGGGCCGCTTCCGCGATGTCGCGTGGCATGGTGATCGAGTACTTTCCGGTAGGCTCACTCATGCTCTTTATCCTACCGGAAGTATTCTCGGCGTGGCTGTGGACGCTCACCGGGCCGGGTAGTGACAGACGACCCTCATGGCCAGCCAGGTAAGGCCGTTATGCACGAGGCTGAGCAGCAGCTCTGAATTTCCTGTACGTGAGCTGAACGAGTAGACCCAAGGGCGCGGGCAACCCCGTTACGGAATTGAGACAGTCATTGCCGCCGGGCGCGGTCGCTGGACCGGCAGAAGCGTACGCCGCCCCGCGTCTGCGGTGACGCAGTACAGTGCGCACGCCTGTCCGGGGTTCAGGAGCGCTCCTGCGGTACCGCCGGGGAGTCGGGGAGTGAAGTGGTCCCGTCACCGCCATGACACCTCAAACGTGCGTCCCCATAACACGTCATTGCCAATCGCAACCCTGTGCGTACAGTGAACCATCAATGACAACTTGTTCGATACCATGAGCGCATGACCGACTCCACCATGACTATTCCCGCGCCCGCCAGGATCGGCGGCCATCCCGGCCATCGGCCGCGTGGGTATACTGAAGGTATGACTGAGATGACCACCATCAAGGTGTCCGGGCCGACGCGCGACAGGCTCAAGCGCCTCGCGGACGAGGGGCATCTCACGATGGACGCCGCGCTTTCGCGGGCCCTTGACCAGGTCGAGGACGCGCGGTTCTGGCAGGGTGTGCGGGCAGATTACGCGCGCCTGCAGGCCGACCCGTCCGAATGGGCCGACTATGCCGGCGAGCTGGCCGAGTGGGACGCGGTGACCAGCGACGGGCTGCCCGACGAATGAGCGAACCGCTGCGTCCGGGTGACGTGTGGCTGGTTGACCTTAACCCCGTCGTCGGCTCGGAACAGGCCGGCCGCCGGCCGGCCGTCATCGTTTCCGGCCCCCTCCACCTGTCGCTGCCGCACGCCGTCGTCTTCGTCGTGCCGGTCACGAGCCGCGACCGGGGCCTGCGCCACCAGATCGCCGTCACGTCACCGGCGTCGGGGCTGAGCAAGCTGCCGTCGTTTACCCGTCCCGAGGACACCCGGGCGGTCGCCTACGAGCGCCTGAACCGCCGCATCGGCGCCGTTACCCCGGCCGAGCTGGCCGGCGTGCGGCGGATACTCCGCGCGTTCCTTGACTTGTAGATCCGGGGCTAATCAGTCGGCCACGGCCCAGCCGCGGTACACAGCGAGATTGAGTCGAGCACGCGTGGGCACAACGATTTCCCCTGGTCAGACTGCACATGATGCGCAACGGCGCCGGGAAGCCCACCACCATGCGGATGATCCTGGGCCTGGACGCGCCGACGCGGGGCTCGGTGACCGTCGCCGGGCGCAGCTACCGCGACCTGCCGGCGCCCATGCGCGAGGTCGGCGCCCTCCTCGACGCCGGGGCGCTGCACGGTGGCCGCCGGGCCTATGACCACCTGCTATGCCTGGCCCGCAGTAACGGCATCCCCCGCAGCCGGGTGGACGAGGTGCTCCGCATCGTCGGCCTGGAGAGCGTGGCCGGGCGGCGGGCGAAGGGCTTCTCGCTGGGCATGAGTCAGCGGCTCGGCATCGCCTCGGCGCTGCTGGGGGACCCGGCCGTGCTCATCTTCGACGAACCGGTGAACGGCCTGGACCCCGACGGCATCCACTGGGTCCGGACCCTGATGCGGGGGCTCGCCGCCGAGGGCCGCACCGTGCTGGTCTCCAGCCACCTGATGAGCGAGATGGCCCTGACCGCCGACCACCTGCTGGTGATCGGCAAGGGCCGGCTGATCGCCGATACCAGCGCGGATGAGTTCGTGCGGTCCAGTTCCCAGCATTCGGTACACGTCCGCAGCCCCCAGGCGGCCGAACTGGCCGCCCGCTTGCGCGAGGCCGGTGCCACCGTCACGGACGCCGGGACCGGCCCCGACGTCATCGAGATCACCGGGATGGACAGCGCCGAGGTGGGACGGCTGGCCGCCGCCCATGGCATCGTCCTGTTCGAGCTCATCCCCGTCCGGGCCTCGCTGGAGGAGGCGTTCATGGAACTGACCCAAGACAGCGTGGAGTACCAGGCAGCCGGGGCGACCCGATGACCGACGCCACGATCGCCCCCGCCGCCCCGGACCACCGGCCGGCCTTCCGCCCAGCCACCTTCGGCGACGCGCTGCGCTCGGAGTGGACCAAGCTCCGTTCGGTCCGGTCCACTTTCTGGGCGCTGACCGTGACCGTCGTGCTCGGCGTCGGCCTGGGCGCCGCCATCAGCGCGGCCGCCGCCCACGGCTACGCCAGGAGCAGTGTCTCCGGCAAGCTGAGCTGGGACCCGACCGCGATCAGCCTGAGCGGGCTCGCCATCGCCCAGCTGGGCATCGCCGTGCTCGGGGTGCTCTCCATCAGCTCCGAGTACTCCTCCGGGATGATCCGCGCCAGCCTGATCGCCGTCCCGAAGCGGGGCCGGGTACTGGCAGCCAAGTCGCTGGTCCTGGCCGCCGTGACCTTCGTCGTGGGCGAGGTCACCAGCTTCGCGGCGTTCTTCGCAGGCCAGGCCCTCACCGGCGGCCATGCCCCGCACGCGGCGCTCGGCGATCCCGGGGTGGCCCGGGCGGTGGCGGGAGGCGGGCTGGTCCTGGCCGCGCTGGCAGTGCTCAGCGTCGCCACGGGGGCCTTGCTCCGGCACCCGGCCGCCGGCATCGCCTCCCTGATAGCCGTCACGCTCGTCCTCCCCGTGATCGCCCAGGCGCTGCCGGACTCATGGCGGAACCCAGTCACCGAGTTCTGGCCGACCTACGCCGGCGGCCAGCTCACCACCGTCTACCACGCCGCCCACACCCTCCAGCCCTGGCCCGGATTCGGCGTACTGTGCCTGTTCGTCGCCATCGTGTACGCCATCGCCTGGACGCTGCTGGACCGCCGGGACGCATGACGGCGGTCAGAACGAGCACCACCGTTCGTTCGGGCGCAATCGCCTGTTAATCCACCCGTTGATCGTGAATCAAGGTTCGTGCTGGACGCTCTGCCTGAGGAGGCGGCCAGCCGGACCTGTCGCCGGCGGACGGCGCGGAAGGACAGATCCACGGCCTGCATGCGCCCGAGGTCGACAGCGACGGCGACTGCGTCACGGCGGAGGAAGCGTTCGCAAAGGCGTGCAACAATCCCGAGGTATTCATTTCCGATGACGAGGCCATCGGATGGGCGACGAGGCACGGCGTGCTCAACGGCGCCAATCTCACCGAGGTCATGACGTGGATGCAGGAGGACGGATTTCTCGACGGCTCGTTCACCTATGACGACGGTCCCTACAGGTCCGTCGACTGGACGAACGCG
>JBOHCG010000562.1:0-5289 GCA_050698735.1 Streptosporangiaceae bacterium | reverse complement strand
CCGGCCCCATCGGTCCCGGTGACCGCGCTGACGTCCTCGGCCGCGCTGGCGTCCTCGGCCACGCCAGCCGCGCCGACCGTGTCGGGCTCGTTGACCGTGTCGGGCTCGTTGACCGTGTCGGGCTCGTGGACCGTGTCGGGCTCGTGGACCGTGTCGGGCTCGTGGACCGTGTCGGGCTCGTTGACCGTGTCGGGCTCGTGGACCGTGTCGGGCTCGTGGACCGCGTCGGGCTCGTCGGGCCACCCGGTGCCTGGCCTGTGCCACACGGCCACCGCGGTCCTGTCGTCGGCGAATCCGCGCCGGTAGAACGCGGCGTGCGCGGCGAACGCGAACAGGTCCGGCGGCCGCGACCAGTGCGCCGCCAGGAACTGGCCGACCTCACCGGCGCCCGTGCCCATGGGTTCGCCGATCCCGTCGGTGACCACCACGAGCGCCTCGCCCGGCGGCAGGAACCCGGCGACTGGTGCGACCTGGACCTCCCTGGGCAAGGCAAGGACGGCATTGGAGGCGAGATCGCTCCCGGCGTTCTTCACCGCGGTGATGGGGTGCCAGCGGCCGCCGCGGAGGGTCAGCGCCGACGAGTCGCCGGCCGCGACCGCGAGCGCGTAGGGCACCTGGCCGTCCTCGGCCGCCTCTGCCGCGACCACGAATGCCACCGCCGTGGTGGCCATCGCTGCCCGCACCGTCCGGGCGTCCAGCGGCCCTTGGTGCTCCGGTCCCAAGTGCTCCGGGTCGCGCGTTCCCGTGCTCGCCTTGGCGATCATCGCCGCGCTCGCCCGGTCCACGGCCTGCTGCCAGGGCAGTTCCTCGGCCAGTTTGCGCCAGTCGTCGGGGGCGGTGATGGCCGGCTGCTCGTCGAGCGCGGCCGCCAATTGCCCGGTGATCTCCCGGCACGCGATGTCCGCCGCCATGTGCGAGTACCTGCCCTGGGATACGCCGTCGGCGACGCAGCCGACAAGCCACTGCTTGTTGCCGCTGATGCGCAGCAGGTATGCGTCCTGCCTGGGCTTTTTCTCGGCCCAGTGGCCGAGGCCGCGCAGCGAGACCGCACGGTAGTCGATGCTGCGCAGGCTTGCGCCGTCGATCGTGGTGTCCGGCCGGCTCGCCGCGATCTCGGCGGGGTAGGGCACTATCTCGTGCTGACGGCCGGGGTCTCCGACGATCCAGCGTTCGTCCTCGTGCCGCCGCCAGGCGACGGGGTCCTGCTCGGGTCCGGACATCGCGTTCTGCTCCTGGCTGGCGGTGGTTCCCTTGGCCGCCAGGGTCACAGCCAGTCCCCGTCCTCGTCTTCGGGCAACACCAGGGCGGCGGTGGCACTGGGGTCGGTCACCGAGCCCGCCGACGCCAGGATGCTCGAGATCAGCAGGTGCGCCATCTCGGTGATCGCCTTCGCGGGGTCGGCCCCGTCCTTGGCCACGTAGCTGCGCATCTGCTTCTCGCCGGTGGTGGGGAAGACCCACGGGTCGACGGACGCCTTGGTGGCGTCGCCCACCCCGAACGGGATGACGTTCGGCCGGTACTTGAAGTCCTTGGCGGTGAGCTCCGCGAACGCCGTCTGCAGCATGGCCGGGCTGTCGGTTGGCTGGCCGTCCGTGATGAAGAAGACCGCGGGCCGGAAGACCTGGTAGTTGTCCCCCTTGAGGGCCGGGATGTCCCGCTCGATCTCCTGGCGCAGCTGCCGGAAGGCCGCGGCGAAGGATGTGCCGCCCCGTGCCCTCAGTTCCGGGATCGTGGTCACGTCGCGCAGGTCGCCGAGGCGCAGCAGCACCTGGGCGTCGTCGGAGAAGTCGATGACGCCCAGCCTGACGACGTCGGCGATCACCGGTGCCGCCACGATGGCGTCGTGAACCTCCGTCAGGAGTTGGTTCGCCGCTACCAGGGCGCCCGACTCCTGCATGGAGTACGAGACGTCCGCGACAATATAGAAGGCGAGGGCTTGATACTTGTCATCCCCGCTCGCGCTGTCCAGGCTCATGGTTCCCTCCGGTGGCGTGACCGCGTGCTGCTGATGACCGCACGCGGGGCGTGCGGCAAAAAACCGCCTGCTATGCGGTACTGACGGACACCGGCGCGAACCAGCTGACCGTCAGTATTCAACGGGCACACGGATGAACCGGAGGATTCGCATGGACGGGCCATTCGAGCCGGCCACGGCGGCTGGGCTGGCCGAGGCCCTCCGACTCGACCCGACGCTCGCCGCCGAGCCGGATCGGCTGCGCCGGGCGCTTGCCGACCTCGCGCCGTTCGACGAGAGGGGCGGGTGGCTGCTCGCGCTCGGCGCCGCGGCCGGGGTGCCCGAACTCGTCGAACGGGGCCACGTTGTCGAGGCGCGCGCCCGGCTGAGCGACCTGACCGCCTGCCGCGCGGACGCCGCGGGGTGGACGGTTGCGGTGTGGTCGTGGGCGCTCGATGGCGAGCCGTTGGACGATGACCCGCTGCCGGCGGGCGGCGAAGACGCATCCTACGAATTCGTGGCGGGCCCGGAACCCGTGCCCGCCGAGGAGCCCGGGCTGCCGACCGCGCTGCGCGTGGCGGTAGGGCCTGACGGCACGCCGGTTTTCGCCGCGGTGACCATGCAGGGCGTGTTCGTGGTCGACGGCGTTCAGGCACAAGGCCGCTGGCGGCGGGTGGCGACGGTACGCGCCCCGCGCTCCCGGGACGTCGCGCTAGCGCTGGAGACCGCGCCGGGCCGCGTGCTGTGGACCGACCACGACGGCGTCCGCATCCGCTCGCTGCGCCGCGACGGGGTACGGCTGGGGCTGGGCGGGCCGAGGGTGCTCGCCGCTCCCCAAGGCGGTGAGCAGGCCCGCTACCCGATGGCGGCGCTCGCGCATCCGGACGGCGACCTGTCGGTGCTCTGGACATCGGACCGGTTGAGCATGACGCTGACCGAGGACCGTGCCTGGGGTCCCGGCACCGAGGTCGCCCCGGTGCCCGGTCCTTGCGCAGACGGCGAGCGCCTCGACGGCCTGCACTGGTGCCTTGACACGATGCAGACCGGATGGCTGCTCTGCCGTACCGACCGGGGACGGCTGCTAGCCGCCCGGTGGGACGTGACGATGAGCGAGGCGGGCGGGTGGCGTGACCTGGAACCGCCGACCGCCCTGGCGGCCGCGGCGCTCGCCAGCGTCGGCGAGGCGGTGTTCGCCGTCGCGGTCACCCCGCAGGGCGACCTGCTGAGCCTGGACGTTCGGGTGGCGGTGAGCGGGCGCGGCCAGTGGCACAGCATCGACCGGCCCGCGCAGGTCAGCGCCGCCCCGCCGCCCCGCGTCCTCGCCGCGGGAGCGCGTTACGGGCGGCCGGACCTGGACGGCTGGCTGGCGCTCTCCGGCCCCGGCGGCGTCTGGGCCATGCCGGTCACCCGCCGCGGCGACATCCTCCAGTGCGGCGCCCCGGCGAACATCTGGACCGGCGAGTGAGCGCGCCCGACGGCCCGGTACGGCCGGCCTACATCCTGCTCGACCTATCCGGCTCGACCGTGCGCGGCGGGTTCGCGGCCGCCCGCGACCAGGCGATGCCCGTGCTCATCGACGCGGCCGCGGACGATGGCGGCCTGCTGCTCGCGATCCTCGGGTATGGCACCCAGGCCGACACCCTGGTATGGCTCAGCGACCCCGCCGACATAAAGCTCATCCCGGAAGTCCCCCCGGTCGGCCTGTCGTCGCTGGCGGCCGGGCTGCGCCTGCTCGCCAACTCGATGCGGGCCGACGCGGCGCGGCTCGCCGCCGACGGCATCGCCTGCCTGCCCCCCGCGGCGCTGATCGTGGCCGACGGCCTGCCGACCGATCCGGCACCCGCCCTCCTTGATGCAAGGTCAGAACTCGACGACGCCATCGCCGACGCGGTGGCCAGTCAGCTCACGGACGTCCAGGTAGACAGCCCGGCCCCGATCTTCGCCGCCCCGCCGGACACGGACTGGCTTGCGATCGCGGGCCTGCGGATGGACTTCTATCCGCTGACGACGGATACGCCCGATGCGCTCGCCGCGTCGATCGCCGCCGCCTTCAGCGAGTTTATCGCCCGCTGCGGACCGCAATGAGCGTGCCGTCCTGGTGCCGCGCGTGCGGTGGGCCGGCCGAGGGGGCGGGCGCGCCGTGCGCGCGGTGCGGCACGCCGCTGGACGAGGGCGACCCCGGGCCGCCGAGGATCGGGCTCGTCGCCGTCGTCGGCTGGCGGCAGGCACGGCACCTCGGTGTCGTCGTGCACGAGTCGGCCCGGTCGGTGCACCTGATGGTGGCGGGAAGGCACGCCGCCGAGATGCCGCTCGGCGCCCTCGACGCCGCCGTGGCCGACGTGCCGGGGCCCGCGGTCACCAGCGCGGCCGGGCGGCTGTGGAAGGCGCTCGCCGCCCAGGCAGCGGGCAGCATTGCGGCCGGCGGCCTGACGGCACGGTGGCATCCTGACGCCGCCGCGTCGGTTGCCCGCCGGCTGGCGACCGCGAGCGCTGGCACCCGACGGGCCGCGGCGCGCGACGCGCTCGCACTCGGCATTCCGCAGGTCATCGGCGGGCTCGGCCTCCCGGCGCCGGAGGCCTGCTGGTATCAGGCATGGGCGGCCGCCGCCGCGGCCGACACACCCGGTCTGCTCGGCTGGCTGGAGCGGCTGCCGACCGACGGCTACCCGGCGCGGACCGGCCTGCTGCTGGCCCGCGCCGCCGACCTGATCCGCGACCGCGCGCTCGGCTCGCGGGCCGGCGCGCAGCTCGCGCCCTTCACGGTCGCCGACCCAGACGCCCGGGCGCTGCACGCCGCCCTAACGACCGGGGCCGCGGACATGATCGCGGTCCTCGGCGAGTGCCTCGGGACCGGCGGGGCCGACGGGGGCGGTGACGAGGGTGCCGGCCTGGGCGCGGCGGCGGTCGCCGACCGGGTGGCCGGGGACCTGCGCGACCTGCGCGCCGCCATGGACATGGTCTTCGCATCCCGGTGGGACGCGGCATTCGCCGCCGGGAATGACCTCGCCGGCCGCGCCGCACTGCCCGCGATCCGCGCCGAGGCGTCGAACATCGCCGCGTTCTGCCAGTACAAGCTCGGTGAGCTGGCGGCGGCGCTGCAGACGCTCGGGACCGCGGCGGACCGGCTGGCGGGGCCGGGGTCCGCGACCGGGCTGCTCGTCAACGCGAGCGTCATCGCGGCCGGCGCGGGATCGTCGGCGGCGCTGCCGTACCTAGGACGGCACTGAACAACTCGTAGGCTCTGATCGGGGTGTTTCGCCGGCACCGTGTTCGATTCCCTGAGAGAATTGTGCTATGCAGGGCATCTCGAAGGCCGATCGTGATCTGTGGGACGC
>JBOHCG010000561.1:0-5300 GCA_050698735.1 Streptosporangiaceae bacterium | reverse complement strand
CCGCGCCGCTTCCGCCGGCCTCGGCGCGGTGAAGTCCGCGGTCATCGCGGCAGCAGCCCGGCCGCGCGGTAGGCGTCGTCGATCAGCCGCATCGTGGTGACCGCATGCGCCGCCGAGGTGGGCACCGGCTCGCCGCCGACGATCGCCGCGGCAAACGCCCGGAGCTGGCAGAGGTAGGTCGTGTCGCCGTGGCCGTTCTCGTCGGCCATCACGGTGCCGTTCCTGGTCACCTCAAGCCGGCCCCGGTGCGCGGCGATGAAGTTCCGCAGCCACAGGTGCCCGTCCTCGCAGACGACGTGCACGTCGGCCCGGAACTCCCCGTCCCTGGTGAACGACGACTCGAACCACCCGGTCGCGCCGCCGGAGAACGCCACCCTGACCGCGGTGGCGCGGTCCGCGACCGCGCCGCCCTCGTCGGCAAAGGCGTCGGCGACGTACGGATCGGCGACCGCGGCCACCACCGACAGCCCGCCGCCGAGCAGCCGCATGCAGTCCAGGGCGTAGCACCCGCCGTCCATCAGCGCCCCGCCGCCCAGGTCGTAGTCGTACCTGATGTCCCCGGGGTTGGAGATGACGAAGTTGGTCCAGCACTGGATGTGCCGCACCGGGCCGAACGTCCCTCCCGTCACCAGGGCATGCAGCCGCTGAACGAGCGGGTGGTAGCGGTAGTGCATGGCCTCCATCACGACTATCCCCGAGGCCGCCGCGGCTTCGGCGGCGGCCGCGACCTCGGCCGCCTCGACGGCGTTGGACGCGAACGGCTTTTCGCACAGCACGTGCTTCCCGGCCTCGATGGCGCGCCTCGTCCACGGCCCGTGCCAGGAGTTCGGCAGCGGGTTGTAGACGGCGTCGATATCCGGGTCGGCGAGCAGGTCCTCGTAGCTGCCGTAGGCCACCGGTATCCCGTGCCGGGCGGCGTACGTCTGCGCCCGGGACGCCTCGCGCGCGGCCACGGCCGCTACCGTCACTGCCGGGAAATAACTGGCGGGCTCTATCAGCGCGGTCGCGGTGATCCGCGCCGAACCGAGTACCCCGATGCGTAGCTGGTCCACGCCTCAACTATGCCACCATAGGCGCCGTGACCCGCGGAAATGCCCGACGCCTCCCGCAGCGCGGCTGACCGAGGCGATCGTGCTGCGCCGCTTCGGCAGCGCGGCGGAGGTCGCCGACCGGGTCGCGTTCCTGCTCTCCGAGCAGGCCGGCGACCTCACCGGCCGCGTCCTAGAGGTGGACGGCGGTATCTCGCTGTGATCCGAGGCGTCCGGTTACTCCTGGGTGGCCGACTTGATGATGCTGAACACCGCTCCCTGCGGGTCCTGGATCACCGCGATGCGCCCGACCGGCGTGTCGAACGGCTCGGCGAGCACCGACCCGCCCAGCTCGGCCGCCTTGGCCGCGGTGGCGTCCGCGTCGTCCACGTCGAAGTACACGTGCCAGTGGTTGGGCGTGCCGGGCATGTAAGGCGCGGTGGTGCCGCCCACGGACTGCCCGTCGACCTCGAACATCGTGTACGGTCCTGACCTCATGTCCATCGTGGACGTGCCCAGGCCCAGCACGCTGGTGTAGAACGCGACAACGCTCGGGTCGGCGGTGATGAGCTCGTTCCAGACGACCGTGCCCGGCTCGTTCACCAATGTGGCGCCGATGTGCTTGTCGGCCTGCCACAGCGCCACCGGCGCGCCCGCCGGGTCCATGACGAAGACCATCCGGCCCGCGTCCATGATGTTGACCGGTGCCATCGCGACCGTGCCGCCCGCGGCCTGCACCTTGGCCGCGGTGTCGTCGGCCGAATCGACGGCGATGTAGGTGTTCCACATCGGCGGCGCCCCGGCGGCGGCCATCTCCGGCTGCTGCGGCGCGATGGCCGCGACGGTGTGCTCGCCGAGCATGGCCATCGCGTAGACGGCGCCCTCCATGGGCTGGTCGTCGTAGGTCCAGCCGAACAGCCCGGAGTAGAACGCCTTCGCGGCGTCCTGGTTGGTGGTCTGCAGGTCCACCCAGTTCGGCGTGCCCTGGGCGTACGAGGTGCGTACAGGCATTGTTGCCCCCTAGTTGGCAGATGAGACGGATGAAGGAATCGAAGGTGCGCGGCCGGTGAAGGCTATGAGCCGCTCAAGGTAGCCGGCGTCGGGCCCGGCCTGCACCGGGTCGGCGAAACCCACCATAGCCCGCAGTTCCGGCCTGATGACCTGCTCGGCCACGCCGAGGACGTGCTGGCCGAGCGCATCGGAAACGCTGATCTGCTGGCCGGTGGCCTGCGCGAAGTCCCATGCATGCACGAGGAACTCGATCGAGAGGATGCCCAGCACCAGCGCGGCGGGCATCTCCACCGGGCCGGCCTTGACCAGGCCGTCCAGGCCCCGGGCGTTCCAGGCCTCGAGCGCCGCCTGGGCTGGCGTGGCGACCTGGGACTCCAGGGTCGTTCCCTCGGCCTCGCCGAACTGCGCGCTCGCCGACGAACCGATCCCGGTGATCGAGCCGATCAGGTGATCTGCTAGCTGGGTCATGTCGAACTCGGCGCACGGCGTCGGCCGGTGATAGTCGGCTTCTCCCGCGCCGTGCAGTACGCGCTGGCAGATGGCCAGCGTCGCCTCGGCGGAAGTGATCGCATTGAACTCCTCTGCCGCGGCCCACTCGTCGGCCCCTGCGTCACCGTCGGTTGCGGCCCGCACCAGCCGGTCGAGGTAGTGGTTCCAGCCCTCGCCGTGGCTGGCCGCCTGCTCGTCGGTCAGCCCCTCGTGCACCAGCCGGACGAGCGTCCCGCCCGCCGAGGGCTCGAGGGTAATGGTGACGGTCGACGATCCGGGCGGCAGGTCGACGGAACCCTCCCAGCCCCAGGTGTAGACGACCCGCCTGCCCGGTTCGACCTCGGTGATGGTGCCGCCGGCGGAATGCCCGGGGACGATCGTCCACCGGTAGTCGCCGCCGGCCCTCAGGTCGACCCGCGCGGTGATGACCTGCCAGCGGCGCAGCCGGTCGGGCTCGGTGATCAGGGCGAAGGTCTCGTCGGCGTTCAGCGGCACGACGACTGACTTCTCGAAAGGCATCGGGGCCCCTTTCTCTGTCATGGACCTGCCGCGTCCGGCCGCGCGTCACGGACGAGCATGTCGAGCTCGCGCGTCCAGAACGCGTCGAGTTCTGCCCGCAGCGCGGCCATCCCCCCGGCACTCAAGCTGTAGTACTGGAATCTTCCCTCTCGCCTGCTCGTGACAAGACCCACGTCGGCGAGCACGCCAAGGTGCTGCGAGATCGCCGACCTGCTCACGACGAAGTTCCCCGCCAGCTGGGTCACCGTCTGTTCACCGCGCCCCAGCAGCTGGAGCAGCCGTCGGCGGTTAGGCTCCGCGACCGCCGCGACCAGGTCAACCACGTCAATACGTTAGCCACCACTAACGCGTTAAGCAAGAGGCCAGTCCGACCTCCTCGCGGTTACCCCGTCCGCGCGAACGCGCCAGCCTCACCCGGCCACACCCACGTAGCCGCGCGTCCCGGCCGGGCACACCTCCCCAGCCAGGCGTACCGCGTCAGCCAGGCGTACCGCGTCAGCCGAACGCGCCCGCCACGGCCGTCCGCGCCCAGCGCATCCGTGCCACGGCGGTCTCCGGGTCCTCCCCGAAGGCCTGCGCCACCCGCCCGGCGCAGCCCAGGTCGCCCAGGTCGCTGATCGCCGCGGCGATTGCCTGCCGGACCTGCCCGGCATCGGGTTCATCGGAGCGCTGCACGGCCGACGCGAACAACGCGTCGGCCTGGACGGCGCTGATGCTGAGGTCGAGAACTGCTGACCGCATCGCGAGCCTCCTTGCCCGCTGGCTACCCTGATTCTCCCGCGAGGGTCCGACATTCTCGCCCGCAAAGCGGCCGGTCGGGTACCCCTCGCCAACACAGAGCATCGCCCAGCGCGCTTGATACACGCTTTAGTCTGCCCTTATCGCCCCAGGGCACCCAGACTGACCTGCACGGATACGCCACCATCGTTTGGAAAAAAGATCAAAAAAGAGATCTTTATGCAAAACGGGCCGTGGTTCCCCGGCAGCGCCCGCTCTCCGAGTCCGTGGCGGATCTCTTACCCTGCGCCCCGGGCGGGCCTAGGCTATATTCGTGCAAACCTGACGTGGGGCCGGAGAGACGTCATTGGGGCGGGATGGTAGCGGCGGATGATCGTTGACCGTGATCGGCTGGCTCGTCTCCTGCCCGCTTATGAATTGCGCGACGAGCTGGGCTCAGGTGCGTTCGGGATGGTCCTTGCGGGGCGGCATCTGCGGCTGAAACGGGATGTGGCCATCAAGGTCCTGGCTGCGTCGTCCCGCGTTTCCCAGGCTGCCTTCGCCGACGAGGCGAGCCTGCTTGCGCAGATGGACCATCCCCACATCGTCCGCGTCTACGACTGCGTCGGCGGGCTGCCGAAAGTCACCGACTTCGGCGTGGCCAAGATTCTCGAAGGCACCGTGGCCCTGGTCAACTCGGGCACGGGCACTCCCGCTTACATGTCGCCGGAGCAGATTGAGGCGGCCCCGCTCGGACCCGCCAGCGACATTTACGCCGTGGGAGTGATCCTTTTCGAGTTGCTCACCGGAAGGCTGCCATTCGAGCCGAGTGAATGGCGACGGCGGCGATCCGCGACGATTCCGCGGCCGGCCGGCGTCCCGCGCCCTGTCGCGGACCTGGTGGCGCACGCGCTGGATACCGATCCACGGCGGCGCGGTGGCTCTGCCCACGAGTTCGCGGTGAAGCTTGCGGCCGCGGCCGAACTCGGCTACGGCCCGGACTGGCGCTCCCGATCCGGGATCGTGTTGCGAACCGGCGAGGAGACGCTCGGGACCACGGTCAGCCCCGACGGGAAAATGCTCGCCGTAGGCGATGCCGACGGCGAGGTCTACCTGTGGAAGCTGGCCACCGGCTCGTACACGATCCTGCACGTTCCCGGCATGAAGGCAGTGAAGTCGGTAGCGTTCGCCCTGAAGGGGACGGTGCTGGCGACCGGCGACTCTGACGGAGCTACGTACCTGTGGAACTGGGTCACCGGCAAAAGGATCGGCACCCCGCTGACCGACCCAGACGGCCAAGGCGTGTATGCGCTGGCCTTCAGGCCGGACGGGTCGGTGCTCGCAGTCGGCGACGCAGACGCCAGCGCGTACCTGTGGGACTGGGCGGCCGACCGGGTCACCAAGCCCCTGCACGCTGTGCAGGAGACGCACGGCGTGAGTTCGGTGGCCTTCAGCAAGGACGGCACCCAGTTCGCCGCGGCCGACCACGCGGGCAGCACGTTCGTGTGGCACCTATAGCTCTCCCGGCCACCCGGG
>JBOHCG010000560.1:0-5328 GCA_050698735.1 Streptosporangiaceae bacterium | reverse complement strand
CTGATGGTGGTGGCGACCGGCCGGGCGCCGCGCGAGGCCGAGGTGGCGGCGAACGGCTCCGTGGTCCATCTCCGCGCGATCCCGCTCATCGTCGGCGGCGACAGGACCGGCGCACTCGTCCTAGTCCGCGACGTCACCGAGCTGCGCAGCCGGGAGCGCGAGCTGATGACAAAGGACGCCACGATCAGGGAGATCCATCACCGGGTGAAGAACAACCTGCAGACCGTCGCCGCGCTGCTTCGGCTGCAGGCCAGGCGGCTGCGTGCTCCGGAGGCCAGGGCCGCCCTCGACGAGGCGGTCCGCCGGGTCGGGTCCATCGCCGTCGTGCACGAGACGTTGTCGCAGTCCTCAGAGGAGGTCGTCGACTTCGACGAGATCGCGGACCGGGTGGCGATGATGGCAGGGGAGGTGTCGGCACCAGAGGTCAGGGTGGTGCCGAAGCTCACCGGATCGTTCGGCCCGCTTTCGGCCTCGGTGGCGACTCCGCTGGCCATGGTGATGACCGAACTGCTGCAGAATGCGCTTGAGCACGGTTTCCCGCAGTCCGCCCGCGATCAGGGGCAGGGGCTGCTCGAGGTGACCGCGGTCCGCGGTCCGGAGCGGCTGACGGTGACCGTCGAGGACAGCGGGGTCGGCCTGCCGCCCGGATTCGACCTGGACTCGGCCACCAGCCTCGGCCTGCAGATCGTTCGCACGCTGGTGGTCGGGGAACTCGGCGGGCGGCTGAGGATCACGCCGAGGCCGGGCGGCGGGACCGAAGCGGTGGTTGACCTTCCGGTCGGCCCGGAACAGGACTAGTGCGGGACCAGGGCGGGACTAGGCGTGCGCGCGAGCGCGGAGCCTGATCGTCCGGCGCTTGAGCGCCCGCCGCTCGTCCTCGCTCATCCCGCCCCAGACGCCGGCGTCCTGGCCGGAATCGATCGCCCAGTGCAGGCACTCCTGCACCACCGGGCAGCGGCGGCACACCTGCTTGGCTTCTTCGATCTGGAGCAGCGCGGGACCGCTGTTCCCGATGGGGAAGAACAGCTCGGGGTCCACCTGACGGCAGGCGGCTTCGCTACGCCAGTCCATGACGTCCACTCCTTCTCGGCGACCGGATGATCGGGCGAGTGCATCCGGTATACAGCGTTGAAAACTCCTTCCAGCTTGTGAAGAATTTCACGAGCTGGACTAAATTGTTGCGGCCGTCCAAGTTGCCTAGGACCGTCACGATGCCGAGCAAGAACTCGACCCGGGTCGCGAGCGGCCCGAGCGCCCCCCCGAAGGCGACGCAGAAGTCATCGATGCCGATGACAGATGCGATGCGCCCCCGCGCCAGACATCACGTTAACCCTCTCAACGTCGGTTGGCGAGCGCAAGGGGCCACAGCTAACCCTCAGGTGAATTCCATGTCAGATCGATCACATTTTGCTCGCACCGCTTCGGCTAACCTTCGGCTAACCTTCGGCCAGCCCTCAGCCTGCCCTCGCTGGTAACGCAACGACGCGGAGCGCGTGCGGGACGAATTGGAATTTGACCGCTTCGGCCTCGCCGAGATATTCGCCGTCGACCTGGAACGCGATCGGCCTGGCCGAACGCACCGTCATCGTGTCAATGCCCGCGGCGGTGAGCACGTGCCGCCCGCGCGGCGGCCGGCTCCTGACCAAGAGCATTTGCCCGACCGCGCCGAATATGGTGGCCATGTTCAGCCTGCCGAGCGCCACCAGGTCGAGGCTGGAGCTGAAATCCGGGTCGGGAAACGGCAGCAGCGCCCGCCCGCGCAGGTAGGTCCACGGCGAGTGGTTCGTCACGAGGATCATGAACAGCCGCGGCGTCGGCGGCTGGCCGTCGCGCTCCACCGTCAGCGCCGGGACGCGCCGGTCGGCTCCCGAGTAGTAGCGGCGCAGCATCGCCCAGCCGAACAGCCGCGCGCTCTCCCGGTGCCCGTCGGCCCGCAGTCGCTCGACCTCGCCCACGACCTCGGCATCCAGGCCGAGCCCGGCGCTGAACGTGAAGTACCTGTCGCCGGCCAGCCCGAGCCCGATCGTCCGGTAGCGCTCGGCGGCGATCACGTCCCTGATCCTGTCGATCGCCGCCCGGGTATCGACCGGCAGCCCGAGCGCCCTGGCGAGCACGTTGCCGCCGCCGCCCGGAATGACCGCAAGCAGCGGGCGGTCCCCATGCTGCCTGCTCATGATCCCGTTGACGGCCTCGTTGATCGCCCCGTCGCCGCCGAGCACGATCACAAGCTCGGCGGCGGTGGCCTCGGCAAGCTCGCGGGCATGCCCGCGGTGCCGGGTATGTTCGACGTCGAGGCCGACAAGGCCGTCGAGCGAGCGGACCACCAGGTCGCTGGCGTTGCCCGTGGCGGTGGTCGCACTCGGGTTGACGATCAGGAGGCCGCGCACTCGCCTAGGCTAACCGCCGCCTAAGCTGGGATCCGGTGCGGCCCCGGATGTTCGAGGGATTGATGCGGAAAATGGCGAAGCGACCGGCTGGTTCCATGCGGCCCGCCAGCCCCCCTGCGTCCGTAACCTCCAAGGGCTCCGCGAGCCCCAAGGGACCCGTGTACCCCAAGGGATCCGCAAATTCCAAGAAGTCCGCGAGCCCCAAAGGGCACGCGAACACTAAGGGTGCCGCAAGTCCCGAAGAGCACGTTAGCCCCACAGACGCCAAGGAACCCCCCAGCCCCGCAAGCCCCGCGAAGCCTGTGCCCTCGTCGCTGTGGCTGGCCGCGGCCGCCCAGGCCGTCGAGGCGGTTGGCCTGTGCGTGGCGGGCGTCTTCGCCGCGGTGTCCACCGCAGACGGCCGGTCCTACCAGCTCGGCAGCGGCGTCGCGCTCACCCTGATCGCGTTCTGCACGGCCGCGGGCCTCGCCGCGATCGCGGCCGCGATCGCTAGGGCCAGGCCGTGGAGCCGGACCCCGGCCGTCATGACGCAGTTCTTCGTCGTCATCGGCGGCGTGCTCACGCTGCAGGGGCACCGGCCGGAATGGGGCGTGCCCGCGCTTGCGCTCGCCGCCGTCTGCGTGGCCGGCCTGTTCACCCCGGTCGGCCTGCGCGCCCTCAACAGGCCTTCTAAGCCCTAGTCGTCGTTGGTAAGCCCATCCCTGAGCTGGGTCAACGTGCGGGCCAGCAGCCGGGACACGTGCATCTGGGAGATGCCGAGCTCGGCGGCGATCTGGGACTGGGTCATGTTGCCGAAGAACCGCAGCAGCAGGATCTTCTTCTCCCGCGGCGGCAACTGCTCGAGCAACGGCTTCAGCGACTCCCGGTACTCCACGCCCTCCAGCGCGTCGTCGACCATGCCGAGCGAGTCGGCGACCGCCGGAGCATCCTCATCGCCGGAGTCCGGTGCGTCGAGCGACACGGTGGAATAGGCGTTGGCCGACTCCAGCCCCTCGAGCACCTCCTCCTCGCTCATCTGCAGGTGCGCGGCGAGCTCGCTGACGGTCGGCGCGCGCCCCTCCCGCTGGGCCAGGTCGCCGATGGCCTTGGTGAGGGAGAGCTTGAGTTCCTGCAGCCGGCGCGGCACCCGCACCGCCCAGCCCTTGTCCCTGAAATGCCGCTTGATCTCGCCCACGATGGTGGGCGTGGCGTAGGTGGAGAACTCCACCCCCCGCTCCAGGTCGAAGCGGTCGATCGACTTGATCAGCCCGATGGTCGCCACCTGGGTCAGGTCGTCGAGCCACTCGCCCCGGTTCCTGAACCTCCTGGCCAGGTACTCGACGAGCGGAAGGTGCAGCTCGACCAGGTAGCCCCTGATCCGCGCCCGCTCCGGGTCGTCGGGCGGCAGCACCGCAAGGCGCTCGAACAGCTCCCTGGCCCGGGCCCGGTCCGGTGATCCACGGGCGATCCTGATTTCCGCGGTCGCCTGGATGACCTCGAGATCCTCGGTCACCTGGACCTCGTATTCGTTGCTCACCCGGACCCCGGCCCCGAAGGTGCGCCACGGCGCTTGCGCAGCACGATGGACACCTGGTTATCAGGCCCGAGGCGGGAATCGACCGTGCCCGCGAGAGCGGAAAGCACCGTCCAGGCGAACGTGTCGCGCGCGGGGATGCGCGGCCGCGCGGCGACCACCGACACGATGATCGTCATCTCCTCGGCGTCCAGATCGAAGTCGCACTCCAGGTTGGTGCCCGGTATCGCCTGGGTGAGCAGCATGGCGCAGGCCTCGTCTACCGCGATGCGCAGGTCCTCGATCTCGTCGAGGGTGAAATCCAGCCTCGCCGCCAGGCCCGCGGTCGCGGTCCGCAGCACGGACAAGTACGCGCCCTCGGCGGGCAAGCACACCTGCACGTGGTCTCGCGGCAGCTCGCGTTCCGCTTGCGCCGCCTCCGGGTCCCTCGGACCAGGCACGGCCTTCGTCGCGGCGGTGTCTTCGGTCACATCTCTCCTCTGGGCAGGTCCCGGTCGCCACCCACTGCAAGCAACCTACCGCCCTCCGATACTGACAATAAACGCGGCGCGCGGCTTGCGCACCTTAAGCTCACAGTGAAACCCCAGCTCAGAGCATATTCAGAAAATCGTGGATCGCCACCTCAGGAGGTGACGATCCACGATAGCGCGGGGTCTCAGCCCTGCTTGGTCTCCCAGAAGATCTTGCTGATCTCCTCGATCTTGCCCAGCAGCTGCCCCGCCACGGCCGGGTCCATGCTGCCCTTGGTGCCCGCCGCGCCCGCCAGCTTGGTGGCCTCGTTGAACAGCTGGTTCAGCTGCGGGTACTTCTCGAAGTGCGGCGGCTTGAAGTAGTCGGTCCACAGCACCCAGAGGTGGTGCTTGACCAGCTCGGAGCGCTGCTCCTTGATGATGATGGCCCGGGTGCGGAACTCGGGGTCCGTGTTCTGCTGGTACTTTTCCGCGATGGCCTTGACAGACTCCGCCTCGATCCTGGCCTGCGCCGGGTCATAGACTCCGCAGGGCAGGTCGCAGTGCGCGTGTGCGATGGCCTTCGGCTCGAGCAGGCGGGTAAGCAGCCTCATCGATTCCCTTTCTCCGACTCGTTAACTTGCAGACCCGACACTACCGCGCCGCTTTGCCGCCACACCGGGAGGGATGGATGCACTGGCCGCTACTGCGGGTCAAGGTGGCCGAACGGTCCATGGAGCCTGCGCTGCGCCCCGGCGACTGGCTGCTGGCCAGGCGGACCGCGAGGATCCGCCCCGGCCAGATAGTCGTGGCCCGCCACCCGGACCGGCCGGACTTCCTGCTCGTCAAGCGCGCCGCCCGCCGCCTGGCCGGCGGCTGGTGGCTCACCTCGGACAACCCGGCCGCGGGCGCGACCGACAGCCGCCGCTTCGGCCCGGTCCCCGCCTCGCTGATCGAGGGCCGCGTCCTGCTGCGCTAC
>JBOHCG010000559.1:0-5331 GCA_050698735.1 Streptosporangiaceae bacterium | reverse complement strand
GGCGCGGGGCGTGGGCGGTGGCGCTCGACCTGTCCGGCGCCAAGCTCGGCCGCGGCCGAGGGCTGGCCGCCCCGCCCGCGCTGGTCCGCGGCGACGCGCTTGACCTGCCGTTCGCGGACGCGAGCTTCGACCGGGTGATGTCCATCTGCGCGATCGAGCATTTCGACGACGGCGCCCGCGCGCTGGATGAGATGGCGCGGGTGCTCGCGCCGGGCGGCGAGCTTGTCATGTCGGCGGACGCGCTGACGCTGGCGGAGCGGTGGCCTGCGCTGCTGCGCGCGCACTGCGAGAAGTACCGGGTCAAGCGCACCTACTCCCATCACGAACTCACCGCCATGCTGGCCGAACGCGGGCTGCGCGTGACCGCCCATGAATACCAGTTCAGGACCCCGTGGGCGCAGCGGCTCTACCTCGGCCTGTCCGCCCACGGCGGCAGGATCGGGTTCAACGCCGCCGCGCCGGCGCTACCGCTGGTAGCCGCGTCGGACCGCACCGCAACCGCCGATGGCGGGGCCATCGTGCTCGTCCGTGCTCGACGCGGGGGCGGACCCGCGGCCTAGCCTGGGGGGTAAGTGCGCGGTCTGACTTGGCGCAGGGCGTAGGCTTCCATCGTGACGGGACATCCACGCAGGCATGCCTCGCGCTGCCTGCCGGGATGACCCAGGAGAGGAGCAAGTGCGGTCGTGGCACCTCGCGTACTTGTTGATGCGACTGACGTGCCAGCCGACCGGGGGGCGCTCGGCCGGTACGTCGATGGTCTCGTCGGCGCGCTCGATGTCGCCGGCCAGGACCTTGCCGTCGTCTGCCAGCGCTCCGACGAGGAACGATACGGCCGGCTCGCGCCGAGTGCGCGCGTCGTCACCGGCCCGACCGCGCTGTCGCACCGGTCCGCCCGGCTTGCCTGGGAGCAGAGCGGGCTGCCCGTCGTCGCGCAGCAGCTGAACGCCGACGTCATCCACGTGCCGTTCTATTCGATGCCGCTGCGGCCAGGCAGGCCCACCGTGGTGACCGTTCACGACGTCACCTTCTTCACAGAGCCCGAGCTGTACAGCCAGGTCAGCGCCATGTTCTTCAAGTCGGCGATCCGCACCGCCGCGCGCCGCGCGGCCCGGCTCATCGTGCCGTCCAAGGCGACGAGGGACGAGCTCGAGCGGGTCCTCGGCGCCGACCCGACCAAGATCGACGTCGCCTACCACGGGGTGGACCACCGGCTGTTCCACCGGCCCGACCCCAAGCAGGTCTCCGGAGTCTCCGACCGGCTCGGCCTGCACGGCAAGCCCTACATCGCGTTCCTCGGCATGCTCGAGCCGCGCAAGAACGTCGCCGCGCTGATCACCGGCTGGGCCGGGGCCGTCGCGGACATCGCGGACCCGCCGGCGCTCGTCCTCGGCGGCGGCGGCGGCTGGAGCGACGAGGTGGACACCGCGGTGGCGGCGGTGCCGCCGCACCTGCGCCTGATCCGCCCGGGCTACCTGCGCTTTTCCGACCTGCCCGGCTTCCTCGGCGGGGCCATGGTGGTCGCGTTCCCGAGCCGGGGCGAGGGCTTCGGCCTGCCCGTGCTCGAGGCGATGGCCTGCGGCGCCCCGGTGCTGACCACCAACTGCACCTCGCTGCCCGAGGTGGGCGGCGAGGCGGTCGCCTACACCGAGCCGGACGCGGGCAGCATCCGTGACGCGCTGCGCGTGCTGATCGACGACCCGGCGCGGCGGGAGGCTCTCGGCGTGGCCGGGCACGCGCGGGCGCAGGAGTTCACCTGGGCCGCGTCGGCCGAGGCGCACATGGCGTGCTACCGCCGTGCGGCCGAACAGGATCCCTCAGATGTCAGCAAGGTGTAACGTATCGTCATGCCGCGTGAACCTCTTGAGGCGATTGTTCTTGTCGGGGGTCAAGGGACGCGACTGCGGCCGCTGACGCTATCGGCGCCCAAACCCCTGCTGCCCACCGCGGGCGTCCCGTTCCTCGCCCACCTGCTCGCCCGGGCCGCCGCCGGCGGCGTCACCCACGTCGTCCTCGCGACCTGCTACAAGGCGGACATGTTCGCCGCGTGCTTCGGTGACGGCGAGGCGTTCGGCCTGTCCATCGACTACGTCCAGGAGGACGTGCCGCTAGACACCGCGGGCGGGATCCGCAACGCCGCCGCCTCGCTGCGCGGCGGCGGGCCCGCCGATCCCGTCGTCGTGCTCAACTCCGACATCCTGTCCGGGCACGATCTCGGCGCGCAGGTCGACCTGCACTGCAAGGCCGACGCCGCGGTGACGCTGCACCTGGTCGAGGTGCCGGACCCGTCGCGTTTCGGCGTCGTGCCGACGAACGACAGCGGGCGGGTGCTGGCGTTCCTTGAGAAGACGCCGGACCCGGTGACCAACGCGATCAACGCCGGCTGCTACGTGTTCAGGCGCGAGGTCATCGACCAGATCCCGGCCGGGCGGCCGGTATCGGTGGAGCGGGAGACGTTCCCGGCACTGATCGAGGCCGGGGGACTCGTCATGGGCTACCGCGAGTCCGCGTACTGGCTCGACGTCGGAACGCCGCAGACGTTCGTGCGCGGCTCGTGTGACCTGGTGCTCGGCCGGCTGCCCGCGCCTGCGGTGCCCGGACCGGACGGGCCGCGGCAGCGGCTTGTGCTCGACGGCGCGTCGGTCGCGCCTGACGCCTCCGTTTCCGGCGGGACCGTCGTGGGCGCCGGGGCGTCGGTGGCAGCGGGGGCAACCGTGTTCGGCAGTATCCTGTTCGATTCGGCCGTCGTGGGCGAGGGCGCCGTGGTGCGCGCCTGCATCCTCGGCCGCGGCGCGGTCGTGGCGCCGGGCGCCGTGCTTGACGACGCGGTGATCGGCGACGGCGCGTTCATCGGATCCGGCAACGAACTTGTTGGCGGCGCCCGGATCTGGCCAGGCGTGCGGCTGGAGCCGACCTCGGTCCGCTTCTCCTCCGACGTCTGACGGCGCGACCGCGTTGACCCCGGAGCCGGCGCCAGGCCGGATCGCGGCGCCGGGCCTTGATGCGGCGCCGGGCGGAGGGCTGCGCCGCGCGTGGCGGCCGCCGTTTGCCGTGGACGTCCGGCTCACGCTGTCCGTACACCGTCGCGGCGGCGGCGATCCCGCCTATCGCGTGGACGCGGCGGGAGCGGTGTGGCGTACCTCGCTGACGCCGGACGGCCCCGGCACGGTGCGCATCGCGTCGACCGGCACGCTGGTGACCGGGCAGGCCTGGGGCCCCGGCGCGGGCTGGCTGCTCGACCGGCTGCCGGCCCAGCTCGGCGCGCACGACGACCCGTCCGGCCTCGCCGCCCGTCACCCGATCGTGAGCGAGCTTGTGCTCCGCCACCCGAACTTCCGCGTCGGCCGCACCGACCGGGTCCTCGAGGCGCTCGTGCCCGCCGTGCTCGAGCAGAAGGTGGTCGGGCAGGAGGCGCACCGCGCCTGGCGGATCCTGCTGCGTGGCTTCGGCCAGCCCGCGCCGGGACCGGCCCCGGACGGGATGCGGGTGTGCCCGCCGACGGCGGTCTGGGCGCGCATTCCGTCCTGGGACTGGCACCGCGCCGGGGTCGAGGGCGTCCGGGCCAGGACGATCATCGCCGCCGCCCGGCTGGCCGGCCGGCTGGAGCAGGTCACCGACATCGACCCGGCCGACGCCGACCGCCGTCTGCGGTCCATCCCCGGCATCGGGCCTTGGACCTCGGCCGAGATCAGGCAGCGGGCAGCCGGCGACCCGGACGCGGTCTCGGTCGGCGATTACCACCTGCCGAGGATGGTCGGCTGGACGCTGGCCGGCCGGATCACCGACGACGCCGGCATGCTCGAGCTGCTCGCGCCCTACGCCGGGCACAGGTACCGGGTGACCAGGCTGATCGAGCTCGGCGGCAGCGCCCCCCCGCGCCGCGGCCCCCGGATGCCCATCCGCGACTACCGCGCCTTCTGAATCGCCCGCGCCGCAGCCCAGCGAAGGGGACGTATGCCCCGGCCGCGTAAAGTGCGAGCATGAGTGCTTCCCGGGGCAACTGGAGTGACGGCAAGGTCAACAGGGCGGAAACGGCCCGAGAGGACGGCGAGGTCAAAGGGTCGCAGACGGGCCGAGAGGGCAGCGAGGGCAGCGAGGGCAAAGCGGTGGAAACGGGCCGAGAAGCCGGCGGGACCTCGGTCACCGCCTCAGGGCTGCGCCGTACGCTCGCCCGGGCCAGGGACGGCAAGGCGCTCGACCCGGGCGAGGCCACGATCCTGATGCACGCGCGCGGCGAGGCGCTGGACGCGCTGCTCGGCTACGCGGGCCGGACCAGGGACGCCGGCCTGGAGGCCGCGGGCCGGCCCGGGATCATCACCTATTCGCGCAAGGTCTTCATCCCGCTGACCAGGCTGTGCCGTGACCGCTGTGGTTACTGCACGTTCGTGACGGTGCCGCACCGGCTGACCAGCATGTACCTGGAACCCGATGAGGTCCTCGACATCGCGCGGCGCGGCGCGGCCATGGGCTGCAAGGAGGCCCTGTTCACCCTCGGCGACAAGCCCGAGCTCCGCTGGCGCCAGGCCCGCGAATGGCTAGATGCCCGCGGCTACGACGACACGCTGTCCTACATCCGCGCGATGGCGATCCGCGTGCTTGAGGAGACCGGCCTGCTGCCGCACCTCAATCCGGGCGTGCTGAGCTGGCAGGATTTCCAGCGGCTCAAGCCGGTCGCCCCGTCGATGGGGATGATGCTCGAGACCACCGCGACCCGCCTGTTCGCCGAGCCCGGCGGGCCGCACTTCGGCAGCCCGGACAAGGATCCCGCGGTCCGGCTGCGCGTGCTCGAGGACGCGGGCCGCTGCAACGTCCCGTTCACCACCGGGATCCTCATCGGCATCGGCGAGACGCCGGCCGAGCGGGTCGAGTCGATCTTCGCGATCAGGAAGGTCGCCAGGCTGTACGGCGGCATCCAGGAAGTGATCGTGCAGAACTTCCGGGCCAAGCCGGACACCAAGATGCGCGACGTGCCGGACGCCGAACTCGACGACCTGGCCGCCACGATCGCCGTGACCCGGCTGGTCCTCGGCGCGAAGGCGCGCATCCAGGCGCCGCCCAACCTGGTCGGCGACCAGCACGGCCTGATCCTGCGGGCCGGCATCGACGACTGGGGCGGCGTCTCCCCGCTGACCCCGGACCACGTGAACCCCGAACGCCCCTGGCCGGCTATCGACGAGCTCGCCGCCCGAACCGCCGCCGCGGGCTTCGCCCTGCGCGAGCGGCTGACCATCTACCCGCCGTACATCCGCGAGCCGTGGCTGGACCCGCGGCTGGCCGCGCACGTGTCCGCGCTGGTCGACCCGGCGACCGGCCTGGCCGCCGCCGACGCCGCGC
>JBOHCG010000558.1:0-5341 GCA_050698735.1 Streptosporangiaceae bacterium | reverse complement strand
GGTCTGTGGGTCCTTGCGGTAGTTGTCTGACACTGTGGTCCTTTTGCAGAAGGTGCCGCCCGCTGGGTGCGGGCGCATCGTACATCTACATAACCGTGCGCCAGCCGCTGCTATTTCAGCAAGTCAGGCCGGACAAGCAGCCCCCGGTCGGGCCGGCAGGTCCCGGCGGTTGGTGATGCCGAGCTTGTGCATCGCCCGGTAGAGGTGGGATTCGACGGTCCGGACCGACAGCACCAGCCGGTCGGCGATCTCGGCGTTGGACAGGCCGCGCCCGGCGAACTCGATGAGCTGCCGCTCTCGTGAGGTGAGCGCGGCGATCGCCTGCATCTCCTCGGTCACCGCCCACAGCGCGTCCCCGGCGACCTCGGCGTCAACATCAGCGCCGCGGTCCGCACCCGGCACTGGCTGATGCCGGTCGACCCGGCCGCCTACCGCCGCATCGCCCCCACCGTCCTGCGCCGCCTGCAGGCCGTTCCGGCAAAGCCCGCGATCACCCCGGTACCCGAACCGGTGCCCGGACCGTCACCCGCCGCCTGACAACACGCTCGCTGCGGCCCGGGACGATCACCGGTACCGCTGAGACGCACCACCGCCCGTTCTGGAAAAGAATTTAAGTTCTTTATTTTTCAGAACGGGCAGTGGTGCGCGCCCCGCGCCAGAGCGTCGACCGGGGAGGGGTCTGGCACCATGATGGCGTCATAATGGCACAGCATGACTTGACATGGTGCCACTGTGGTGCCATACTGGCGTCATGGAACTGGAACCGTACGTCGCAACCCTCCGCCAGGAGTTCGCTCTCGCGGCTGAGGCAGCCGGAGACGAGGCCATGACAGTCGCCGAGCGGCTGATCATCCCGCTGGAGTCGTCCGTGCGGCTCGCCCTGCTCGAGGCGCTGTCGGCAGCCGCCGACGAGATCACCTGCGACCTCGCGCCCGGCTCGGTCCATGTCCGGCTGCACGGGCGGGAGCCGCAGTTCGTCGTGACGCCGCCCCCCGCCGAGCCGTACGCCGAGGCAGGGCCGGTGCCGTCAAGCGCGGCGCTGCCTCCCGCGCCCGAGGGAGACGACGGCGCGATGGCGCGGATCAACCTCCGCCTCGCCGAGCATCTGAAGAACCGGATCGAGCAGGCCGCTGACCGCAGCGGGCTATCGGTCAACGGGTGGCTGGTCCGGGCCGCCGCGGCCGCGCTCGACGCAGACGCCACCCTAGGGGGCGGTGCCGCCCCCCGGCGGGCCGCCGCCGGCGGCCAGCACTTCACCGGCTGGGTCCGGTAGCCCCGCGGCGGCCCGGCTCTTCTGATGCACCGGGCGGCCGCCTCGAGATCTCTTCCCCCCTGGTCCCGGTCGCGGGACCGCTCATCCGCACACCTGGAGGTACGACCATGCCCACGTTCGAGACACCCAAGCCGATCCTGGCGACCGTCGAGTTCACCGTCGGCGACCTGCGCATCGCGGCACAAGACCGCACCGACACCGTCGTCGAGGTCAGTCCCAGCGACCCGTCGCACGAGCCCGACGTCCGCGCCGCGGAGCAGACCCGCGTCGAGATGACCCCCGACGGCCTCGTGGTGAGGGGGCCGAGGCAGCGCGGTCTGCCGCGTTCGCTGGTCGGGCCTTCGCTCTTCGGCAAGCCGGGCTCGGTCGACGTCACCATCGGCCTGCCGGCAGGCTCCCGGCTGCGCGCCGACACCGGGGTCGCCGCGCTGCGGTGCACCGGGCAGCTGGGCGAGTGCCGGGCCAAGACCGGCGCCGGCGAGATCGACCTGGAAGACACCGGGGCGGCCGAGCTGACCACAGGCGCGGGCGGCATCAGCGTCGGCGTCGTGCGCGGCGGCGCCGAGATCAAGACCGGCACGGGCACCGTCCGGCTGACCGAGGTCGACGGCCCCGCGGTGGTCCGGAACGCCAACGGCGAGACGTGGATCGGCACGGTGACCGGCAGCCTGCAGGTCACCTCGAGCAACGGCGCCATCTCGATCGACCGGGCCGACGCCGACGTGACCGCGAAGACGGCCAACGGCACCCTCCGCGTCGGCCGCGTTTCCCGGGGCACGACGAGCCTGAAGACCAGCATGGGCGAGATCGAGATCGGCATCGCGGCCGGTACCGCGGCACTGGTGGACGCGCAGACGCGAATGGGCCACGTGCGCAACAGCCTGGCCGCCACGGACACCCCGCAGCCTGCCGACGAGACGGCCGAGGTGCATGCCCAGACGGCCTTCGGCGACATCATCATCCGGCGTGCCTGACACGCCGTCCCCTTGAACGGAGACCCCATGAACAGCTTTACCGGCGGCCACCGCCCGGCGGCGATCGCCGTCACCGGCCTGCGGAAGTCGTTCGGCGACAAGGTCGTGCTCGACGGCATCGACCTCGCCGTTCCCGAGGGCACGATCTTCGCCCTGCTCGGACCGAACGGCGTCGGCAAGGCGAACCAGAGGTTACGACATTTCTTTTGCCCGCGCTATGGCCTGGCCGGCGTGACCAGGTTCTCCGGCCAGCGCGATGACGGACAGCCCTGGAACAACCTGGGCACGTTCAGGTATCCTGCGGCGCGAGGACGGGTATGTCGGCATCCGCAGCGGCTTTGGCGAGCCGGTCGTCATAGGTGAGCAGGGCGGTGAGTTCCGGGCCGAGCAGCCGTGCGGTTGCCAGATGAGTCGCGTCCAGGGAGCGTAGCAGCCGGTCGGGCTCAACGATGGCAGAGCGGACCACGTCCTCATCCATCTGGACATACTCGAACGCATCAAGCAGCCGCTGCGCATCAGGGATCAGCGCGGGCCAGTTCCGTGCCACGGCACGACTGACCTCGATCCGCAGCAGGTCCGAGCTGATCCAGTTGTCGCTACGGTGCTCGCGGTAGAAGGCGAGAAACGCATCAGCGTGCTCCTCGGCGGCCAAGAGCTTGAACGCCGCGGCTGGGCCGCGCTCAACCCTGACGGCTCGCTTGAGGGTCACATCTACTTCCACCTTGGTGATGATTCCGCGTTCCGAGCCGAGCGATTCAACGGGCTCGTCCGGTGAACGATCCCACGAGAAGGCCGAGGATGTCGACAGACAAGCATACGAGACCTTAATAATGGCCATAATTATGACCGGTCTCTATACTGGCCTCTATGGAGACCATACCTATCACGGAAGCGAAGGCCCGGATCGCCGAACTCGCCGACCGGGTCGCCCGCGAGCACGATCACTTCACCATCACCCGCAATGGCCGCGCTGACGTCATGCTGATCTCCGTCGCCGAATACGAATCTATGCAAGAGACCCTTGACATCCTCAGCGATGACGAGGCGCTCGCCGACCTGCGGCAGTCCCGTGAAGACTTCGCCGCCGGCGATACCTTCGACGCCGCTCAGGTCCGCGCCGAACTGGAGCGGCGCCGGCGTGGAACATCGTGACCGGCGATCCGCGATCGCCCGGACCAGAGGCAGGACGACCGTACACGGTCATCTTCTCCAGGCAAGCCCGGCGCAACCTGCACGAGAATCTGCCGCTTGAGGTCGCTGCCGCTGCCATGGAGACGATCGACGGGCCTCTCGCGACAAGCCCGCACCGGGTCGGCAAGCCACTTGATGAACCCTTCGACGGTTACCACTCCGCGCGGCGCGGGACCTACCGGATCATCTACCGCATCAACGAGGACAAGCACACCGTGGAGATCCACTCCATCCGGCACCGACGAGATTCCTGCCGAGCCTGACGGGGAACCACCCGGCGTACGTGAAGCGTAAGCGAGAATGTCTACGGCACCGGGCAAGCCGAATCTGAGCGAAGAGCCTCTTCGTTGCGGGTCCCCGCGGCCTAGCCTTGCATTCTGAGGCAGACCAGCATGGCCAGACACGTCGGCCTGCCCTTGATCAGGGTCCGCAGAGAACACCATCACAGTCAGGTGGTTCCGCGAGAGCGCCGGACCGGCAGGTTATTTACTGGGGCACCAGGACCGACGCCTCCGCAGTGCGGCACAGGTCCGCGAGCGTCGCGAGCACGGCGAGCCCGATGGTCAGCGCGTCCGCGGGTTCTACCGCCTTTTCGCTGATCAGGCAGTCGAGCGGGTTGCCCTCGGACTTGCCGCCGAGCTGCCGCATTGTCTCGGCGTCGGCGGGGTCTTCGTCGAGGCGGTAGAAGTCGGCCGCCGCCCGGAGGAGCGTGCCGGCCAGCATCTTGCCGCTGGGTTTCAGCGTGCAGTCCAACTCCGCGAGGACGGTGTCGAGGCGCGGCCCGAGGTAATCCAGCCGGGTCCGGCCCGGTGGCCGGTGATCGTGACCCCGTTGTCGATCATCGTGTTGCTGCCGGCGGTGATGTCGTGGAACGCCTTGTGGTACAGCGGGCCGCGGGCGATCTGGTAGATGGCGGGGTTGACGAAGCCGAGCGGGTGGCCGGCCTCCTGGTCGGCCAGGGCGATCAGGCCGGCCCAGAACGGCGCGGAGTCGCTGGTGCCTCCGGTCGGCGAGAGCGTGTAGGCGCCGCCCGGGGCGCTGCGCGCGTACGCCATGCCGGTGTAGGGCGAGGCGTCCCCGGCGACGTCCGGCACGCCCCGCCAGGCGTCGATGCCGGGGACACTGTCCTGATAGGCGGGCCTGGCGAACAGGTGGCTGAATCCGCCGCCCGACGCCGATGAATAGGGGGCCTTCCCTCCGGGCGGGGTGTTCCACGCGGTCTCGCTGATGTACGCGCCGGTGGCCGGGTTCGCGGTCAGGCTGGTACCGCCCACTCCGAGCACCAGCGGATCGTCAGCGGCCAGGCTGACCTCCTTGACCGGCGGCGTGGTCGAGCCGATGCCGAGCACGCCGTAGTCTCCCGACCCGCAGACGAAGGTGACGCGGCGGGCGGCACCGCGGTCCGCAGGTCTGCGGACACAGTCGGAGGCAGCGAACTGGCAGCGGGAAAGATGCCCCGCAGCCCGAACGGGAACAGCCCCGGAAGCGCGGCGACCAGCGAGTCGCAGCTGCTCAGACCGCGTACATGCGGTACCAGCGCAGCCGGGCAGCCCGGTCCGCGCTGGCGTGCCCATGTCCGTGTCTGGTAGCTGACCAGGGTACAGGCAGATGAGGTGCTGAAGCCCAGGTCGTATACCGAATGCCCGGCCGGCCAGTTCGTGACCAGGCGCCACTGCCCGCCGGAGGACCACACCTCAGAGGTGATCGTCGCGGTCGTGCCGCCGGGCGCCGCGGTGCGGCGGGTAGTGACCGTCATCTGCGCGATCGCTGCGGGCGCGACCGCGCTCAGCGCGCTGCCGACGCGCTTCACCACGTACGCGGTACTGACGGCCGGCCCCCCGGTGCCGCTGTGACGTGCACCAGGCACCGTGGTGGCCATGCTGGCTGGCAGCGTGCTTGCCGT
>JBOHCG010000557.1:0-5347 GCA_050698735.1 Streptosporangiaceae bacterium | reverse complement strand
ACGCTACGACGGCCGGACTCGATCATCGAGATGGAGGTGCGGTCGTACCCGAGCAGGCCCGCGAGCTGCTGCTGGGTCAGCGCGCTGGCCCTCCGGTACCCGCGCAAGATCGCCCCCAGGTCCCCGCCCGTCCCGCGCGCCGCCGGCAGCCACGCCGCCGCGCCGATCGGCGCGGGAAGCTGGCACGCCGGGCAGCTCGCCGCCCGGCCCGAGGGGGAGCCCAGTGCCCCGCACCGGCCGCAGCGCCCGCCCATCCCAGCCCCCCGGTTTACGGGACCGTGTGCCCGTTCAGGCGGGTGAACCAGGCCGCAACCGACCGCTTATACCCGTCCGGCATCACCAGGGCTGGCACCTCGCCAGGATCAAACAGCCCGGCCCGCTTGTGCTCGTGGCTGACGACAGGGGGGTCGGTGCTGATCAGGTGGCAGCCGTAGGTGACCACCACCACGTCGCGGCCCGCACAGATGTGGTACTGCCAGCAGTCCAGCAGCGGCCCGGCCGTCACCTTCCAGCCGGTCTCCTCGCTGATCTCGCGGACCACGCAGTCGGCGGGGTCTTCCCCCAGTTCGAGTTTCCCGCCGGGCAGCTCCCACTCGGCCCGCTCGTTCTCCAGCAGCAGCACCTTCCCGGCCTGGACCGTCACGCCCTTGACCGACACCGGGAACCTGCGCCCGGCCTCAACCTCCGGCATGGGCACGCTCGCGCTCACCTGCCTGCTCAGCTCCTCCGGCCACCGCATCTGACCCGACCCTACACCGCTGCCAGCCGCCCGCGCGGGCCAGGCGTGACAGATTGTCACTAGCCATCGCAGCCCGCCAGCCGCACCCTGACGGTAACAGCAGCGCGAATCTCGCAGGAGCAGCGATGGACACCTTCCACGCCCACCACGCCGACATCCACGCCCCGGGCTGGCAGCCGCGCGTTACCGCGCTGCTGCGCGAGCACGGGCTGGTGACTTTCACCGGGATCACCGGCCCTGCCGCGCTGGCCGGCGTGGCACGGGCGCTGATGAGCATCCGGCCGCACCGCGACGCCGGGCCCGACGGCGTGACCCTGATCACCGACACCGGCACCGCCGACCCCGGGTACGCCGCGTTCACCGACGCCGAGCTGATCCCGCACACCGACGGGACCAGCCTGCCCGACCCGCCCGGCCCGCCCGGCCTGCTCCTGCTCACCTGCCAGCAGCCCGCCAGCCACGGCGGGACCACGCTGCTGGCCGACGCCGCCCGCATCACCGCCACCCTCGCCGGGCAGCACCCCGCCGCCCTGCGGGCTCTGTCCGCGCCACGCGCGGCCTACTTCGGCGCCGCCGGCGGCTACCTCGGCCCCGTCTGCGAACCCGCCGGCCCCGGACGGGCACGCATCCGGCTCCGCCTCGATGACCTGGCCATGTTCTCCGCCGACGCCACCCCCCTCATCCCGGTCCTGCGCGCCGCCATCACCCAGCACCAGCAGACCATCCAGCTCCGCGCCGGGCAGGGCCTGCTGGTCAGCAACACCCGCTGGCTGCACGGCCGAACCCGCTACACCGGCCCCCGGGTCATGCTCCGCATCCTGGGCGACCCCCTCCCCGGCACCGGTATCCAGCCTGGATTCCCCGCCCCAGCGCTCGGCACCCACACAGCACAGGCAGCATGAACAACCCGCTCCAGTGCCTACCACCCGGTCTGGGCGCTGTGCGACACGGCCGGCATGCTCACCGAACCAAGTACCCGCAGGTAGACGCCGAAATATACCCGCCAGGTGAGACCGTCAGCGGCGCGAGTGTCAGTCAGGTGTCAGACGGTTGTCATTCCCCGGTCAGGTCCACGACGGCACGCCGACGATGCACCTTTGATGCACTTCCTGTAGACCCGGGATCGACCTACTAGGCACCTGCCTGCCGGACCGCGCCCGGTCCCGGCCCGATCTGAACGCTACGCGCATCTGACTTTGCTTTGACCAGACCGCATGGTCTGCGCTAACGGACGGTATTAAGCTCACTACGAATGGCAGTATGCGAGTCCGTGGGGGGAATCCATCATGCCGGAGCGCAATCTGAGCGGAAACGATCCTGGTTCGCTGAGTGAGCCGGAGATCCGCGCGGAGATCGACAGGATCGACGCGCTTGCTGAGGGAGCCTACATCCGGGAGAAAGAGTGTAAGCGCGCGTTGCTGTCGGAGCTGAATCGCAGGCTCCCGGCGCGGCATGAGCCTGCCGTGTTCCTGTGACCCCAGCCCGCGTGTCTCTCGCCCCCGCTAGGGGCGCTTGCCCCTCGCGCTTGCCGCGCGGAAGATCATCTCAAGGACGGCACGTCGGCCGACCGCCCGTCATGCATTCTCCATGGACCCGTTCGGTCGGGCGGGCGGGCGGGCGCAGCAGCCTGGCCAGCGCATCGCGCTGCCGCTGGGTCAGCGGCCCGAGGCCAGCCACCACCCGCGCGACCCACTCCCGGTCATCATCGGAGAGCTGATACCTGGGATCAACGCAGGCAGGGCAACGTTCCGGCGGGTCCTTGCCCGAACGGCAGGCCGACCGCCGGCTCGTCTGCGGTGCGCCGGAAGTCCCTGCCACGCCTCACCCGCACGGGCGTAGGGTGGTTCTAGTCGGGGGCACGAGGGGAAATCTGGCCATATGAGTGTCACAACCTTGTAACGGGCTTGCCGGCGCCGCTGCGCATCCTGCGCCGTCTGACCAGTAGAAAGTGTCATCAGATGGCGCGCTGGGAGGAGCGTTGGCGGCGGGCGCAGGACTCGCCGCTCCGGGCTGCCGGGAGTCTTCGCGAGAGCGGGGGAGCGGGGGAGCGGGGCTGCGCCGCCGCCGAATGTCGGTGGGGGTCGGTACGGTGCGGGCATGGCAGATGAGCCTGACCCCGGTGGCAGCCCGCCGTCCCCGCCCCGGTCGAAATCCGGCCGTAAGCAGCCGGGCGGGGTGCCCACCCCGCATGACGCGGTGTTCCGCCGGGTCTTCGCCGTGCCCGCCAACGCCGCGTCCCAGCTGCGCGCGGTCCTCCCCCCGGTCATCACGGCCCGGTTGGACCTGGGCCGACTGGCCCCGGTCCCGGGCAGCTTCGTCGACGAGGCCCTCAAATGGAGGCACTCCGACGTGCTGTTCACCGCGCCGCTCGACGGGCAGGACGCGTTCGTGTACGTCCTGGTCGAGCACCAAAGCAGCGACGACCAGCTCATGGCCTTCCGCGTGCTGCGGTACGTCACCCGGATCTGGGACCAGTACGAGCGCGAGCACCCCGAGGCCCGGCAGCTGCCCGCGGTCGTCCCTCTGGTCGTCTACCAGGGGGATGACCGATGGACCAGCCCCGTGCAGATGCTGGACGTCATCGACCTCAGCCCCGCCGCCAAGCAGGAGATGCAGGCCTGGCTGCCCCGGTTCAGGTTCCTGCTCGACGACCTCACCCGCGCCGACGAAGACCAGTTGCTGGCCCGGAACCTGACCCCCGCCGCGCTGGTCACCCTGCGGCTGCTCCAGACCGCCCCCGGCAACCCGCAGATCACCGCAGAGCTGCGCCGCTGGTCCGCGGTGCTGCGCGCGGTGCTGGGCCAGCCCGGTGGCGGCGAGGCGTTCACCGCGATGTTGACGTACATTGAGCTTGTGAGCGAGACGCCGGCCGGGGAGCTACGCGACCTGGCCGCATCGCTCGGCCCGGACGCAGAGGAGGCGTACGTGACCACCGCACAGATGCTCCGCACAGAAGAGCGCGCCGAGGCGCTCGTGGAAGTGCTGACGGCCAGGTTCGGCCCGCTTCCCGAGAGCGTGCTCAAGACGGTGCACGCGGCTTCCCTCGATCAGACGCGGGCCTGGACGACCCGCGCCGTGACTGCCGAAACCCTGGATGGGGTCTTCGGCTGACCAGCAATTCACCGATCGCGCCCCAGGGGTTCCTGCCTGCGCCGCCCGCCCGGTCAGGGCACATCGTTCCGGCTGACAAGAGGATCGTCGTCCGTCACTGAAGCGGATCCTGACACACAAGGATCCGTCGTGTGGTTCGGCAAACCCACTTGGGTAAGGCACCCCACCCCGAGGCGAACAGCACCCAGCTGTGGATCTCCGCCTCGGCGATCACGCCGCCGGCGAGCAGCCCGAACGCCGGGTGGAACCAGCCAGGCGCGATGATCCGGTCAGCCAGCCAGGAGCGGCTGCCGTCGATGGCTGACATGGCGCTTGCGGCCTCGCCCGGTGCCACCCCGACGGCTGGACGGCTGGGGCCTTGGCGTTCAATCACGAGCTCCTGTCCGCGCAGCGGCTGCGGAACCTGGCCGGCAGGTTTCCCCTGCCTCCCGGCCTGGTCGCTGCCGTTACCGCGTGGGCCCGGCAGACGGCGCCCGAGAATCTGCCCGCCAGCGACCAGGCCGTCGCCGCCCAGGACAGGGAGCCCGTCTTCAGCCCCGATGTCCTGGTATTCGTCTCGAAACAGGATCCGGTCCTCGCCCAGCACGGCTTCATCCGTCCCCCCGCCGTGAGGACCGGCAAGTCGCACAAGCCGGACCTGGCCCTTCCGGTGAACCTGGCTTTCGGCTTCGCCGCCTATTCGGGCCAGGCGGCCGCTCCGAGGCGATGCGAGTATTGCTCACCTGGCCAGACGGCCCCCTCGACGCCGCCCAGATCGCCGACGAAGCAGGATTCGCCAAACGGAACATCAGCGATGTTCTGACATCCCTGACGGCCTCCGGGGCCGTCAGGGACGCCTGGGCAGGCAACGAACGCCATTTCACCGCATACCGGGAAAGATGGGCGCTGC
The DNA here is from genome assembly GCA_050698735.1 of Streptosporangiaceae bacterium. Lineage (GTDB taxonomy): Bacteria > Actinomycetota > Actinomycetes > Streptosporangiales > Streptosporangiaceae > Palsa-504. The sequence continues at coordinate 608 of JBOHCG010000557.1, read as the reverse complement.
TCCTTGACCTCGCCGGGCCGGGCATACCGTCGCGACCTTGAGGCCGCAGGCATTGAGACCCAGCACCGGCGGCCAGCACACGGCGCTGCTTACCTACCCGTATTCGCCGAAACCAGCAACGCTCTCCTCGCCCGGCTGGGAGCTGCCCACTAGCGCGGGAATAGTCGATATGGGCGTTGCTCTTGGCAACGGCACGTGACAGTCCGTCCGCGCCAATTAAGCGTTCTGGGCGGTCCTGATCGTTGGGTGGCCGCCGGACCGTAGGTCTTCTGACTCGCTCAGTGTGCTGACCACATGTACTCGACAACATTGGGTAGGCGCTCCGGCGCGGCCTGACAGTCGTCACGGCGAATACACCCGAGTTCAGCCTGGTTACCGGCCTGAGCTGGGGGACTGGACGGTCTGAACCGCGCCAGGACATCTTTGAACCGGCGGAACGCCCCTCGTCCGGTGATGGCGATGTCAAGCCGGTCGGCCCGGTCCGGATCGGACACGGTCTGGATGAACCGCTCCATGTCCCGGTACCCGTCCCGGGATCCCTCGCAGTGCACCCACAGCCACTTGCCCGGCTCCTCCAGTTCGCCCTCCTCTTCCTCGCTCAGCACGCT
>JBOHCG010000556.1:0-5347 GCA_050698735.1 Streptosporangiaceae bacterium | reverse complement strand
CACCACATCTGCTCGGTCTGCTGCTCGTGGTGGCGGCGCCGCAGCGCGCCCTCGCCGGCGTAAGCCAGGCTGCGGCGCAGCGCGTGCAGGTTCTCGCCCTTGTTCAGCTGCCGGGTGATCCGCCGCCGGTAGGTCTCATCGGCCAGGTACCGGGCGGCGTAGGGGCGTTAGTAAGAAACGCCCGGCCTACCGCCAAATGGATGTCTGTCTATATATCTTGCCTGGTCGTTTCGGGTGTTCACGGAGCGAGATGGCCCTGGTTGCCGGGATGATGGGCTTCTGTGGCCCGTCCTTCGCTGAGTCTCGGTGAGCTGATCGAGCACTGGACCCTGGTCGGTGATGAGGTCGGCCTGGTGTCAGCCAAGCACCTGGACACCAGGCTGGCGTTCGCGCTGCTGCTGAAGTTCTACGGCCGGTACGGGCGGTTCCCGCGGAGCCGGGGCGAGTTGCACCCGGATGCGGTGGACTTCATGGCCCGGGCAGTAAAGGCCGACCCGGCGAGCGTGGCCGCCTATGACTGGTCGGGGCGGAGCTTCGACCAGCATCGCGGCGAGATCCGCGGGCACTTCGGGTTCCGGGTTTGCGGGGAGGACGAGGGGGCGAAGCTCGCCGGGTTCCTCGCCGGCGACTACGCGCAGCGCGAGCGGTACGACGTGGTCAGGGAGCGGTTCCTGGCCGAGTGCCGGGTCCGTCAGATGGAGCCGCCGACCGCCGACCAGGTCGACCGGTACGTGCGGTCGGCGATGGCCCAGGCCGCCCGGCTCCTGGCTGCCCGGGTCACGGGCCGGCTGACCGGGCAGGCCATCGCCCGGATCCGCGCGCTGATTGGCACCAGCGACGACGGCGAGGCCGGCGACCCGGACCTTCTGAGGATGATCAAGACGGCCCCGGGGCAGGTCAGCCTGGCGTCGATGCTCACCGAGATCGACAAGCTGAGGGCGATCGGCTCGTTCGAGCTTCCCGGGGGGCTGTTCCGGGACGTGGCGCCGCGGGTGCTGAAGGAATGGCGCGACCAGGCGATGACCGAGTCGCCGAGCCACCTGCGCGACCACCCTGATGACCTCCAGGTGGCGCTGCTGGCCGCGTTGCTGTTCTGCCGCCGCCGGGAGATCACCGACGCGCTGGTGAACCTGCTCATCTCGACCGTGCACCGTATCGGCGCGCGGGCCGAGCGGCGGGTCACCACGGAGCTGGTCAACGCGTTCAGGCGGGTCCAGGGCAAGGAGGGCATCCTGTTCCGCGTCGCCGACGCGGCGCTGGCCCGGCCCGACGACTCCGTGCGGCGGGTGGTGTTTCCCGTCGTCGGGGAGGACAACCTGCGGAGCCTGGTCGCCGAGTACAAGTCGTCCGGCCCTGCCTACCGGCGCACGGTGCAGGCCACCTACCGGGCCTCCTACACCAACCACTACCGGGCCGGGCTGATCAGGCTGCTGGAGGTGCTCCAGTTCCGCAGCGAGGACTCCCGCCAGCCGGTCCTGGAAGCGGTGCACCTGGTCCGCCGGTACGCGGCCTCGCCGCAGCTGACCTACTACCCCGAGGGCGAGACCGTCCCGGCGCACGGCGGCCTGTCCGGCGACTGGCAGGAGCTGGCGTACCGCACCGACGGCAAAGGCCGCCGCCGGGTGGTCCGCACGATCTACGAGATCCGCACCTTCGAGGCGCTGGTCGACCAGCTGCGCTGCAAGGGCATCTGGGTGCTGGGGGCCGGAGAGTTCCGCAACCCCGATGAGGACCTGGTCACCGACTTCGCCGAGCGGCGCACCGAGCACTACGCCGAGCTGCGCAAGCCGCTGGACCCGGGCGCCTTCATCAAGGAGCTGCAAAGCGAGCTGCGCCAGGAGCTGCGGGCGCTGAACGACGCGGTGCCGGGCCTGCCGTGGCTGGAGATCGCCCCGCGCGGCCGGCACGGCGCGATCCGGCTCACGCCGCTGGACGCCGCGCCCGAGCCGACCAACCTCGGCCGGCTGAAGAAGGCGATCGCCCACCGGTGGGGCGTGCTCCGGCTGATCGACGTGCTGAAGGAGGCCGTGCTGCGCAGCGGCTGCCAGCAGGTGATCGAGAGTGCGGCCGGCCGGGGCGGCAAGCTCGGCCCGGAGGAGCTGCTCGGGCGGCTCCTGCTGGTCATCTACGCCTACGGCACCGGGGCCGGGATTCGCGCCGTGGCCGCCACCGCCCAGGGCTCCAGCGAGGATGACGATCATGGCCCCGGTGAGCATGACCTGTACTACGCCCGCCGCTGGTACCTGACCACCGAGCTGGTCGAGGCGCTGGCGGTCCAGATCGCCAACGCCACGTTCGCCGCGCGGCACAAGGCCATCTGGGGTGAGGGCTCCTCGGCGGTCTCCTCCGACTCCACCCATTTCGGGGCGTGGGACCAGAACCTGTTCACCGAATGGCACTCCCGGTACGGGGGCAGGGGTGTCCTGATCTACTGGCACATCGAACGAAAATCGATGGTCATCCACAGTCAGCTGCTGAGCTGTACCGCGTCGGAGGTCGCCGCGATGATCCAGGGGGCGATCCACCACGGCACCGAGATGGACGTCAAGGCGAACTATGTCGATACGCACGGCCAGTCGGTCATCGGGTTTGGCCTGACCAGGCTGCTGGGGTTTGACCTGCTGCCGAGGATCAAGCGGATCAACCACATCCGGCTCTACCCGCCGGCCCGCCGGGGAGGAGTTCCCGAACCTGGCGCCGGCCCTGGTAGGCCGGGCCATCGACTGGGACCTGATCGCTGCGCAGTACGACGACGTCATTAAGTACGCGACTTCGATCAAGAGCAGCGCAGCCTCCACCGCGGCGATCCTGCGGCGCTTCCACCGGACCAACCTGGTGCACCCGACCTACCAGGCGGTGCAGGAGATCGGCCGTGCCCAAAGGACAATTTTCGCCTGTCGCTACCTGCGGGACCGCGAATTGCAGCGGGAGATCAACGCGGCCCTGAACGTCGCCGAGTCGTGGAACGCCGGGAACGCGGTCCTCCACTACGGCAAGGGCGGCGACATCCCGGGCAACCGCCGCGATGAGCAGGAGCTCACGGTGCTGTGCCTTCGGGTGCTCCAGGCATCGGTGTCGTACCTGAACACGCTCCTGATCCAAGACGTCCTCGCCGGCGGGGACCTCCAGCTCACGGCCGAGGACCAGCGGGCCATCACGCCGCTGTTCTGGTCGCACATCGCCCCCTACGGCGAGGTGACCCTCGACATGACCCGGCGGATCAGCCTGACCCACGACGCAATCGCAGGCGACGGCAGTGACGCAGGCACCTGGCCGCCATGACAAGAGGAGAGAAGGGACCCACGTTGACTACAGCCAGCCCCGCCAGCCAGACCGCCCGCCTCGCCGGGCAGGCCGCCGGCGTGCTCGCCGACGCGCCGCACCTGGCTGCCGCAGCGGTCGCCCGTGCCGACCTGCGGGCGGCACTCGCCCAGGCCGAGCGGGCCGAGCACGCCGTCACCGGGCTGCGCCTGGCGGTCGTAGCCGACCTGCTCGCCGACGGCGCCGACTGGCGGCAGACCGGCGAGGCGCTGGCGATGCACCCGCAGGCCGCCTACGAGGCCTTCGGCCACCTCGCCGACGGCCGGCAGGCCCCGGCCGCGCAGCGGCAAGACCTGGCCATCGTCCTTACTGCGGGCCTGGACAGCGAGCATGACGTGCTGCCGGAGTACGGCATCGACGTCGACGACCTCGGCCCGGACCACAGCGTAAACGCCGACCCCGGGGTCGTCCGCATCCGGGAGGCGGCCCGCCTGCTCGGCACTAGGGCCTGGATCAGGGTGACCACCCCGGGCGGCTTCGAGGGCGCCGAGGGCGACCCCGCCCCCGGCGAGGACGCCATCAGCCAGTGGACCAGCGTCGTCACCCGCCCGGAAGAGCTCACCTGGCTCATCGAGGCCCTCGCGCTGAACGTCATGGGTACCGAGGGCGCGGACGACGAACTGGACTGACCAGGCACCAGGATTCCAGTCGTGGTCGCCTGCGCGGAATGCCCGAAGTCCTCGGCACGTGGTTTCCGGCACGCTCGCGCCCTGACTGCGGATTGACAAGGCCAGCTCACCATGGCCTCGGTGAGCTGGCCTTGTTTCAGCCGTGCGCTGCGCCGTCAGTCGTCGTCTTCGTCGTTGCGGTCAGCGGCGGCCTGGGCGCGTTCGTCGAATCCGCTTTGCGCGGTCGGGCTGTCCGGGTCGCGGGCTGCTGCCGCGGAGATCCGGTCGGCTGCGTCGTGGCCCATCGGGGTGCGTCCCATGAGTACCTCCAGGCACGTGGACAGGGCGGGAGATGGGTGCCCAGGATGCGAGTGGGCCCGCCCCGTGGCTCCGGCTGCCCGTGGGCTACGTCATCCGCGCCGCTTGCCGGGTCAGGCACCTGGCGGGTGCCGCCGGCGCGGTTTCCCTCCCCCGGGTGCCGGATACAGGATCAGCGGGAACCCGCGTAGTCCCGTCCAATCTCCGGTCGGCGGCGCATGACGGCGGGGCTTATCTAACCCTGATGGTACGGCTGCTGTTCGTGACTGGACGGATACATTTTCCTGCCGCGTCCGTCACTTGTGCCGATGGCGAGCGATTAGCAAATCTCAGCCGGCAGCGCGTGGGCTGCCAGCAGGGTTGCCGGCCGGCACCCGGTGCAGCGTTCGCTGCTCACGGGCCGGAGTCGGAGGCGTCCCGCAGCACCTCGATGGCCCCTTTGAGGGTGCCGGGCCGCTGGGTTATCAGGCTCTTGGCGACCCGGAACGGGAGACGCTCGGCGAGCAGCGTCACCGGCGGTTCCCACGCCATGCCGCACGCCACCAGGTTTCCCAGCGCACCGTCGCGGGAGCTGTCCAGGGCGAACCCGTGCGGCAGGAACAAGATCCGCACCAGCTCCGGACGCGGCCAGCGGTCGTTGTCGATGCCGGTGCCGGCGTTTTCGTACTCGACTGGCCAGGGTTCCCGCCGCGGGTCGCACCTGAACTCTTCGCCTACCGCGCTGTTGTAGTCGGCCCAGGACTCAAACCGCCTCATCGCCGCGTCGATGATCGCTGTCATGGGACTCCTTCTCTTTGCGGCCCGCGCCAGAGGCAGGCACGGGATCGCCGGATGCGGCAGGGGACGTGCTGGCTTCGGCGGACAGATCCTCTGGGGGAAGGTTGCGGTCGACCCATTGGATGAACCGCAGCGGGGAGCCGCCGAAGTGCTGGCGGACGCGGGCCTGCATGGCGCGGACGTCGTGGCCGGGCAGGAAGTCCCGGTCGGTGCTCTGCCCGCATCCGCAGTGGCACGGGCGCTGAACGAACTGCTGCTCCTCGGGCAGGTCGCAGTAGCTGACGGGGTTCTGGGACCTGGTCTGCACCGGGTCGGGGCGGCCG
>JBOHCG010000555.1:0-5394 GCA_050698735.1 Streptosporangiaceae bacterium | reverse complement strand
AGGCCTTCGTCTACCTGACGGGGGTTGGCGATGGCGCGGGCGATCGCCTCGGGGGTGATCTCGTGGAAGACCATCCTGCTGTGCGGGACCTTGGGCTTGAGCTCCTCGAGCAGGTGCCAGGCGATGGCCTCGCCCTCGCGGTCCTCGTCGGTGGCGAGCAGGAGTTCGTCGGCGTCCTTGAGCAGGCTCTTGAGCTTGGCCACCTGCTGGCGCTTATCGCTGTGCACGACGTAGAGCGGCTCGAAGTTGTGGTCCACGTTGACGCCCAGCCTGGCCCAGGGCTCGCCCCGGTACTTTGCCGGGATCTCCGCCGCGCTGTCGGGCATGTCGCGGATGTGGCCGACGCTGGACTCGACCACGTAGCCCGGGCCGAGGTAGCCGGCGATCGTCCGGGCCTTGGACGGCGACTCGACAATGACGAGCTTGGTGCCGTGCCCGTCGCTGGCACCGTCAGTGGCCGCGGCACTCGCCTTGGTACTCCCCCCGGTCTTCGCCGTCTTCTTTGTCGTCACTGTCCTTGCTGGCACGCTCTTTCCCGTCCTCGCCTCCGCTTACGGTACCCCGTACCTCGCGCCGCCCTATAGCTTGAAACCGCCGGCCCCGGCCGGTGTGTTCCCTCGGATTCGCCGGATTATGCCGTAGATCTGGCGTCTGCGGGTTGAATCAGCGGTGAACTCAAGCACAATAGGACCGATGTCTGAGTATGCCTACCTTGTCGTATACCTGCCGCGCGGCATGTCACGGGATGCCCGAGATGCCGCGCTGCGGATACTGACCGACCACGCCGAGTACGGGGACTGGGAACTGTCCAGGCTGTTGCTCAACGCCGACGGCAGCAGGAAGGCTACCCTCCGAAGGCGAATCATACGCGCAGTCCGCACATTCTGAACGTTAGCGGCGCGCGGCGGCGTTCTTGCCTTTAGCAGCAGTCGAGGAACCGGTCCAGGACGCGGACGCCGAAACGCAGGGCGTCTGTTGGCACCCGCTCGTCGATCCCGTGGAACATGCCGGAGAAGTCCAGGTCGGGCGGTAGCTGCAGGGGGGCGAAGCCGAAGCACCTGATGCCGAGCCTGCTGAAGGACTTGGCGTCCGTCCCGCCTGACATGCAGTAGGGCAGCACCTTTGCCTGCGGGTCCTCGGCGACGAGCGCGCTGGTCATCGCGTCGTACAGGTCGCCGTCCGCGGTCGTCTGCAGGGCGACGTCGGTGATGATGGTCTCGCGCGTCACGTTCGGGCCGAGTACCCGGTCGAGTTCGGCGAAGAAGTCCTCCTCGTAGCCGGGCAGGTAGCGGCAGTCCACCTCCGCGGTCGCGGTCTGCGGGACGACGTTGACCTTATATCCGGCCCGCAGCACGGTCGGGTTGGCCGTGTTCCGCAGCGTCGCGCCGATGATCCGCGATATCGGGCCGATCTTGCCGAGCGCCAGGCCCGGGTCACCCGGGATGAACTCGATGCCCAGCGCGTCGCAGACCCCGTCAAGGAAGGCCTCGACCGACGGGATCAGCCGGGTCGGCCACTCGTGCCGCCCCAGCCGGGCGACCGCCTCGGCCAGCTCGGTCACCGCGTTGTCCGGTTGCACCATCGAGCCGTGGCCCGCGGTCCCGTGCGCGGTCAGTCGCAGCCACGCGATGCCCTTCTCCGCCGTCTGCAGAAGATAGAGCCGCTCGCCGCCGAGCGACAGGCTGAACCCGCCCACCTCGCCGACCGCCTCGGTGACCCCCTCGAACAGCCCGGGGTGGTTGTCCACCAGCCAGCGTGCCCCCCACTTGCCGCCCGCCTCCTCGTCGGCGGTGAACGCGAGCACGACGTCCCGTTGCGGCGGCCGGTTCTCGCGGCGCCGCTGCCGGACGACGGCCAGCATCATCGCGTCCATGTCCTTCATGTCGATCGCGCCGCGGCCCCAGATGCACCCGTCGGCGATCTCGCCCGAGAACGGGTCGTGCCGCCAGTCCGGCGCGTTGGCGGGGACCACGTCGAGGTGACCGTGGACGAGGAGGGCGGGGAGTTCGGCGTTGCGGCCGGGGATTCGCGTTACCAGGCTGGTGCGCTTCGGGTGCGATTCAAGGATCGTAGGCTCGAGGCCGACCTCGGCGAGGAGCGCGGCGACGTGTTCGGCCGCCTCGCGTTCACCTGGACCGGAGTGGTCGCCGTAGTTGGAGGTATCGATCCGGATCAGGTCACGGCAGATGTCGATGACCTCGTCCTGCGCGCTCACATGGTTCGCTGCCATCGTCCTATCGTCGCACCCGGGCCTGCCGTCCGTCTGCCGCGCGTCGCCGGGACCCGGATTGGGGCTTCGCTAGAGCCCGTTCGGTTTGCTAAGGTAAGCCAGCCGATGCGTACTGCGCGTCGGGCGTCCGGGTGGCGGAATAGGCAGACGCGCTAGCTTGAGGTGCTAGTGCCCGTAAAGGGCATGGGGGTTCAAGTCCCCCCTCGGACACCAAAACCGGTGAGAAATCCCCAAAACGGACACCGCTTGAACACGCTGGCGGGCTACTCGAACACGCTGGCTGCCCGCTACCTGCCGGCTGGTGCTGCGCTCTATTCCGGGGGGCAGCCGTGACCGCCGAGCCGATCGCCCCTGTCATCCCGTCCCCGGGCCGCCTGGCCGGCACGCCGCGGGTCAGGCCGGCCGCGGTCCGCCCGCTGCCCCTGGCCGGGCCGGCCGCCGCCCTGTCCGCTCCGGCGGGTGTGGTGTACGGGACCGGCCGCATCGACGCCTCCGGCCGGGTCGCCGACCGGGCCATCACCTGCGCGCTGGGCTGGGGTGACGGGGACCGGCTGACCCTGACCGCATCACCGGGCGTCGTGATCGCCCGGCGTGACCCGCGCGGCATGGTCACCGTGCCGGCCCGCGCCTGCCTCGCGATTCCCGCCGTCCTGCGCCGCCGCTGCGGCCTGCGGGCCGGTGACCGGGTGCTGCTGGCCGCGGTCCCCGGCCAGGACATGCTCGCCGCCTACTCGTTCGCCGTGGTGGACCGGGCCCTCCGCGCCCACGGCACGTTCCCGCACGCCCCAGGAGGACAGCCGTGACACCCCCGCACCTGGCCGGGCACCCGGCCGCATCCCAGCAGGCCATCGTCGACGCCGCGCTGCTGATGCTCCGGCAGATGGGCCTGTCCCCCGGCGACCTGGTGACCGCCCCCAGGGACCGGCCAGCGGTCCCGACCTTCGCCGAGTACGTCCCGGTGGTGTCCGCTGCCGTCACCGGCGGCACCCGCCGGGCCTACGGCTCCTACTGGAACCGCATCATCGATCACTGGGGCGAGCGGCGGCTGGACGAGCCCACCCCGTCGGAGATCCGGCAGCTGATGTCGTATGTCAAGACCCACGTGGTGGCCCGCCGCAACGCCCGCGGCGGCCGCAGCGCCACCGAGCATCTGGTCGCCGCGCTGCGCTGCCTGTACAAGCACGCCGAGGACGACGGGCTCATCACCCCCGGCGAGAACCCGGCCCGGAAGGTGGACAAGCCCCGCCGGCTGCCGTCCACCCGCCGGGCCGTCACCGACGACCGGCTCGCCGAGATCTGCCAGGCCGCCGCGGGCGGCGGCGATGATCCGGAGCTGGACACGCTGTTGCTGCGGCTGCACACTGAGACGGCCTGCCGACGTGGCGGGGCGCTGGCACTGCGGCCCGATGACCTGGACCCCGGGCAGTGCCTGATCCGGCTGCGGGAGAAGGGCGAGACGGTCCGCTGGCAGCCGGTCTCGCCCACCTTGATGGCCCGGCTCATGGAGCACGCCCGGGAGCGGCACGCCCCGCCCGGCGGGCAGTTGCTGCGCTACCGAAACGGGCGGCCGATCACCTCCCGCCGGTATGACGGCCTGTGGGCCCGCCTGGGTCGCGCCCTGCCGTGGGTCCGCACCCAGCAGCTCAGCATGCACTGGATCCGTCACACCACTTTGACCTGGGTTGAACGGAATTTTGGCTATGCGGTGGCCCGCGCGTACGCCGGGCACACCGACCGCGGTAGTGACGCCGGGGCGACCGCGACCTATGTCCGGGCCACGCCCAGTGAGGTGGCCACGGCCCTGGCCGCGCTGACCGGCGAGCCGCACCCGCTCGCCATGCCGGGCGGGTGGTCCGCGTGACAGCGATGGCTCATCCCGCTGGCGCGTGGCGTGCCAGGGCCGGTCGCCTGGGCCGCGATGGCGCGGTCCCGGGGACCGTTGCCGAGGACCGGTCCGCGGCGGTCCGTTCCGGCGCCAGGACCGTGCGGTCCTGGCCGCTGCTGGTCCTGGCCGCTCCGGCTGCGGCTGAGGTGTGGTCGGGGTGGGTGGGCATCGCGCAGAAGACCGGGTTCGGGCTGGTCTCCCCGCTGCCGGGCATCTGGCCCTCGCTGCACCTGGACACCACGATCACCCTTCCGGTCGGTGTCGAGGCCTACGCTGCATACGCGCTGCGGGCCTGGCTGGCCCGTGATTCGTGGATCACCTCACGGACGCGCCGGTTCGCCAAGTGGTCCGCGATCTGCTCATTCGCGCTCGGCATGGCCGCAATCGGTGATCATTGTCAAAGGCGTGACCGGGCCAGCCAGTGCAGGAGGTGAGACATCCGAGCCGATGTCGCGTCCTCTGGGGGCACTCGTGCGCCTGGGCTAGGGCGCCTCCCTGGCGCTAAGCTCGGCGGCTTGAACTCAGGCATGCCGTTGCGGGGCGCCAGCGTTGCGATCCTCACCAACCCCGGAGGGTCGGTGCTGGCCGAGGACGCCTTGTACAGCGGCCGGCTCAGGTAGCGGTTGCGATCCTCACCAACCCCGGAGGGTCGGTGCTGGGGGTGCCGGTGACGGTCAGGTTGCCGAGCTTCTCGGTGTTGCGATCCTCACCAACCCGGAGGGTCGGTGCTGGCCGGCCCGGCGGAGAAAGAAGCCGCCGCGGCGAAGGGGTTGCGATCCTCACCAACCCCGGAGGGTCGGTGCTGGTCGCTGACGACGACCCACCAGCAGTTCACCCACGGGATGTTGCGATCCTCACCAACCCCGGAGGGTCGGTGCTGGTAATACCCTCCGGCCTCGTCGCGGTTGCCGAGGATGACGTTGCGATCCTCACCAACCCCGGAGGGTCGGTGCTGGTGCCCAACTCGTCAGGCTCCCGGCGGTGCTGCTGCCACTGTTGCGATCCTCACCAACCCCGGAGGGTCGGTGCTGGCACAGGGTTTCAGGCCGGCTACAGTGCCGCCTGTTACAGGTTGCGATCCTCACCAACCCCGGAGGGTCGGTGCTGGCGGGGCCGGGCACGCTGACCCTCGCGTCGCCTCTCCAGTTGCGATCCTCACCAACCCCGGAGGGTCGGTGCTGGGGGTGAGACGGGGGGTCTGCGGGGATCAGGCGCCCTACGTTGCGATCCTCACCAACCCCGGAGGGTCGGTGCTGGTCGTCAGCGCCCCGTTCACGCA
>JBOHCG010000554.1:0-5395 GCA_050698735.1 Streptosporangiaceae bacterium | reverse complement strand
GGCGGGTGAGGGCAGGCGTCATGGACAGAAACCCCTACGTGATCCTGGGCATCCCGTTCGGTGCGCCCCGGGCGGAGGCGAACGCCGCGTTCGCGAGGAAGGCACAGGCGCTCAAGCGCGAGGGCGGGAGCCTCGACCAGATGACCGACCTGACGTGGGCGCTCCAGCGGATCAGCGTGGCGATCAGGGAGCCCGCCACCGCGATGGAGCTGTACCGGATCCCGGCCGATCCGCAGGCGTTCCAGTTCGACAGGGACGGCGCGCTCCGCCCCCCGCCTGAGCGCCTGCCGGCGGCCGGCGGCGATCGTGCCGCGGCGCTGGAGGGACTGCGCCAGGCGGCCGCCCGCGAGTATCTCCGCTACCTGATCACGGTGCGCGCGGCCGCGGTGCGATTGCCCCCGCCCTGACCGGACGCTAAGGCACACGGCAACGCCACTGCGGCACTGCCTTTGACTACAGAGAAGAGGAACCCGTTGCTGATGAACCGCTGGCGCCAACTCCGGGAGGTGGTCGACCGGATCTCCGGGCAGCTCGACCAGCTCGACCGGCGCACCGAGAAGATGGAAGTGATCCTCATGGTCCGCGAGCCGGCCGCCGGCGTCGCGGCGGAGGCCTACGACGGCCTGCGCAAGCAGGTCGTCGCCGCGATGACCGAGCGGATGGCGCACCTGCAGCAGCTTGTCCAGCTCGACGCCGCGCTGACCGCGGGCGCCGACGCCGACGTGATCGGCAAGCTGGTGCGCGGCTTCGCCGACCAGGCCTCACTCGGCCGGGTGACCGACGCGGAGCACCCCGACAGGGACATGCTCTTCGAACTGGTTGATGACCTCGGCGGGCGACCGGAGGTACTCGAACCTGCCTACGTGGACATGATCACCGGGCGGGTGATCAGGCGCGGCAGCATGCGCCGCGCCGCCCCTCCGGCCCTGCCAGGCCGGACCCAGGCATCTTGGGGGGACGTGCAGTGAACGTCGCGTACGGAATCGACTTCGGGACGACCAACAGCGTCCTGGCGCGGGCGACCGCCGGCAGCACCGAGGCGATCGTCCTGGACGACCAGCTGCCGGGCGAGTGGCTGGGCACCGGCTTCGACAAGGTGCTGCCTTCGGTGATCGGGTTCGACCAGGGCGGACAGCCGATCTTCGGGTGGCGGGCGAAGACCCTCGACGGGCCGAAGCTCGAGGCAGTCAAGCGGCTGTTCGCGACCGAGGACCAGGTGGTGATCGGCAGCCAGAAGCTCGACGTGGAGACCGCCGCCGCCACCTTCTTCCGGCACATCCAGGGGCAGGCCGCGGCGAGCGGGCTGATGGAGCGGCTGGACCGTGCGGTCGTCACCATCCCGGCCAACAGCCGCGGCAAGGCCAGGTACCGCACCAAGCTGTCGGCCGGTCTGGCCGGCATCGAGGTCAGCGCGCTGATCAACGAGCCCACCGCCGCGGCCATGGCGCACGCTCGCGCGATCGGGCAGAACCAGCGGATCCTCGTCTTCGACTGGGGCGGCGGCACGCTCGACGTGACCGTGCTCGAGGCCGTAAACGGGGTGTTCATCGAGGAGACGTCCAAGGGCATCCAGCGCCTCGGCGGCATCGACCTGGACCGGAAGTTCATGGAGTCGCTGCTGCCCAGGATCCCGGGATCCGGCGACTGGCGCCCGGCTGAGCAGGGGCAGTTCCGCGTCAGCCTGGAGCGCGCCAAGATCGCCCTGTCGACGGGCGAAGTCGCGGCCGTGACGCTGCCGCGCGGCGGCACGATGGAGGTGACCAGGGCCCAGTTCATCGAGGCCGTGACGCCGCTGCTCAACCAGACCAGGGAACCCGTCGAGACATGCCTGCGGGAGTGCGCCGGGCGCATCGACCACCTGGTCATGGTCGGCGGCAGCTCGAAGATTCCCGCGATGCAGGCGATGATCGCCGATCTCGTGGGCACCGAGCCGGACGCACGGATCGACCCGATGACCGCGATCGCCGAGGGGGCCGCCGTGGCCGACGCGATCCTCCAGGGCATCATCACCGACCTGCAGTTCTTCGTCGGCACCGAGCACGCGCTCGGCACCATCGTGCACAATCACGGCGACCCGCCCGAGGGCGCGTTCTCGGTGCTGATCGGCCGCAACACCAAATACCCAGCCAAGGCGACCGACAGCTATGTCCCGGCGGTCGACTTCGCCGAGGAGCTCGAGATCCAGGTGATCGAGGGCGACCCGGACAAGCCGATCGGTCACGAGGACAACGTGGTTCTCAAGTCCTGGCCGGTCCGGCTCCCCGAAAAGCGGCTCAAGAAGGATTCCGCCTTCGACATGACCTACCTGTACGACGTCGACGGCATCCTGCACGTCACCGCGCAGGACGAACGGTCTGGGCAGGTCTTCATGAGCGAAGAGCTGAGCTTCGGGGCAGCCGAGGACCGCAGCCAGCTTCCGCGGCTGCGCCGTGACGTGGATCAGCTGATGGCGGGCCAGGCGCCGAGCACGGCCGCCGGCGCCCCGCCCTCGTCCGGCGGCCTCAGCAATGCCTCGCTGATCGTTATCAGGAAGGCCGAGGACAGGGTCATCCCGTACGTCACCAACGAGGACGCGGCGGCCGTCAAGGACCTGGTGGCCAGGCTGCGGGCGGCCGGGCCGCAGGACGAGGACGCCTGCAGGACGATGCTTGAGCACGAGCTTCGCAAGCACGCCTACCTGCTATGACGGACGAGCGGCCGAGGAAACCGCGGCGTGGACCGGACGCGTAGCCAGGCCAGGGACCGCGGGAACGATCAGGATCGGCGGCGAGAGCAGGATCGCGCCCTCGACCGGGTGCGGGACCAGGCCAAGATCAGGCAGCTCGCGAACCAGTGGCGGGCGATGGAACAGGCGAATAAGGAGTGGAGTCACGCCTTCGCGAGGCACCGCGACATCACCGAGGAGCAGCTCGCCAGGCGGGCCGCCAGCGGGGAGCTTCCGAACGGCGAGAAGAAGGCCGTGCCTCGTCACGCCACTAAGTGGCGGTCCGACCCTGCCATGGTCGTCGCCGCCGACGGGCTGGTGCACTCCGGTGACTACCGCAGAGCGCTGGCGTTCGCGGAGGCCAACGGTCAAGACCGGATCAAGGTTGCCAGGCCGCTATCCGAAGTGCTCGGCCCGGACTGGCGGGAAGACGTCTACGGGCGCAGCGCCGCCTCCGGCGGGGTGCTGGCGAGTCGGTGGAATGACGGCAGCACCGCGGTGGGCCGCTGGCAGCGGCAAGGCGACGGGCGGTGGCAGCCCGTCACCTGCTTTCCTGAACCAGGCGAGTGACCCATCCGCGCGGTCCGGGCGGCGTGCCAGCATATGCGGATGAGCGCAAGGAGCGAGCATGATCAGTGAGCGGCTGACGTACTTCATCGAGAACTGGTGCGACGTGGACACCGAGCCGGAAGAGGTCGCGAAAATGCTCGGCAGCGCCAGGGGCGCCTTCTATTCGGGCTGGCTGGAGGGCGAGTTGCTCGCCGCCGCGCGAGCCGGCGAGCTGACTCCGAAATCGCTTGGGCGGATGACCAGCCGGTGGTTCGCCGCGCAGCCGGACGTGGATGCCTGGCTGCGGCAGGTCTGGCCGATCTGGTTCGGGCGACCGTATCCGGGGTGAGGCCCGGCTAGGCGACGCGGGGCGGCTCAGGAAGCGAACACGTCGCCGTGCATCATGTCGATGATCTCGTCGGCCACCGCCTGGTGCTCGCCGAGCACCGCCGCGCCGCACGCGGCGCCGAACGCCCGGGAGACGAGGCCTTCGAGCCCGTCCGGCACGACCCACACCACCATCGCCTCCGACGCCAGGTCGCCGAACGCGGCCGCGGCGCCGGGGTCAGGCATCGGCGGGTCCGCGGTGAAGATGACGACGGCAGGCGGGGCGACTGCCAGGCCCGCGGCCGTGGCCATGGTCTTGACGAGCACGCGGTCGCGGCGCAGCGAGCCGCGGATGCGCTTGAGCACCGCGGCGAAGTCCCCGGCGGTCTTGACCGGCCGCTTGGCGGACCGGCGCGCGAGGCCGCCCGCACCCTGCAGTTCACCGCGCAGGCGACCGTCGCCGCCGTGGATGACCCGGACCTGATACTCGCAGAACGACTGCGCGGCGAGCCGCCCGTCCAGGTCGAGGAGCGCGGCCCGCAGGCGGCCGAGCGCGGGATCCGCGGTGGCGTCCTGGTCCACGACCGTGAGCAGGTAGACAAGGCCCATGGCCGTCCGCACCGGCACTTCCGGGGCCGCGGCATCCGGATCGCCTGCCTCGGCCGCATCCTTCCCGCGCCGCCGGGGGCCTCCCGGCAGCCACCGGGCGGCCCTGAGGCCGGCCAGCCGCGCCGCCCCGGACCCGGTAGGCGCGCCATCGGCGTCGTCAGCCGGCGCCGCGTCCTGGTCGAAGGCCGTTCCGGTAGCCTCGGGCGCGTCATCGAGGACGTCGGCTACGGCCGTCTCGTCCGCGGCACCGCCGATGTCGCCCGCCGAACCATCGCCATCGGCCGCGGGCCGCGCGTGGTCCTGCCGGAGCGCGGCAAGCTCGGCACGGGTCAGCCCGGGCTCGCCGCGGGCCGCGAAATAACGCGGCAGTTCCTCGCACCGCTGGCGCAGCGCGTCGATGAGCTCCGTCTCGTTCCGCCAGGAGCCCGCGGGCGAACTGATGATGTCCATGAGATCGTTCCCCGGCGTCCGGTCGTCGAAGCTCGCGATGCCGGCGAACCGCATCCGCAGCCCCACCAGGAACGGCTCGGCGGCGCAACTGCCGAGCAACTCCTCGATGTCCATGGCCGACTTGGCGATGACGACGAGCGCGAAGTGGCTGCGGCCGGCCGTCTCCTGCGCCGCCATCAGGTCGGCGGCGATCCGGCGCACCAGGCGGGGCCGGTCGCCGGCCTGACCGGGCTGCAGCCCGAGGTCCACGTACCGCAGGTGGAGGAGGTCACCGAGCGCGGGCGACATCATGATCTGCCGCCCAGCCTCGTTGGTCACCCTGGCGATCAGTCCGTCCCTCTTGGCGTAGCCGACGACCAGGCAGAGGCAGCTCTCGGTATCCTCATCGACGAACGCCGCGAACGGGACGAGGCTGCCTACGGGCGGATCGCCGGCCGTCACAGCAGGTCCCCGTCGTCGTCGGGGAGCGAGTACCCGGAGCCCGGCGGCGTCAGGTAGGTAATAATCGGCGCCTGGCCGCTGCCGTTGGTCCCGCTGGCCCCGCTGCCGCTGGTCCCGCTGCCGCTGGTCCCGCTGCCGCTGGTCCCGCTGCCGCTGGTCCCGCTGCCGCTGGTCCCGCTGCCGTTGGTCCCGCTGCCGTTGGTCCCGCCGGTGGAATTCAGCACCGGGATCCGCGGCGGCATCTGGACGCCCAGCCTCGCCTGAACCTGCCTGCTCCACTCCGCGAGCGCCAGGTCGAGCAGGGCCTCCATGTGC
>JBOHCG010000553.1:0-5395 GCA_050698735.1 Streptosporangiaceae bacterium | reverse complement strand
GGTGCGGCCCGTGCTCACATCCCGGCCCGCCGCCGCGGCCGCAGCCGCCGCGGCCGTGCGCCGGGTGCGGCCAGGTGCGCCGCGTGTATGCCCTGGGCCTGTGCAATCCCTGCTACCAGCGTCACCCGGGCCGCCCCGCCGTCACGGCGGCCAGCCTGGCCGCCCGACTGGAGGATCCGCCCGGCTGGCTGAGCGAATTCGCCGCGCACGCCGCGGCCGGCTACGCCCCCGGCCGCGCTGTCGCGGTGATCGCCGGCCTGGGGCGGCTGCTGGCCGACAGCGGCTCCCGGCACCCGCAAGCCCTGCTCGAACGCGCCCGCCAGCCAGGCTGTCGGCGGCCCGGGATCCTGGCCCGGGTGCTTTACGACTTCTTCACCGCCCGCGGCCTGGCCCTGCCCGCGGACCAGACCGCCCAGCTGGCGGTGGCCCGCCGCCAGCGCCTGGTCGATGCCGTCCCCGTTCCGCTGCGCCCTGCTGTCGTCAGGTTCTGCCAGCACCTGCTCAACACCCGCGAGCGCGCCCGCCGGGCCGGCACCCGCCCTCGCGCCGACAAGACCATCGAGCGCCGCCTGCGCATAGTCCGCGACATGGCGGCATTCCTGACCGGGCGGGGCAAGGACGACTGGGCGACCGCCAGCATCGGCGATGCGGAGGCGTTCCTGGCCGCCCGCCCCTCCGACCGCCGCAGCCGCCTGACCGCGCTGCGCCAGTTCTTCACCTGGGCCAGAGCCAGCAGGTTGGTGCTCACAGACCCTGCCCGCGGGCTGTCAGCCCGCCAGCCTCGCGGCTACCACGGCCCCACCGCCCGGCTCGACCTCCAGCAGCGCCTGTTCCGGCGCTGGACCAGCGACGACGGCGTTCACCCGCACGAGGCCCTGACCGGCCTGCTCACCCTCATCCACGGCGCCAGCAGCGAAGAACTCCGAGCCCTGACCATCGGCGACATCGACCCCGCCGCCCAGGCCGTGCGCCTGGGCCGCCGACCCCAGCCGGTCCCGCTCGACCCGGCCACCTGGGCCGCCGTCGAGCGATGCCTCGCCTACCACCAGCAGCTGGGCACCGGCAACCTGCATCTCCTGGTCACCCGGAAAACCAAGGCCACCCGGGCCCCGGCATCGGAGGACTACCCCCGTAACCTCCTGCGGCCAGCGGGCGTCCAGCCCCGGCTGCTGCGCTGCACCCGCCTGGCCAGCCTGACCGCCAGCACCGATCCCAAGCTGGTATCGGCCGCGTTCGGGATCCACCCCCAGGCCGCCACCCACTACCTCGCGGACCACGTCGATGACGGTCGGCTGCCCTGCACGGGTCCAGACGGCGCCGGCGGTCACTGAGATCGGCCCGCTTGCAGCCACGAGCGGCTGCCCAGTGACGGCCAGAATCGTCGCGAGAACGCGACGGGCAATCTGAAGCGCGGGCCCACCGGGCAGCCACTATGCGCGCATGTCTCTGTGGCTAGCCGGCCATCAGAGAACGGTCAATATATTCCCGTGGCCACAACGGGCGCTACCGCCGTTCCAATAGCGATCGGCCACGGGCGGCCCTTACCCGCCAGCAACGTCACCAACCTTTCACGGCTGAACGGCTAGCTGGCTTCGCCGCCCTGAACCGTGGGTGCTCCGGGCCGCTGCCAGTTCACCTTCAGGTGGTCGCGTCTGCCGAACCTTTCGAGGTTACGGGCGATGAGATCTTGGATCCGCTGAAGGTTCTCCTCGTTCGCGGCTTCGGCGCGGACCGTCAGCGTGCCCGGGCCGGCTTGCATCATGCACCTGCCCCAGCTGAAGGTCAGGGTCCCGTCCGTGTCGGACCATTCGACGTGCTGCACCTCCGGGCGCACCTGCGCCTTGGCGCCGTGCCGCTGGAGGATCTTGTGGTTGATGAGGCTGGCGTGTCGGCAAAGCTGGACGAGGTACCGGCTCGGCTGCTCGGTCTGGAGGCGGGCTTCAGCGGTCAGCATGTGTCTTCCTTTCTGGCGAGGGGGCGGCTAGCCGGGCCCGGATCCCGTCCGGATCGGCGGGGCTGCCGGGCGTTGCGGGGTCGATCGAGTCGATCTGCCATCTCCGGTCGCAGCGTGCTGCCCCGCCAGGCCGGCCATGTTAAGACCCGCGGATGCCGTGTCCTTATGGGGCACCTGTGCGGGCAGTGGCGGGCTGGCGGCCGGGCGGGGCCGGTTCGGGGACTGGGGCTGAGGGGGCGACCCGCAGGATGCGTGCTGCGGGGGCGGGGAGCCACCAGTTGAAGCGGCCAAGGACGCTGATGAGGGCGGGCAGCAGCAGCGAGCGGATGACCACGGCGTCCAGGAGGATGCCCGCGCCCAGGGCGGTGGCCAGCATCTTGATGGCGGTCTCGGGGGTGGCCGACAGGGCGAGGAAGGCGAGGAAGAGGATCAGCGCGGCGCTGGTCACCAGCCGTCCGGTCCGGCCGATGCCGCGGATCACGGCCTGGCCGGTGGAGCCGGTGGCGTCGTATTCCTCGCGGATGCGGGACAAGATGAACACCTCGTAGTCCATGGACAGGCCGAACAGGAAGGCGAAGGCCAGAAGGGGCACGTAGACAGTGATCGACCCGGTGGCGGGGATCGACCACAAGGCGTGGCTGCCGTGGCCTTGCTGCCAGACCAGCACCAGGACGCCGTAGGCCACGCCGAGCGAGATCAGGTTGAAGATGACCGCCTTGGCGGCCAGCACCAGGGAACGGAACGCCCGGGCCAGCAGGACCAGGGTTACCAGGGCGATCAGGGCGAGCATCAGCGGGAAGCTGCCGTACACCGCGTTAATGAAGTCGGCGTCGCTGGCGCCCTGGCCGCCTATGCCGAGGACCCCGGGCTGGCCGGTGAGGGCGTGCTGCACGGCGGTGACGGTGCTGGCCCCGGCCGCCGAGCCGGGCTCGGCGGCGGGCAGGACCTCGACCAGCCCGGTGCCGCCCGCCGGGCTTCCGGCGGTGGCGTAGGCGGTGTAGACGCCGGGCAGGTGGCGGGCCTGGCCGGCCACGACGCCCGCCCGGCCGGCGGTGGTCAGCACGTCGATCGGGCTGATGATCCCCCGGGGGATCCCGCTGGTTTCCAGCCGGGTGAGGGTTGCCTGGGCCGGACTGCCCTGGGCCAGGGCGTTGCTGGCCGGCTCGCCCAGACGCAGGCTGAACAGCGGGATGACCAGTGCCGTGACCACGAGCAGGCCGGCGGCCAGGGCGGCAACACGGTGGCGCAGCACCAGGCGGGCCCAGCCGGCCCAGGGGCGGCTGGCGTGCACCTCCCGGCGCAGCCGCGGGTGGTCGAGGGCGGGGCCGATGGTGGCCAGCAGTACCGGCAGCAGGGTGATCGCGGCCGCGACGGTGGTCAGCGGGATAAAGAAGGCCGCCAGGCCGATGCCGCGCAGGAAGGCGACGGGCAGCGCGACCAGCGCCAGCAGGCTGATAGCCACGGTGGTGCCGGAGAAGACAACGGCCCGGCCGGCCGAACCCATAGCGGCCGATACAGCCGCCTGGTTGTCCAGGCCGCCGGCCCGGTTCTCCCGCCAGCGGGTGACGATCAGCAGCGAGTAGTCGATCGCCACGCCGAGCCCGATGAGGGCGATCAGGTACTGCACGATGAAGTTCACCGACGTGACCTGGGTGAGGGCGTAGACGAGCAGGAACGTCGCCGGGATGGCCACCGCGGCCATCAGCAGCGGGAGCAGGGCGATGAAGCTGGCGAACACGACGGCCAGCACCAGCAGGGCGCCGAGCCCGCCGAGCAGCGTCTCGGTCAGGGTGCTGGTCCCCTTCCCGCTGCTCGTGCCGACCTCGAGCTGGGCCAGGCCGGTGACCCCGGTCTGCCAGCCCGGCGGGGCCGCGGCCGACAGGACCCGGCGCATCGGCCCGGCGGGGTCCGGGGCTGGCGAGCCGCCCGGCCCGGGCGGGATGAATACCAGCGCGAAGCTGACCCGCCCGCGGTCGCCGGAGAAGCGGGCATCGCCGGTGGTCGCCTGGTCGGCCAGGCGGGAGCCCGGCACGACCCGGGCGGCAGCGGCGAACAGCCGGCCCGCCCCGGTCACGGTCGCCGGCCCGGCCGCCGTGCCGGGCAGGAGGGTCGCGGTCAGCACCACCGGCGGATTCTGGAAGCCGCCTGTGTGGTGGAGGCGCACGATGGTGCTGTCGGTCTGGAAGGCCTGACCGGGGAGGCTGAAGCTTTGCGACAGGGCGCCGGCGGCTTTGCCGATGGTGGCGAAGCCAGCGACGGCAATCACCAGCCAGGCCAGCAGCACAAGGCGCTTGTGCCGCAGCACGGCACCGGTCAGCCGCATCATGAGACAAGCTCCGTCTCAGGGGTTCGAAAAGCAACGGCTGCGGCGATCCGGCGGGCCGGCCTAGCCGGAGCGTCGCGCGCAGCGCTGTCATGGGCCGCGGCCGGGATGACCGTCCGCGCGGCCAGCACCGGCGGCCGTCCGGGCTCATCGCCGAGGCGCTGAACCACGCGGGCTACCAGGCCAGCGCGAGAGAGCCTATAATGAGAGTCCGGTTTATGTGAATACACATGGTGAGGTTACTCAGTAGATGATCGAAGGTCAACCGGACAGGCCCGAGCTGACCAGCGTCCAGCTGATGGAGCAGTTCAGGGCCATAGCCCACGTCACCCATAACCGGACGAACGCCCGGATGAGCGCGGCCGGGCTGTCCCTGGCGCGGTTCCGGGTCCTGAGCGCGCTCGAGTCCGCCGGCCGGATGCGCATGAACGAGCTGAGCGCGGCACTCGGCGTCGTTCCCCGGACCGTGACCACGATCGTCGACGCCCTGGAAAAGGACGGCATGCTGGCGCGACTGCCCGACCCGGCCGACCGGCGCGCGACGCTGCTCGAGATCACCGGGGAGGGACTCAGCCAGCTGCGCCGGTTCCGCGCCATGCACGACTCGGCCGCAGCCGAGCTGTTCGACGTACTCACATCGACCGAGAGACATCAGCTGGCCAGGCTCCTCCGCCGCCTGCAGGCAGCCGCAGACGCGGATTCGGCCGCAAGCTCCCCCGCCCGCCCCGAACTGGCCGATCTGTAATAGCCTCAGCGCTGATCTCCGAACACAGACAGCCGCGCCGACTCGGCGATCTGCGTCAACCTCGCAACTTGGCGTCACCTGCTGGCCGATGACGCCGACGCTGGACCACGCGGTGCCCGGCCACGATGAGCGACCCGGTGACGTGCCCTGGTTCAGGACGCCAGGCCGACCAAGGGCCGGGCGGGTGACAGTCCAGTCGTGAACATGTGGATTTCCGGCCTCACCTGACACAAGTTGGCGGGAACATGTGCGCTTTACTGGCGTCCCGGTTTGAGGTGACGATCGTGGAGGCCCGGCGGTGGCGTTCGGTGATGATCTCGTAGAAGTCGGTGGTCTGGGCAGGGGTGAGGGGCTGCAGGGCAAAGTCGTCGAT
>JBOHCG010000552.1:0-5417 GCA_050698735.1 Streptosporangiaceae bacterium | reverse complement strand
GTGGCGAATACAGCGCGTAGCCCAGTTGGTTGGCGGCCAGGATGTCCAGCCGCCCGTTCCGGGCGAACGCCGCGGTGTTCGTCATCGAGTCGAGCAGCCGCTGCACGCTCGGCCGGATCTGCTGTCGCGCGGGCTGGTGCCGCGCCGCGGGGAGGCGTTGGCCATCCGCGCCAGGTCGGTGAGGTGCGCGCGCTCGGCCTCGTCCAGCTGCAGGGCGCGGGCGATGCCGTCGAGTACCTCTGATGCCCCCGGTGACCGCGGTCCTGCTCAACAGCGTCCCGCCCAACCGGGCCGGGACGGCCAGCGGCGTGTTCAACACCAGTCGGCAGATCGGCGGCGCACTGGCCGTCGCCGTCTTCGGCGCGCTGCTGGCCAACCGCGCGAGCTTCCTGCACGGCGTCCGCGCCAGCCTGCTGATCGCCGCCGTGGTGGCGCTAGCCGCCGCGGCCGCCAGCCTGCTGCTCACCCCTACCACAACTGGCGACAGAAGAAAGGACTAAGGAGATGGCACAGGACAAGGAGCCGTCTGGCGCGCGGAGGCAGTTCTGGGATTTCGCGCCCGCGCTAGCGGATTTCACAGATGACGTGCTGTTCGGGCAGGTATGGACCCGGACGGAGCTGTCGCCGAAAGAGCGCAGCCTGGTCACGGTCGCCGCGCTGACCACTAGCGGGAACACCGACCAGCTGGTCTACCACCTCGGCCTGGCCAAACAGAACGGCGCCAGCGAGTCAGAGCTCATCGAGGCGATTACCCACCTGGCCTTCTACGCCGGCTGGCCGAAGGCGATGTCGGCGATGGCCGTCGCCAAGCGGGTCTTCCGCGGCGAGTAACCCAAGCGGTGGCATATGGGCACCGGCGACCGGCAGGACCGAGACCTGGCCGCAGGATTAGACCTGACCTGAAGCCCGGTCGGCACCACCTGTCACATCAGACGGAAGGAAGTTAAAATCGCTTCGGCCCCGTGTGCATGACCACACCTGCAACGAACCTTGTACCCATGATGTCTTGGAGCCAGCGCAGATGCCTGGCATCCTCGGGTACCGGCGCGGCGGTGGCTCTGACCTCGATGCCGATCACGCGGCCGTCGGCCAGTTCGACGAGGATATCGACCTCCCGGCGGCCATTGGCGTCTCGGATGTGGAAGAGCCGGGGCGAGAGGTCGCTGATAGCGCAGTCGGCGCGTAGCTGACAGACGACGAAGTTATCAAGGAGTCGGCCGAGCAGATCACTGTCGCGCAGCACGGCCCTAGCGTCGACGCCGAGCAGTGGCCGAGGAACGCGGGATCGACCAGATACCGTTTCGGCAGGCGTACCAGCCGGCCGAGCCAGTTGGCCGCCCAGGCGGGTAGCTGCTCAGTCACGAACAAGTGCTCGAGCAGCCCATCGTAGGCGGTCGCTGCGCGCCGGTCGACGCCGGAGGCGTCTATGAGAGTCTTGAGGGACGGGGTCCCGCTGGTGCAGGCGGCGAGCGCCCGCAGGTAGCGGCGTAGCCGGATAGGGTCGCGGGACGCAGTGAATGTCTGTTTAGCACAGACATGGATGTGAATTCAGCACACGCAGGGTGCGGTTGGCGGGCAACCCGGCGCGGTACCGCATGTCGAGTACGCCGCACTGGCTGTTGCTACAGCGTGGCGTGGCCCCAGAGCGCCGATACGGGGAGCGCGTAAATGTCGTCCCCGAACGAGGTGCTTCGGGTGCCGAGATGGAGGATGATTCCGGCCGTGAATCTCTCGCCGAGCTGCCCCTTCAGCCAGCGCAGGTGCCGGGCCGCATCGGCTCCCGGCGACACCGAGCCTTTTACCTCGATGCCGACCACGGCACCGCCGGGTCCTTCCAGGATGAAGTCGATCTCCCGGCCATCCCGGTCGCGTAGGTGCCAGACGGACACGTTGATCTCGGTGACCGGTCTCAGCTTCATCAGCTCGGTCAGCACGAACGTCTCGACCAAGTTGCCGAAGGCGGGGTGCCCGGTACGGCGGAGGTCGGCGGCCGACGCTCCGAGGAGGTGAGCGGCCAGGCCGGAGTCGGTGAGGTAGACCTTCGGCGTCTTCGACAGCCTAGAGGTGAGATTGGTGGACCACGGGGGGACCTCGGCGGTGAGAAAGACGATGTCGAGGTAGGTGAGGTAGTTGCGGGCGGTAGCCCGGTTCAGGCCGGCTGCCTGGGCGACGTCGGTCAGCACGAGCGGGCTTCCGCCGCGTATCGCGACCAATGACAGAAGGCGGGGTATCGCCTGCGCCTTGTCAATGTCCGCGAAGTCGCTGATATCACGATTGATCACCGTGGTGACATAGCTGTCGTACCAGGCCCGCCGGGCAACCGGGGTGGTGACGGGGAGTACCTCAGGAAAGCCGCCATCGGCGATGACATCGACATACGCGTCACGCGTCCATGCCGATTCCCGGTCGGCCAGCGTGGATGGTTCGCTGAAGGCCCGGGCGAGGAAGTCGGTGCTCCCGTGCGTTCGCTCCGCGACGCTCAATGGCCACAAGTCGATGAAGACAGCTCGGCCCGCGAGCGATTCGGACAACGTCGGGACGGTCAGGAAGCGGCTCGACCCGGACAGGATGAACTGGCCGGGCCGAGGATCTTCGTCAACAGTCATCTTGATCGCCCGGATCAGCCAGTCTCCGCCTCGGTGCACCTCGTCGATGAGCCGCGGTGGCGTGCCCTCACGGGCGAAGCTTACGGGGTCTTCCGTGGCGGCGTCGGCGTCCTGGCGGTTGTCGAGCGTCCGGTAGGTGCCTCCGTGCAGTGCCTGATATTGCTTGAGCATGGTGGTCTTGCCCGACTGGCGAGGACCGTTGACGATCACGACCCGCAGCACCGACGCAAGCTCGTCCAGCAGGCCCTGCGTCATCCGGGGAACTAGTCCGGCCACGGTCTATCCTCCCCGGCCGCCTTCGGAAGATCGACTATACGATACTCGCAATTTGTTTAATCAATAAGCAATCTGCGGGAACAAGGTCAGGCCCAGTCTAGGCCCAGTCTCACGAGCGGAAAGGGCCGTACCCGCGTTTCACTGGGCAGCCGGGATGCCGAGTTCCTGACGGGTCCACGCGACGTCCATGAGGGCGGGCTGGCCTGTCTCGGTTTCGCGGTCGTTGCGCCAGTCCTGGTCGTCCAGGAGCATCTCCAGTTCGGTTCGCGCGTCGCCGCCCGCGCGGGCTGACTCGCGGGGGGTCATCCCGAGGCTGTCGATCGTCGTGTCCACCCAGGATTCGCTCTGCGTGCGGGCGCTCTCGCGCTCCGGGTCGGGGTGAGCGTCAAGGAGATAACTCTCCACGATGAGGATCTGGGCCCGGCGGTGGGGCACGCCGCCCATGCGCTCTGCCTTCCTGCGCACCTCGCGGGCGGCTGGCGCTGCCGTGCGGGCGATCTCCTCGAATTCGGCGAGCCGTTCCCGGGAGTTGGCCCACAGCGTCCACTGGACGTTTTTCCGGGTGACGCGCCCCCGGCTGACGGTCTTCCCGCCGCTGTCGGCGAGCAGCTCCAGGGCGTCGTCGGCGGTCGCCTTCAGGCGGCTGGCCAGCCGCGCCCACGCCTGCGGCTCGTCCGGCACTTCCCAGACCACTTCGGCGTCGTAGTAGTCGTGTCCGTCGGCGTTCTGCAGGCATGCCGGGGGGCGCGGTGCGACGAACTCCGCCAGCTGATGCGCTGACGGGCGGCTGGCGAGCAGGGCGAGCAGCTCTCCGCGTTCCTCGCGTTCGACACGCGCGGGCAGCGCGAGCAGGCGCGCACGGCTGCCGTCGTGCAGGATGCGGCCGCAGAACAGGTCCAGGCGGTGGGCCGAGGTGGAGAACAGGCGGTCCTTGAGGAAGGCCGGTTCTCCGCCGGGCAACGCGCGGACCGTGACCCCGGCGCCGCGTCGCACCTCCCTGACCTCGGACGCCCCGGTCGGGATCCGCTGCCAGGACTCGACGAGCTGGCGTTCGTCATCGCGGAGCCAGCCGCCTCGCGCGCGGAGGAACCTCTCGGTGGCGCCGCAGGTGGTGAGCAGCACGTCGACGCAGTACAGCGCGGCCTGCGCCGAACCGCCGCTCCTGGTGAGAAGGCGGCTGAGCGTTTCCGCATAGGTGGCGCGCTGTGCGTAGGTCGCCAGCAGCGCGTACAGCGTTTCGACCCGGTCCGGGAGGGGGTGGACGGCCTTGGCCTCGCAGCACATCTTGTACTTCCGCCCGGATCCGCAAGGGCAAGGCTGATTGCGGCCCTGGGCCGTCTTTGGCGGGGTCAGCTGACGCCTGAGCGCCACCCGCAGCATCTCGGCGACCGGATGGTCTGCGCTGCGAAGGTAGCGGTCGGCTGCGCGCACGTCGCCCCGGCAGGCGGCGTACTCCCCGGCATCCAGCAGCGCGGGCCGCAGGTCAGGCTGTTCGGCCAGCGCCTCGCCGGTAAGGCGCTCGGCTGTCGCGGAATCCCCGGCGCCTTCGGCGGACCGGGCTTCGAGCAACGCCGCCGCCGCGCGTTCGGGTGCGGTCACCGCTGCCTGCCGGAGCACGGCTAGCTGGTCGCCGAAGCGGGAACCCTCGGCCGTCCGGCGCTCGATCTCATCGGCGACGTAGGCCGTCACCGCCGGGGAGAACGTCAGGTGCGTCAGCGCGTCCCCGGCGTCCTCGGCCAGCAGCAGGCCCATCGCCTTCGTGCCTGCCAGCGCCTCGGCCCGGCTGAGCTCGCGGATCCTGGCCAGGTTCCACGACGTGCCCCGGACACCGACGCAGCCGCCGAACGTCTCCAGGCCAGCCGCGCGCAGCGTGCTCGCCAGCGGAGGCTGCGGGGGTGCGAGCGTCTCCGGATCTGTGGACAGCAGGCGGACAAGGATCTCGTCCAGCGGCGCGAACGGCTGGGCGGCCGTTCCCCGACCGTAGCCGTCAAGGGCCTGAACCGCCGCGGACGCGCAGGCGTCACGCAGGCGTCTGGTACTGGGAGCAGGCGGGATCGGCTCTTGCGCGAATATCTCCAGAGCGCCGTCACGCAGCCGCACGGACAGCAGGTCTCCCTCGGAAAAGCCCGTCAGCCACCCGTCCGGCCCGGTGATGAACTGCCCGATCATGCCGTGCCCGACGGGAAGATCGTCGCCGGGGGCGGGCGGCGGCAAGTCCACGGCGGCCGTCGCCTTCGCCATGCCCCCCGCGGCCAGCGGCAGCCCGCCGGCCGCGAACACCGCCCACAGCGCGAGGTCGTCGGCGCCGCTCAGCATCCCGGACGCCGCCTCGACCGCGCTCAGCTCATGGGCGAACGCCACTCCGTCGGCCAGGCGCAGCCCGAGATTTTGGTCCACGAGGTAACGGTACCGCCTGCCATCAGTAGGGCTTACTGGTCGCGCAGGGTGCCAACGTCGATCCGCACGGGGAACGGCTCGCTGACGCTGAGCGTCTCGCCCGTGCGGGCGACCGCGTGCTCGACATAGGTGGTTCCC
>JBOHCG010000551.1:0-5435 GCA_050698735.1 Streptosporangiaceae bacterium | reverse complement strand
GGCCCAGGCCGGCCGCGAGGCGGGGGAGCGGTTCGCCAGGCTCCTCGATGCCTGCGAGGACTTCGCGTCAAGCCAGGGCGCGTCCGTCATCGTCGCCGGCGTCAGCGCGGGCCGCCGGAACGCCTACCGCCAGCTGCTGGACCGCGGCTACCGCCCCGATTTCATCGGCGTCACCCTGCACCAGCCCGACGTCGACGCCTACCACCACCCGGACGCCTACGTCATCGACGACTGGCGCTGAACCCCAGGACTCGGTCAGAGGCCCGCCAGTACCGGCAGCGAGACGGCCGAGGGGTGCCCGGCGTCGTGGTAGATCTCGAACCGGCAGCGCACCGCCCGCCTCGCGGTGGCGAACGGCTCCCCGGTACCGAAGTTGCGCGCGAACCGGGGGAAGGCGCCGCCGCTGACCTGCACCCGGATCCGGTGCCCGGCCAGCACCCGGTAGCCGGTCGGGTAGAGCTCTACCTCCACCGCCAGCACTCCGTCCTCGCCCACCGTGACGTCGGCGGCAGGCACGGTCTGCGGGCTCAGCCGGCGGATGCCGTCCACGATATTGCGCGAGACGCCCTCGGCGTCCACGTCGCAGACCCGGACGAACACGTCGGCGTGCCTGCGCCCGGTCCGCACGAAAACCCGCGCGCTGACCGGCCCCACCAGGTCCACGTCTGCCGCCAGCGGCTCGCTGGTATAGGTCAGCACGTCCGGCCTGGCCTCGATGGCCTTGTTGTCGACCTGCTTGCCCGGCGGCTCAAGCAGCGGCCCGCCGGCCGACGGCGTCGGGTCCGCCGGGTCGTAGACGAACGTGTCCGGCGCGTCGTCGCCGGGTGAAGCCGAGCGCGAAAGGCCGCCCCCGGCGCGCAGGTGCCAGGCGGTGGCCTCCGCGCCGGGCGGCGGCCACGAATCGAATTCCAGCCAGCTGTCAGACGCACCGGCCCGCTGCAGGAAGACCCGGACCGGCGCGCCCGGCGGCGGGGCGCCGCCGTCCAGCTGGTGCGAGAGCCACGCCACGTCCGACTGCATCATGGCCCTGATCTCGGCGGGCTCGCCGTGCAGCCATGGCCCGACGACGATCCGCGCGGTGCCGCCAGCCGCCCGGATCGCCGCGAAGTCGCGCAGCTGCAGCGGCACGAACAGGTCCCACCACCCGCTCACCATGTTGACCGGGGGCAGCCGGGTCAGGTCCGCGCGATCGTGATCGGCCTCCGCCCAGAACTCATCGCCCGGTCCCGCGTGCCCGGTCCAATCCCGCCAGAACGCGACCGGCGCGCCGGCCACCTTGACGTCGGCGGCTTGCAGCGGGACCTTCCGCAGCGCCCGCCGCATCCTGGCCGCCTGCCGCGGGCTCGGGATGACGCCGAGCGGACCGCGTTCCTGCCTGCCAATCAGCCCGACCCAGTTGAGCGTGTTCTGCAGGCTCGGCGTGCCGTGCTGGTAGAACGCGGGGCTGAAGCTCGCGGCGGTGACGTGCATCGACACCGAGGCCAGCGGCGGCTCGGCGTACGGCGCGACCGCCCACTGCGTGTGCCCCAGGTAGCTGGCCCCGGTCATCGCCACGCGCCCGTCGCACCACGGCTGGTCGCGCAGCCACGCCACGGTGGCCAGGCCGTCCTCTCGCTCGGTGCTGAACGGCCGGAACAGCCCGCCCGAGCCGAACGTCCCCCGCGTGCTCTGGATGAACACCTGGAACCCCCGCCGCGCCAGCGGCGCGGCGAACACCAGTCCCGCCACCCCTGCTCGCCCGTACGGCGAGCGGAGCAGCACCACGGGAAGCGGGCCGTCCCCGGCAGGCCGGTAGTGATCGCCGAGCAGCGCCACGCCGTCCGGCATCGGCACCTCCACATCCCGCCGGACGACGTACGGCACCGTCTCAGCAGGCAGCCCGAGCATCCGGTCAGTCGCCAGTCCGGCGATACGAGTCAGCGGATTCATCACCCCTCCTGCCTCCCGGCGGTTCGTCACCGCCGATGGCAGGTTACCCGCAAGTAGCAGCCATCCAGCCGCGGAGTTCGCCTGCACCGACCCCGACGAGCGCTTCGAGTTCCTCATCGACATCTTCGTAGACGGCCTAGCCCGCCCGCCGACCACATGGCCCCGGTGCGGTGGTGGCGGGCGATACGGACGGGACAGGAAATGAACAGGATCGCCCTCGGCGCGGTGTCGGCCGCGATGGCGTCGCTGAACGTCGCGATCCCCGGCCTGGTCCGCAGCACGCACGCCAGCCAGACCCAGCTCGAATGGATCATCGACGCCTACCTGCTGGTCTTCGCCGTCCTGCTGCTTCCCTCCGGGGCTCTCGGCGACCGCTACGGCCGCCGCCGGGCGCTATTGAGCGGGCTCGTCGTCTTCGGCGCCGCCTCGGCCGCCGCGACGGCGATCTCGTCGCCGAACGCCCTCATCGTCCTGCGCGGCCTGATCGGCCTGGCGCCGCGCTGGTGATGCCCGCCACGCTGTCCACGATCACCGGCACGTTCCCGCCCGCCGAGCGCACCAGGGCGGTCGGCATCTGGGCCGGCGTGGCCGGGGGGAGCGCGGTGCTCGGCCTGCTGACCACGGGGACGCTGCTCGAGTGGTTCTCCTGGCGGGCCGCCTTCGCCGTCAACGTCGCCATCCACGCCGGCGGCCCGATCGGCGCCCACGCCCGCGACGCGTTCGTCGACGGCATCCACGCCGGCCTGCTGTACGCCGCCGGCGCCGCGATCCTCGCCGCGATCGCCGTCGCCACCCTGCTGACCCGCGACGCCAAGATCCGCCGCCCCGCTGCCGAATCCGAGGCCGACCAGCGGCAGCTGGCCAGCGTCTCGAAGTAGACGGGCGCAACCTCAGCAGCGTCCGTAGTATCGGTCTCATGTCGCAGCTGCGGACGGGCCGCTCGGCGATCCTGGCTCCCGGCGGGAACTACGGCCCTGACGGCCCGCCTGCTGGTGGGCGGCACGGCCGATGAATACTGGGACGGGCAGACCGCGCTTTCTATCACCCCGGACATCGTCGAGATCGACGGTGCCGATCACGGCATGTTCGTGCCAGGTCAGCTCGCCGCCTCTTCCGCCGTGCTTGGCCAGGTCATCACCGCCGTCGAGGACTTCCTCGACCGCACCGTCTGGCCGTAACACCCGAAGTCCACGGCCCCGTCATCACGCATGCCACGAGCCACGCGAATACGCCACCGGCGGGCGAACGGCCGTCTACACTGCCCGTATGGCTGGTCACCACGAGTTAGCGAAAAACAAGGACCGAAGCATCCGGCGGCAGGTCATGGATGATCCCTGGCAGGACCCGGAAGCCTTCCTGCACATCCACTCCGTGCTTGCGCGGCGGATCAGGGACGGCGAATACCCGGCAGGCGCCCAGTTGCCCGCGGAAAGGGAGCTGGCCCGAGAATTCGGCTGCGGACCTGGAGCCGCCGCGCAGGCGCTGCGGGCGCTCCAACGGGACGGGCTGGCCAGGAAGGTCCTCTGGAAAGGGTATTTCTCGTTCGGACCGGTTGATCGTCCAGCCTAACCGCGCTGCGCCCTCCCGCCCCTCCCGCCCCTCCGCGCCTCCCGCCCCGGGACTGCCGACGGGGTGACGATGCTCACAACGGCGCATCGTGCCGCGATCGGCAGCGCGCAGGCATACCGCCGCTGACCTGCAGATAAAACAAACTGTCAGACCCTGACTACCGAATGATCCGGGAGTTTAGCAACCCGAGAGCCATTTTGGCCATTTCGAGCGATTTAGGCCAAACGCCCGGTTAGGTTCCTCTGAGTCAGGCGCTCCGAACGCCGCCGGTACCTAAGGCGGCCTTCCCGGTGAGCGCGTACTGCTCGGAGAGGAGCCCTTTGGGCTGCCATAGCAAGCCATCACGTCCCCGACTCAGCCGCCGGCTGCCCGCCGCCGCGCCCGCACTGGCCGGCGCCGGCCTGGCCGCCGCGGTCTGGCTGGCCCCCCAAGCGCTGGCGAGCACGTCAGCATCCCACGCGGCCGGCCGCCCCGCCACCGTCGGCGCCGCGAACATCGTGAGCACGCCGTACCCCGAGATCGCGCGGCTGTTCACCGCGCTCCGCCAGGTGACGGCTCCCAGCCAGGGCTCGACCACCTACAAGGTCAGGCCTGACGACACGCTCACCAAGATCGCCGGGCGCGTCTATCACGACCCGAACGCATGGCCGGTTCTGTACTGGGCCAACCGTCACCAGGTCAAGTGGGCGAACCAAATTACCGCCGGGCAGGTGCTGAAGGTCCCTGCCAAGCCCGCGAAGATCCCCGCGGCACCCGGACAACTCGGCCCGGCCGCGCCGACCGAGACTGCGATCCAGCCGGAGGTGGCAGTCGTCACCGACCCCGGCGGCTCGTTCGCCGCGTGCGTGATCGCCCGCGAGTCCGGCGGCAACTCCCAGGTCATGAACTCCAGCGGCCACTACGGCCTGTACCAGTTCAGCGCCTCGACCTGGGCCGAGTACGGCGGCAACCCGGCCGACTTCGGCAACGCCAGCGTGTCCGAGCAGAACCAGGTGTTCGACAACGCGCTGGCGGCCGGCGGCCAGTCCAACTGGTCGGCCTACGACGGTTGTTGACCGACCGGCGGCCTGATGCCGCCGACGCCGGGCCAATGACGCTGGGCCTCGCGGCGCTCACCGCCGCGAGGCCCAGCCGCGTCCGGCCAGCACCGTCCCAGGCTGAGCGCCGTTCCTTGACGGCCCGTCCGGGATAATTTCACATTCAAATTTTAGCCGAACGGGCCGTGGTGCCCGCCCAGCGGTCGGGCCACTGGAACGCGCGCGATGCCATAGCCGCGCCGCCGAGCGCGACCGCACGCTCATGCTGGGCGTCCAGGTCAGCCACCGTGGGCACGGTGGTGTCCAGGTGCACCTGCTGTGGCACCGGCCCGTCCGGCCACGTTGCCTCGGGCAGTAAAACTCGGCCAGGCGCCGCGGGTATGTGGTGTCCAGCACGGTCTGCCTGATAACAGGGAACGCCCGCTCCGGCACTGCCCGGCCCGAGGCCGTGGTCCGTGCGGCAACGGCGGCCGGTGGATCAGCTGGTGACTCTGACGTTTTCCGCCTGGGGTCCCTTCTGCCCCCGGGTGATATCGAACTCGACCTTCTGCCCTTCCTCCAGGCTGCGGTAGCCGCTACCGGTGATCGCGCTGAAATGCACGAACACATCGGGGCCGCCCTCGACCGCGATGAAGCCGTAGCCCTTGTCGCCGTTGAACCACTTCACAGTGCCCTGCGCCATCTTGACCTCTTCGGTTGTGCATGCGGCGCCCGCCATGGCAGGGGCCGCGCTTGCCACTTGCACTGGCAAGCCTGTCACGGAACGCGCCGCAAGCGGAAATCGGCACCTACCTGGGATGCCGGGATAGACCGCATGCCCCTCCAAACGGCCCCCGCCGCCCGCATCAGGCACCGCCCCAGATTAGCGTGACCCTATGGGTCCCGGGGCGTGTGCTGCCC
>JBOHCG010000550.1:0-5448 GCA_050698735.1 Streptosporangiaceae bacterium | reverse complement strand
TCCTCGTACCTGGATCGCCTGGTGTTCCAGTCCGCGGCGAAGGCGCTTGCGGCTGGTCCGGACCACGAGCGGGTCAGCTCCGCTCCGCCGGCCATGTTGGCGTCGGAGAACTCATTCTCCAACTGCGCCATCAGGGTGCTGATCGTCCGGCCCGCGTTCAGCCAGCCGTCCGGATCGCCCTTGACCGAAAGCCCTGCCATCAGGCGGTGCTCCCTCCCTAGCCGGGGACCTTCCAGGCCGCGAGCGCCTGCTCGGTGCGCTGGTACCTGTTCGCCGTCGCCGACAAGTGACTAGAGACCTCTTGCAGCTCCGTCTCGGCCTTGCGGAGCGCGTCGCTCAGCGCGTCGAGAGCCCGCTCGAGCAGTGCTGTCGCCTCGCTGGTCGCGCCCACCGCAAGCGGCATCCCGTCGAGGAGGCCACGGCCCCGGCCGAACGTCTCGGCGGTCATTCCGATCTGCGCCGATGTCGCGTTGAGTGCCTGCCAATCAACGCGGAGCACGGTCATGACACACCTCTGCCCGTCCGGTCACCTGCCGCCGCAGCCAGCCGCGCCAGGTCCCACGGCGGGCCGTCCGCGGTCCACCGGATATCCGGGCTCAGCGGCAGGTTCACCACCGGGCCGGGCAGCCGCTGGTCGCGCAGGTCAGTCATGAGGGCATCTAGCTTGACCGCCAGCCACGGCTGGTGCTCGCCGCAGCAGTCCACCAGTCGGTCGAGGTCGGTGTAGGCCAGCACGCAAGCCACGCCTCCCACCTGGTGCATCAGGTAGACAGGAGCCTCATTCCGCTCAGGCAGCGGGCAGGCCAGTACGAACAAGAAGGCGTCCGCTGGTCCGCTTCGCGTGCCAGCCTGGGCGGGCGCCGAGGGCAGAACCCCTTGTCCCGTCTCGCCCATCAGGCCCACTGGCCGCGGAGCGCGTCCTCGTTCTCGTCGTACTGGGTGCCCGCGTTGCGCAGGCTCGCGCCGATGTCGTCCAGCGCGACCTTGGTCTGCTGGGCGGTCCCCTTC
Organism: Streptosporangiaceae bacterium; assembly: GCA_050698735.1. GTDB lineage: Bacteria > Actinomycetota > Actinomycetes > Streptosporangiales > Streptosporangiaceae > Palsa-504. The sequence continues at coordinate 4,440 of JBOHCG010000550.1, read as the reverse complement.
CACGTTTCGTACGCGTTCTGAAACGCCGTTGACGCCGGGCCCGTCCACGTCCCCGCCAGGTCGGCCATCGCCGTCGTCAGCATGCTCAGCTGGGACTCGAGCTCAGCGACCCCATTCTGAATGGTCGCGGCCTTGTCGGCCACGTCGCCCGTCGAGACTGTCACGTTATAAGGCATGGCGCATTCCCCTCCAGAGTCATTACGAGATGCTGCCAGTCCCACTCCCATATGGCGACCGTGATGAGAGTGGCTGTCGTGTATAGCTGACGCGTGATCGGGCCGAGTGGATGACATCGCCGAGAACCGAGATGAAACTGACACGTGAGCCGCCCGGCTAGCCGCTCAAAATTCCATGATCGCAAAAGGTTTGTCGAGGCCCGGCCGCTTATGCTGCGGTCGAACCGCCGTCGGGATCTCAGTCACGATGACAAGTTATCCACCAACGACCACAGGCCGGGCATCCTCACGCGGAGCGAATGGTTGCCGCGGAGGGCATTGGCGGTCGGCGCGCCGACGTCCTGGCTGAGTCGGCGCGCCTGCTAATGCTCTTTCGCCACGAGAGGGCATCCGGCGCAACGAGCGCCGAGCGGAGAGCAGCAGGTCAGGCCCACGCACGGGATTCTGGCACGGGACTGGGCTCAGCTCTCCTCGTACCACGCCCACTCGGGGCACTCGTCCGCCAGCGAAGGCAACGACGGGTGCAGTGACTTCACCTTCTTGTATACGGTGTGTGCGAGGTCGTCTGCCGCGCCGGGCAGGCCCATCCGGACAAGCAGCATGTCCTCGTCGGTGTCGTGGCGGCATTCGTACAACCCGAGCAAGACGGCGATCGCGATATCGGCGGCCGCCCGCCGGGCACCGCGTTCCCTTCGCCAGATGAGGTCATCGATGTACGGCTGGAGGACGTCTAGGACCCGTCCCCGCCCCGCGTCGACGGACACCGGCCCGCTGGGGCGCAGCGCCCGCAGCCTGGCCGTGATCTCGTTGGCGAGTTCCCGATCGTTTTCCACGACTAGCAGCGTGGACGTGATCTCCTCCGCCTCGGCGACCAGTTCAGGGTGCCGGAGGAGCAACTCGGACAGCAGGACAGACCGCTCGTCATCGGACAGCCGTCGCTTCCAGGGACGCACACCACCATCATGCCGCCAGGTTGAGAGTAAGGACGTTCCCGGCGAACCGTCACCCCACGCCGACGTCAGCCACGCCAGGTCGGTCATGGCCTTGTACCGCGCTTCCTTCTCGCGCGCGAACAGGTCCTCGGTCTTCGTCAGCACGAGCGTGTATGGCCGTCCCTGCCGCCGGGTCTGGTGCCGCACCGGTAGCCTGACCGAGTCGATCTGGGTGTGCACGTGCCGCCGCCCGTCCGTCGCCAGCGGCCACTCGAAGGTCCGCCGCGACCGGGAACCGAGAAACGTCCCCAGCGTGCCGCATAGGCCGCACCCGCACCCGGTCCATCCGATCGACCAGTCGTCTTCGTCGCGCAACGGCCGCGCGATGATCGCGCCGAGCCGCTCCGTGCAGTCCCGCGCGACCACCTCGAACCGCGCGTCCCGCCGCGCGGCCGCCGGCGGCGCGGCGGCCGAACGCAGCGCCGACATCAGGCATCCGAGCACGTTGTCCCCGTACCCGCGCAGCGCCGCCACGATCTCGTCCCGCAGTTCGTCGTCGGCCGCCTCCAGGAGCCGCAGCAGCGGCGAGCTCAGCATCTCCAGTTGCGGCTCCCGGATCTCGGCCCCCGCGGTGGTGGTCCAGAGTCGCAGCTGGTCGCGCATCCAGCCCCAGGCTCCGGCGGCCAGCAGCCGCGCCACCCCCGGAGCCCCGGCGGCGCGCAGCGCCCCGCACAGCCCCGGCAGCCTCTCCGCCCACTCGTACCTGTCCGCCTCGAAGTGATGCTTCGACCCGAACCACCCGTCGATGACCCCGCGCGTCCACTCTTCGCCGTACTGTCCGGCCGCAGCCGATAGCTCGCCGGCGTGTTCCGGCGCGACCGTCTCCACCCGGAACGGCCCCAGCAGCATCGCCGCCGTCCCGGCCGCGCCCAGGTCCGCCGCCACCTGCAGCGCCGGACCCAGCAGACCCGCCTGCGATCCGATCCTTTTCCAGAACGGCGCGAGCGACTCCGCAGCGGCACGTGCCCATTCCAGGTCTCCGGCCTCGACGTGAGTGTGCAGTTCCGACAGCGCCCACTGCGATCCGGCTTCGGCGCGCGCCGGGAACGCCCGGTCCCGCGGCCACACCACGACCGCGGCCCGGCGGTACCACCGGTCCAGCGTGTTGCCGTAGTTGCCCATGTAGCCCTCGTATTCGGACTGGTAGGGCTCGAGGTTGGCGCTCGGGGTGGTGGCGGACACCTCGGAGCCGGGGACGTGCAGCGATATCGGCTCGCCGCCCGTGCCGTCCGGGCTGGTCCACCAGCTGAGGGTGATCTCGTCGTCGATCAGGTCATTGAGCTGGTAGTCATCGTGGTCGCTGCCACGGTCCCGGGAGGCGTCGTCGTAGTCGCCTTCCTCCTCCTCCTCCTCCTCCTCCTTGTCGTCGTAATAGTCGTAGTCGTCCCACGGGTCGCTGTCGGACGGCCAGGCATCCCATGTCTCCTTCACTTCGGCGAGCGCCAGCACCGCCTCGCACCCGGCGCTCTCCGCGGCGGCGCGCAGCAGCGTGGCGCGCTCCGCGTCAACGCCTTTGAGTCGGCTCCAGTTCAGGGCCCGCTGGGTGTACTCGTGGTCGAGCAGGTAGACGAGCCGGTTCGGCTGGCCGGGGCAGGCGCCGCCGCAGCGTCGCGTGGCGGGCGTAGTGAAGTGCTCGGTGAGGCAGCGCGCCAGGTCGGCGACCGGCCCGGCTCCCTGCGCGCCGGCCTGGTTGTCCGCGAGCAGGTTGAGCGTCAGCGTCACCCGGTACCCGGACTTCACGGGCTTGACCTCGTGACGGCAGTCCGTGTAGAACGCGACGAAAGACAGCTCCTCCGGCGGAGCCCGGTACGTGACGCTCTCGCCGCCGTGCTCGACGACAAGTTCCCCGCCGGTGTGCGCCGACGGCAGCGACACGACCAGCGTGCCCACCATGGCGTCGTCCTTCTCCGAGTCCTGATGCGGCAGGAAAAACTGTCCTTTGCCGTATACCAGCATCGCGTGCAGCTCCGCCCGCAGCTTCGTCGTGGGCGGCAGCCCCAGCTCGTCCCGGACGCCGTTCAGCACGGCGCCAAGCGTTGCCTCCCAGACGGGGCCGTCCAACGTCACGAGGTCCGGCGTGATCTCCCGCGTGTCACGTACGCTGGTGTCGGTCAGCGTCTGCTCCCCGCGCCCGAACTTCGCCGGCCGGCCCACCGCGATCAGCTTCTTCGCGAGCGGCGCGCGCACGGGAGTCTGCACGGCCCCGACGCCATCGACCTGGACCCGCAGCGCGTCCGCCGGCGCCAGGATCTGCGCGCTGAACGCGCCCGGCGCCTCCGCGTCATCAAGCAGCTTGGCCAGCCGTTCCCGTGCCGTGCGATCCATGAACCCCTCCCAGCTCGGCCCGCCTACGGCAGCGAATGTACACCGCGCGCCGCGCCGCGATGCCCAGCCGCCGGGGATGGGTTAAGCCGTTCGTCCTCCTTGAGTGTTGTCCAGCCAGGCGCTATAGCCGGGGCAACCCTGCTTGGTTGAAGCGATCCTGCAGGCCAGGCCTGCCCGGGTACTGGGCGCGCAGATCCAGGACGCGCTTGGCGAACGCGGCCTGTTCGCCCTGGCGTTTGGCGAGCGCCCGCAGGTCGCGCAGCAGGACCACAGCCCGGTCGTATTCGCTGGTCTTCTTGGTCGCGATCATCTCGTCGATCTGCTTCCAGGGCGCTTCCCCTTCGGCCGCGAGCTCGTCGAGGCGCTTGACGTACGCTGCTGCGCTGGCGGCGGCCTTGCGGGCCTGTTCTTCGCGCTGCCGCTGTTCCTGGGCCTTCTTCCGCTCGGCCGCGCGGCTCTCGGCTGCCGCCCGCAGTCCGGTTGCTGTCCGGGCTGATCCGGAACGACCCGTGGCGCCGGTGTCACTTCCGCGGAAGCGACGCAGCAGCAGGGCCTGTGCCTGGGCGCCTTCGCCGTCGGCGACCATGGTCAGCAGGGTGTCCTTCTCCGCCGCGGGAAGCGCCGTGACCCATTCGGCCAGTCCGTCGTTCGCGGGTTCTTCGAGGGGCGGGCTTGTCTCGGCCGCCACGGCCATCAGGTCCTTGTCGATCTCAAGGAAATCGGCGATGGCCCGCAGCGACGCGCTGAGGTCCCCGAGACCCGCCGGCACTGGCGGCTCGGTGTCGTTCACGACATCTTCATCATCCTCGCCGGCCTGCTGGGCTCCCAGCAGCCAGCCGAGGTACAGCAGCCGGAGGTCGCCGGCGGCCAGGTCGGAGCGTGCCTGCACCATCGGCCCGAGCCGGTCCTCCGCCTCAACCCAGTAGTTGTCGGGATCGCGGTCCAGG
>JBOHCG010000549.1:0-5451 GCA_050698735.1 Streptosporangiaceae bacterium | reverse complement strand
CAACCACCCCAGCCGCGCGGTCACTATACGTGACCTGCGACGCTCCCTGCTCCCGGACCGAAATCAAGCCCTCATGCCCCATCCCGTCCGAGACCAGCTTGACAAGTACCTGTTGCGATGGTCTTTCGTGGCAGACGACGGTGAGCGTGAGAACTTCCAGGCTGCCGGCATCTGTCAGGCTTTTACTGTGGTGAGCTTGATACCGGACACCGGCTGCATCCAACACGGTTTGGGTCGCCTGCATGCACTGATAAGCCTTGCCGCCCCCGGCGGCAGGATTGACGACGATGGTGAAGGTCCTGTCCATCAGAGCCTCCATGTGCCTAGATCTTGGGATGTATGCGGAACCTAGCATCGCTGCGACGCCGTCGCGTACCAGCACGGCAAGACGCGCTGCGAGCAGGTGCGGTCCGGGTAGCCGAGACTTAGGGGATGCAGGAGTTCGTAACCGATATCGAGGATCCGCGGCTGGCGGACTACGCGCGGCTGACGGATAGGGAGCTGCGGACCAGCCTGGAGCACGCGAACGGGCTGTTCATCGCGGAGGGGGCAAAGGTGATCAGCCGGGCCGTGGCGGCCGGCTACCCGGTGCGCTCTGTCCTGCTCGCCGAGCGGAGGCTAGCCGACCTCCCGTCGCTGCCCGCCACCGGCGCCCCGGTATACGTCGTCCCTGACGAGACCGTCGAGCGGCTCACCGGTTACCGCGTCCACCGGGGGGCGCTGGCCTCGCTGCACCGCAAGCCTCTCCCGGCGACCGCGGTGCTGGCCGCCACCGCCCGCCGGGTAATAGTGCTCGAGGATCTGGTGGACCACGCCAACGTCGGGGCCATCTTCCGGTGCGCCGCCGCGCTCGGCGTGCACGCCGTGTTCCTGTCGCCGCGGTGCGCCGACCCGCTCTACCGGCGCGCGGTGAAGGTCGCGATGGGCGCGGTGTTCGCCATCCCTTACGCTCGCATGACCGGCTGGTGGGACGGCCTGGCCGAGCTGCGGGCCGCCGGGTTCCGGCTGCTCGCGCTGACGCCAGATCAGGCGGCCGCGCCGATCAGCGCGGCCGTGGCCGGCCAGCGGACCGCGCTGCTGCTCGGCACCGAGGGCGACGGCCTGTCCTCCCGCTGGCTGCACGTGGCCGATCAGGCCGTCCGCATCCCGATGCACCCGGCCGCCCTGGCCGCCGGGGTCGACTCGCTCAACGTGGTCGCAGCCGCCGCGATCGCCTGCCACGTGCTCGCGGGCACGGACCCGACCGGCTGACTACTGTGCTGGCGACCGCGCGGCAAAGTCCTTGGCTACGCTTCTGGTGCATGGGACTGAGCGGGCAGTCGCAGCGGTGGCAGGGGCAGCGCTCTGCTTTCTCCTGGGAGCAGTCGGCCCTTGACCACATCAAGGCCCAGATGCCGGGGGCCGAGCCGTACCGGGCCTGGCAGACCTTCACGTTCACCGCCGCCAGCGGGCACGTCCGCGAGGTCGACCTGTTCATCGCGACCCCTGGCGGCCTCTTCCTTGTCGAGATCAAGCCCCACCCGGGCACGGTGACCAACAGCGGCTCGACCTGGCTGTTCCGCGACGGCAACACGACAAGGACGATCGAGAACCCGCTGCACTTCACCGACCAGAAGGCAAAGGAGATCAAGTCCCAGCTCGAGAAGGCGGCCAAGAAGCTCCACATCAGAGAGATCCCGCGCATCGAAGCGGTCGTCTTCCTGTCGGCGGAAACCCTCAAGTGCCGCCTGGATGAGTTCCAGCGTCAGCGCGTCTACGGCCGGGACACGCTGGAGAACGGCACCGGCCTGCCCGGCATCTGGACCGGCTTCCTCAACCAGCCCCCGGCGACCGAACGCAACCGCGTGACACCCACCCTCTCCAAGCAACTGCCGAAGCTCATGCACGAGATCGGCATCGCCCGCCTGCACCGGATCGGCCGTGTCGGCCCCTACGAACTCAGCGAGAAGTCCTTCGACTCGGGTCCCACCTGGGAGGACTACCTCGCCGCCAATCCGTCGCTTGCCACGGACTACCCCCGCAGGATCCGCGTCTTCCTCACCGAGCGGACCGCGACCGACGAGGACCGCAAGTCCGTGCAGCGCGCGGCCCACCGGGAGTACCTGGCCCTGCAGGGCATCTCCCACGACGGCATCGTCCGCGCCGAGGCATACAGCGAGGAACTGCTGGCGGGCCCCGCCGTCGTCTTCCGGCACGGCGCGAACTGGCAGCGCCTCGATCACTTCATCTCCGGTCACCCGGACCTGGAGCTGGACACCAGGCTGCAGATGATCCGCCAGCTCGCCGAGGCGCTCGACCACGCGCACCGCCGTCACCTCTACCATCGCGCCCTCGCCCCGCGCTCGGTCTACGTCGAGCTCGACGGCCGCTACCCGAGGCTGCGGATCGCCGACTGGCAGGTGGCCGCCCGCCCGGACGCCACCACCGGCGGCACGGCGCGCACCCGCCCGACCACGCAGACAGCTCTGAACGGCGGTCCTGCGGCGCTGCTTGCCCACATCGAGCGCTCGGCCGGCCCTTACCTGGCGCCGGAGTTCGCCTCGCCGGAGTCGCCCGCGCTGCTCGACGTCTTCGGCCTCGGCGCGCTGAGCTACCTGATCCTCACCGGCCAGCCGCCGGCCGCCAGCCGCGGCGACCTGGCCGCCAGGCTCACCCAGGCTCGTGCCCTGCTCCCGTCCGCCGCCATCGACTCCGTCGGCCCCGCGATGGATGCCCTGGTCCGCGACGCCACCCAGGTCTACCAGGCCGACCGCACCGAGTCCGTCCGGGCGTTCCTGCGGAGCCTCGACGCGATCGAGGAAGAGCTCACCGCTCCGGAACCCGACCCGGAGCGGGATCCCCTGGCCGCGGGCGTCGGCGACGAGATCGCGGGCTGGACCGTGGTCCGCCAGCTCGGCACCGGCTCGACGTCCAGGGCGCTCCTGGTCTCCAGGGACGGCGGCGATTCCGAGCGCGTCTTCAAGGTCGGGCTGAACGCCGCCGCCTCCTCCCGCCTGGAACGCGAGGCGGCCCAGCTCGGCCCGCTGCACGACTCGCACGTCGCCCGCCTGCTCAACCCGCCCTTCCAGGCCGGCCCGGAAGGCAGCCGCCGCACGGTCATCGGCGTGGAGTACGTCCGCGACCAGACGCTCGCCGAGGAACTGCGCCGGCACGGCCCGCTGACCATTCACGAGCTCGAGCGGCTCGGCGAGGACCTGTTCCAGGCCATCGCCTTCCTCGACAAGCGGGGCATCTGGCACCGCGACATCAAGCCGGACAACCTGGCGCTGCGCGAGCTGCCTCGCAAGGGCCGCGAGCTGGTCCTGTTCGACTTCTCCCTGGCCGGCGCGGCGGACACCGACCTGGCCGCGGGCACCCGCGGCTACCTGGACCCGTTCCTCGGCGCCCCGTCGCGGCAGCGCTACGACCAGGCCGCCGAGCTGTACGCGGTGGCCGTCACGCTGCACGAGATGGCCGGCGGCGAGCTCCCGGCCTGGGGGGACGACCTGGCCGATGCCCGGTTCCTCGACCCGGCCGAGAAGGTGCAGCTCGCCGAGGACCTCTTCGACCCGGTGGCCCGCGACGGCCTGGTCGAGTTCTTCAAGGTCGCACTGCATCGCGACGCCGCGAGGCGGCACCCGACTCTGCACGACATGACCCGCGCCTGGACCGACATCTTCCACGACCTGGACACGGTCCCCCCGCTCACCACCGCCACCACCAACGACGAGGCCGAGGACGAGGCGGAGACGGCAGACCCGGCCGGGTCCGCCCGCGCCAAGCGCGAGCAGGCGGCGGCCATGGCGACCCCGGCGACCCCGCTGGCCGCGGCCGGCCTGTCCCCGTACGCGCTGTCGATCGCCCAGCAGCGCCTCCGCATCGACACCGCGGGTGACCTGGCCCATGTCCGCGCGCGGCAGATCACGGCGCTGCGCGGCATCGGCTCGGTACCACGCTACGAGCTGGTCCGGCGCTCGCGCGAATGGCGGCAGCGGTTCGGCCTCACCGAGGCCGGCCTGCCCCCCGCGGACATCCAGTGGGCCGCCGATGATAAACCGGCGTCCGTTCGGGATAAAAAAGATCTTTCAGCCGAACGAGCCGTGGTTCCCGGCCCGGCACAGCCCTCCCAGGAGACGGCGGAAGACCTGGCGCGGCTGCCGGTCGACGAGGTCGCCGGCCGCCTGGTCCCGCAGACGCAGCCGCTGGCGCAGGCCTTCGGCCTCGTGCGCGCCGCGGACGGCGGCACCCGCCCGGTCTCGCCGTGGGCCGCCCCGCCGGAGATCGCCCGCGCGACCGGCCTGCCGGAGGCGGAGGTGGCCGCCCACCTGGACCGGCTCCGCGGCCGCTGGCAGAAGTCGGTCAGGGCGCTCACCCCGGTCCGCGAGGAGCTGGTGGAGATCCTCCGCGCGCACGGCCGCGTCCTGGGCTGGCGGCAGCTCGCCGCCGGGCTGCTGGCCCGCCGCGGCGCCGAGATCGGCGATCCGGCCGAGCGCCTGCGGCTCGCGGCGATCTGCGTCCGCGCCGCGGTGGAAACCGAGGAGCGCCTCGGGTCCGCCAAGATGGCGTCCCGCCGCCTGCCGCAGGCCGGCCAGGCCGGACCGGCAGCCGCCGCCGACACGCCAGAGGCGCGGGTGATCGTCGCGCTGACCGATGCGGAGGAGGAAGGCACCGCCCCGCGCGCCGATGACCTGTTCGCCTACGCCGAGCTGCTCGGCGACCAGGCGGACGCGCTCTCCGCCCGCGACCCGCTGCCCGGCGTGACCGAGATCAGGCAGGCGCTGCGCGAGGTGGACACCGCCGACCATGCGCTGCGCCTGTCCGACACCGACCTTGTCCTGCTCGCCGGCGCCGCGTCGCAGATGTCGGCGGCCACGCCCCGGCTCGAGCTGTACCCGAGGGACCTGCCTGCCGAACGCGCGGTGAAGATCTCCCAGGTCGGCTCCATCGCCGAGGGCGCGCTGGCCGGCGAGCTCGTGCGCCGGGTCCTGGCCCGCTTCCCCGACCTCTACGAGCCGAACCGCCCGACGCAAGAGGCCATCCCCGCCCTCCTCGCGAGCCTCGGCTACGACGTCACCAGGGGATCGGATTCCCGGCTGCACCTCTGGCCGTCCACGCAGACGTCAGGAACGCCCGCCTCGCGCGGCGGGACCGCGCCTCGCCCGGCACCGTCGACCGCCACCGCCGAGGCCGCCGAGCACGCGCTGACCCGACTCACCCAGGCCCGCCAGCGCGGCGGCTTCATCGCGCTCAAGGCACACGTCCGCGACGCCGCGGCCATCCGCGAGGCGGTCGCCGCGCTCGACGGCATCACGCCGGTCAACGTCACGGCCGAGTTCGTCCGCACGCTCCGCACGCTCCGCGCCGTCGTCGCCGAGCAGGGCCGCCCCAGGTGGGACACCGTCCTGGCCGCCGACTCCCCGGATGCCTCGCCGGCCGCCAGGACCGGCTTCACCCAGCTGCTGCAGAAGACCT
>JBOHCG010000548.1:0-5455 GCA_050698735.1 Streptosporangiaceae bacterium | reverse complement strand
CTGTTAGGTAAGCCCGGCCGCAAAGTCCTCGGGGACAGGTAGCGAGCCGGGTCACGTGTGGGGCCCCGGCAGCACCGTCTCCCCCCCACGGTGCCCGGGGCTCCGCTCCGAATGCCCTGCCGCGCTGGCCTGCTGCCGTCGGCGGGACCTGCCGGTACCGGGATCTCGCAGGTCAGCAGCGATTGTCATCGGCCCGCCCTCGGGATTGCGTTGCTCGCCACGGCGCGCAGCACGGTCTTGACTTCGTACGGCGTGAGCTGCGGGTGCTTGCTCAGCAGCCGGGCCACCAGCCCGGTCACGTGCGGAGCCGCGAAGGAGTTCCCTGTCGTGACGACGGTGGAGCCGGACAGCCACGGGACCCGCACGTCGATACCGGGCGCCCCGAAGTCCGTCGGCGGCACGGGGTTGGCGTCGAGCGCGAACGGATCCTGCCCGTCATGTGCGGCGACCGAGATGACGGAGGAGAACTGAGAAGGGAAGGTCGGCGCGGGAACGTTGTTGGTCGCGCACACCAGGACGGCGCCTGCGAACGCTGCCTCGTCGGCGATCTCGTGGAACAGCCCGAAGTAATCCTCCCGGCCGGTGCTCAACGACAGGTTGACCACGCGGGCACCCTCCCGGATCGCCCAGCGGAGCCCCGCCGCGAAAACCGGGCCCTTGCCCGTCAGCCTGCTGCCCAGCACGCGCACGGACCACAGGTCCGCGTCGGGGGCAGCGCACCTGATGATCCCGGCGCACGCCGTGCCGTGACCGAACAGATCGTCGTGCGGGCCCTCGGTGCTGACGACCTCGTCGGTCTCGGGGTCCCAGTGCAGGGCGATCGCCCTGCCGACGGCACCGACCTGCGGGTGGGCGGCAGCAGTTCGGACTCGTCGTCGCTCAGCAGGGCCAGCGAGCATGCCACCGCGCCGAACAGCCGCCGCGCGGTCTCGGTGAGCGATTCCAGCAGTTCCTCGGTCCCGGCCGGCCGCACCGCGGGCCCGAGCGAGTTGGCCAGCTGGCCGAGTTCGGCCAGCAGTTCATCCGGGCTCATCGGATCCAGCCCCCGCCGCTTCTGGACCAGATAGCCCGTGTCTGTGCATACGCCCAGCGCATTACCGCTGTCAATCCGCCCTGCGTTCCTGTCAGGAGGCCGCGCGGCAGCGCTCCCCGTACGAGAGTCCGCAGCCTTGATACGCAACGTCAGGAGTGAACTGCGATGAGCGATAGCTTGAAGTGGGTCAAGGCCGGGGCAAGTGGCAGCTCTGGCGGAAACTGCGTCGAAGTCGCTGGCCTGCCCGACAGAACGCGGCTAGTGCGCGACTCCAGGAACCCGGACCGCGCTGTGCTCGCCTTCGGGCGGCAGGCGTGGGAGGCGTTCGCCGCGAAGGTGAAAGCGGCGGCGTAGACCCGGACCCAGAGCACACCCCGCGTGCCAGGCCCTCTCGCGCGTTCGGGCGCGGGTCATGTTGCTACCCACTTGACGCCGAGACACGCGTGAGGCTGACGTTCTAACCCGGTACCAGCGCCCCGCCTTACCCGGGCCGATGTGGCGACGGACGTGGTCAGAACGCTGTTAGGCCGCCGTCGACTACCAGCGTGGTTCCCGTGATGTAGCCGGCGGCGGGGCTGGCGAGGAAGACGACGACGGCCGCGAGCTCCTCGGGATCGCCAGGCCGGCCGGCGGGCACGCGCGGCAGTTGGCTGTCGACGTACCCGTCGGGGAACTGGTCGGTCATCTCCGACGGGAAGTAGCCAGGCGCGACGGCTGTCACGCGAATGCCCTTGCGCCCGGTCCATTGGACGGCGAGGTCGCGGGTAAGCCCGATCAGGCCGGCCTTGCTCGCGGAGTAGGCCGCCTGCGGGAGCCCGCCGCTGGCGAGCGCGGCGACGCTGGTGATGTTGATGATCGCGCTGCCGGGCTGCATGACGCGCCCGCAGGCCTGGGCCATCCAGTAGCAGCCGTTCAGGTTGATGTCGATGACCTCGCGGAACTGCGCGGGCGTCTCGCGTGAGGCAGGAACGGCCGTCCCCTTCCCCGCGTTGTTGACGAGGATGTCGACGTGCCCGAACTCCTTGATCGCTGCCTCGACGACGGTCACGGCGTTCTCCGGCAGCGCCACGTCGGCGGCGACCGTAATCGCGCGCCGTCCGGCCTGCTCGACAATCGCGCGCGTCGCCTCGAGGCGTTCCACGCGGCGCGCGGCGAGCACGAGGTCTGCCCCTGCCTCCGCAAGCGCCTTAGCGAACGCCACGCCGAGGCCCGAGGAGGCCCCGGTCACGATCGCGACCTTGCCGTCGAGGCGGAAGCGGTCAAGCACGGTGGTCATGTCGGCTCCTGCTCATCGGCCCACGAACCTCGCCTCGCGCCGCTCGACGAACGACGTCAGGCCCTCGCGGCCGTCCTCGGTTCCGAAGAGACCGGCCATGTAGGAGTCTAGGCGCGCGAACGCCGCGGCCTCCCCCTCGATCCGGGCGCGGTGCGCCGACGCCAGGGTCGTCTTCACGCCGAGCGGTGTCGTCCAGACGTTGTCCTTGCGCCATGGGTCGCGGCGCCCGGGACCGGAGAACGCCTCGTCGAGGCGTCCGTCCCGGACGAGCGGTCCGACCTCGGCCAGGCCGAGCCCGCCGGTGAAGTGGTCGCCGTGACCGTAGAGCACCCCGCAGCGGATGTCGTCGTCGTTTTCGAGCTCGTAGTACGCCGCGGCGAGCTGGTCGATCATGGCACAGGGTCGCCCGAACGCTGCAGCGCCACGTCCGAACATCATCGCGCCGAGAGCGTAGGGGCTGACCTGGATGCCCGTGCAGGCGAGGGTGCGGTAGCGCATCGCCGTGGTCTGCGTGCAGCTTCCGCGGCTTGGATACGGTCCCGTCAGTCGGCATCGCCGGCGCGCAAGCGGGCACCGCGGATGGTGATGACCACGAGCCCGGCGGCGAACACAAGCGCGGCGCAGATGGCACCGCCCAGGTCGTGCGGCGGCCGGGCGGGCCACAGCCATGGGGTGCTCAGCGCTGGCGGGTGCCATTGCGTGTAGAGCGCGTACACCGCCGCTATCAGGTATCCAGTCGGCACGGTCCAGGACAGCCCGGCGCCGAGCACGGCGGCGCACAGCAGGCCGATGCCGGTGATCCCGGCGACGTTGCGCAGCACGTCCAGCGTGCCGCCGGCCAGGTGCCCGCCGGTACCCGCGGCGGCCAGCAGGCCGATCGCCGCCGCGGTCAGCGCCGCCGTGGCGGCCAGCCGGAGGAACGGCAGCCACCGCCCGGCCACGCGCTCCGGCTCGCCGAACGGGTCCGCCATGGTGGCCACGACGCTCGCCGCGGCGGCGGTCTCGAAGATCAGCGGCAACTGCAGCGCGCCGTAGGCATCCCAGTGCCACAGCAGCGCGATCCGCAGCCCGGCGGCGCAGGCCGCCATCGCCAGCACGGCAGCCGGGACCCGGCGGCCCACCGCGTACAGCCGCACCAGGCGAACCCGGGTCACTATCTCCTGGGATATCGTCGGGGCGCTCGCTATCACGGGAGCTGCGCCAGGGTGAGCCGGCCGGCGCGCAGCGCGGCCAGGTGCGCTGCGAGCCAGGAGTGGCGTGCCGCGGGCGGCAGCGCGGCGAAGCGCTCGGCCGCTGCGTAGGCCGGCGTGCCGGGCGCCACGTCCGGCGACCGGCTCGCGTCCGGCCCGCCTGGTACCGTCGGCGGCTGCCTTGCAGGGCTTGGTTGCGCGGACGGCACCTGATACACGTCGAGCCTGCGCAGGCCGGCCGCCATCATCAGCCCGGTGGCGACCGCGTTCTGCGCCTGGGACGCGCCGCGCCCGTCGCCGGTGACATCGGCCACGAGATCCGGGCCGTACGTCGTGACCACCTGGCTTGCCTGCTGCGCGGCCGTCATGGCCGGTCCCCCCAGCTGGTCGGGCAGGACCAGGCCGAACGCCGGCGGCGTGCCGCTGACCGCCGGCCCCGGCAGCAGGAAGTCGACGACGTTGCCGGTGCCCTGCTGGTAGGCCACCGGCTCCTGATCGATGCGGGCCGGCGCGCCGGGCAGGCCGGCAAGCTCGCTCAGCAGGGGTGCCAGGGCACTCGCCGTGGCACGCAGGTAGGTCGCGTAGGCGGGGTTGAGGCAGACCGGGATCGCGGTGCGGCTGCACGCGGGGGTGAACTCCAGCGGCCGGTCGCTGGCGGCATCGTGCAGCGCCGGGATGTCGATCATGCCGGCCGCGTCCATGGTGCCGGTCCCGGTCAGCCCGACGGCGGTACCGGCCGCGAGCAGCCCCGCGACGGCGCAGCCCGCCGCGGCGGCACGCAGCGCCCGGCCGGGTGAGCGCGCGGGCAGCCCGAGGACTCCAAGCAGCGCCACGGTGAGGCCGGCAAGGAACATCACCTGGGCGATGGACAGGTCGGGTTGGAACGGGTAGAAGGTCGCCACGCCCGCCTGCGCCCCCATGTCCCACGGCCCCGTGACGATCGGCGAGACCTGGAGCGGGGAATGGCCGTCGGTGATCGGCTCGGTGCTGAGCGCGAGGACGAAGAACGCGGCGATGGCCACGAGCGGCGCGGTGAACCGGCTGGGCAGCAGCGCCCCGACGACGAAGCCGAGGGCGCAGAACACGAGCACGCTCGCGGCGGCCACCGCGGCCGGCCACCACAGCGGACCGCCCCAGGTCGCCTGGTGCGCCGTCACCCCGTACACGACGGCGAGGCAGCCCAGGTACGCCAGCATGGCCCAGATCGCGGTGGCGGCCCACGTGACGAGCAGCCGCGCCCACCGCGGCCGGGCGGTGATCGTCACCTGGTCGGTGACGCGCCGGCGGGCCTCCCGCGATCCCATCCAGGCCGCGGCGCCGGTCACCGGGACGGCGAAGTCGGCCACGGCTCCGGTCTGCAGGCCGGCCGCCCGCAGGTTCCACAGTGGCGGCATGGCCATCGTCTTGCGGTACGTGACGAGCCAGAACAGCGCGAACACGACCGGCAGCAGCCACGCCATCGCGTTGTGCCGCAGCTCGAGCCGGAGCAGCCGCAGCGTAGGAAGGCCTGGCCGGTGCGCGGCCGCCCGTCGCGGTGCCGCCGAGGACACCCTGGTCGCGGCGGTCATGATCGGACCTGCGCGAGGACCGCGGTGTACCCGCGCTCGAGCGGGGTGTCGCCCGCGTCCTGCCCGTCGCCGCGGGCGGCGAGTTCGCCCGGCGTGCCGCCGAAGACGATCCTGCCCCGGTCCATCAGCGCCACCTGGGCGCAGGCGGCGGCGACATCCTCGACCAGGTGCGTGCTCACCGCGACGGTCGCGCGCTGCCCGAGATCCCGCAGCAGCGCGCGGAAGGCCACCCGCTGCTCCGGGTCCAGGCCGGCGGTCGGCTCGTCGAGCAGGAGCAGTTCCGGCTCGTTGACGATGGCCTGGGCGATGCTCGCCCGGCGCAGCATGCCGCCGGACAGCGTGCGCAGCCTGGCCTTCCTCCTGTCGCCGAGCGCGACCCTGTCGAGGG
>JBOHCG010000547.1:0-5463 GCA_050698735.1 Streptosporangiaceae bacterium | reverse complement strand
CTTAGCCGAGCGCAGGCTCCGGGTGGCGGTCGGGTGCGGGGCGAGGGCGGGCAGCTGCGGTCGCCCCGGCTTGCTTGCCGGGGATCACAGGTGTTGCCTGGGCTGCTGACATTGGGGAGGATGGCGGTCATGAGTCCTGTTTCGCGCGGATTCCATCGCAGGCGCCAGGATCCGGCGGAGAGCGCGGGCCGGGTTCCGCCGGGCCAGTACGTGACCAAGGACTTCCCGGTCCTGTCCGCTGGCCCGACGCCGCACACGGCGCTGGATCGCTGGAGTTTCTCCATCGGCCGTGCCGGCCGGCAGAAGACGTGGAGCTGGGCGGAGTTCCGCGCCCTGCCGAGCCAGGACGTGACCGTTGACATTCACTGCGTCACGAAGTGGTCAAAGCTGGACACGGCCTGGCAGGGCGTGTCGGTGGACACGCTGCTGGACCTGGCCGGGCATGATGGCCCGTTCGCGATGGCCCACAGCGACGGGGGCTACACGACCAACCTGCCGGTGGCGGACCTGACCGGCGGCAAGGCGTGGGTGGCCTACGCCTACGACGGCCGGCCGCTGGCGCCTGAGCACGGCGGGCCGGCGCGGCTGCTCGTCCCGCACCTGTACTTCTGGAAGAGCGCGAAGTGGGTGCGCAGCCTGGAACTGCGCGACACCAACGACCCTGGCTTCTGGGAAAACTACGGATACCACATCTACGGAGACCCATGGCGGGAACAGCGCTACGCAGGCGACTGACTTGGCAGGTCGCCAAGGTCAGCGCGGTAGCCGGCGAGACCGCCTCGGTGCGGACGATCATCCTTGACGTGCCGGACTGGCCCGGCCACCAGGCCGGTCAGCACCTGGACGTCCGGCTGACCGACGAGGACGGCTACGTGGCCGAGCGGTCCTACTCGATCGCATCGGCGCCCGGCGAGCCGGTCGCGATCACCGTGGAGCGGCTCGACGACGGCGAGGTCTCGCCGTACCTCACCGACGAGCTGCGGGCCGGGGACGACCTGGAGCTGCGCGGGCCGATCGGCGGCTACTTCGTCTGGGAGCCCGAGGACGGCGGCCCGCTGCTTCTGCTGGCCGGCGGCTCGGGAGTCGTGCCGTTGCGATCGATCCTGCGGCACCGTGAGCGCACCGGCAGCACCGTCCCGGTCCGCTTGCTTTACTCGTCGAGGACGCTGGACGACGTGATCTACCGCGGCGAGCTCGACAAGCCCGTCGTCGGCGTCGAGGTCGTCCATACGCTGACCCGGCACCAGCCGCCGGGCTGGGCCGGGTACGCGCGGCGCGTCGACGCCGGGCTGCTCGCCGAGGTGGCGTGGCCTGCCGCCGCGATGCCGCTGGCCTATGCCTGCGGTCCGACCGGCTTCGTCGAGGCGGTCTCGCAGGCCCTGGTGCAGTCCGGCTACCCGCCGGAACGCGTGAAGACGGAACGGTTCGGGGCAACGGGAGGAACCTGATGGACGCAGTCGACGGGAACGCCATCGGCGGGCTCCTGCATGAGGTTTTCGGCGCCGAGATGACCGGTGCCGCCAGCGTCTGCGGAAGCTGCGGCGCCGCCCGCCAGGTCGCCGAGCTTGCCGTCTACCTGCGGGCGCCCGGCACGGTCGTCCGCTGCCGCTCCTGCCAGAGCGTGCTGATGGTCTTCGTCACGATTCACGACCGGACCTGCGTAGACCTGCTGGGCCTCGCCGCCCTCGGCTAGCACCGGCCAGGCGGCCGGCCCGGGGGGAATTCTGGCTTCTCCGCCCCGGTGGTGCGATGATTTCCCGGCCGGGCCGCCGTCACAATGCCGGCGGGCGGTGATGGACCGTGCGTAGCGGAGCCAGCCCCGGAGAAACCTTCGCGGTCCGGCCGGGCGTTGCTGGCCGGCGGAGGGAGCAGGCATGACAGGAGTACGGGTGCTGGCGGGCACGCACAAGGGCGCGTTCGTCCTGACCTCGGACGGCCGGCGGGACCGGTGGGAGGTCAGCGGGCCGCATTTCGCGGGCTGGGAGGTCTACCACCTGAAAGGATCGCCGGCCGACCCGGACCGGCTGTACGCCTCGCAGTCCAGCGGCTGGTCGGGCCAGGTCATCCAGCGGTCCGACGACGGCGGGGCGACCTGGAAGCCGATGGGCAGCCAGTTCGCCTACGACGGCACTGCGGGTATGCACCAGTGGTACGACGGGACGCCGCACCCATGGGAGTTCGCCCGGGTCTGGCATCTGGAGCCGTCACCGGATGATCCGGATGTGGTGTACGCCGGAGTCGAGGACGCCGGGCTGTTCCGGTCCGGTGACGGCGGCGCGAGCTGGCAGGAGCTGCCGGCGCTGCGCTGCCATGACACCGGGCCGTCATGGCAGCCGGGCGCGGGCGGGATGTGCCTGCACACGATCCTGCTCGACCCGTCCGCGCCCGGCCGGATATTCGCCGCGATCTCGGCCGCGGGCGCGTTCCGGTCCGATGATGGCGGGCAGAGCTGGCGGCCGATAAACCGGGGCCTGCGGTCCGAGGGCATCCCGGACCCGGACGCCGAGGTCGGGCACTGCGTGCACCGGATCGCGATGCACCCGGACCGCCCGCAGGTGCTGTTCATGCAGAAGCACTGGGACGTCATGCGCAGCGACGACGGCGGCGAGTCCTGGCATGAGGTCAGCGGGAACCTGCCGACCGACTTCGGGTTCCCGATCGACGTGCACGCCCATGAGCCGGACACGGTCTACGTGGTCCCGATCACCAGCGACGCCGAGCACTACCCGCCCGAGGGGAAGCTGCGGGTGTACCGGAGCCGGACCGGCGGCGACGACTGGGAGCCGCTGACCAAGGGCCTGCCGCAGGAGCACTGCTACGTCAACGTCCTGCGCGACGCCATGGCCGTGGACTGCCTGGACTCCTGCGGCGTCTACTTCGGCACCACCGGCGGGCAGGTCTACGTGTCAGCCGACTCCGGCGACAGCTGGGCGCCGATCGTCCGTGACCTCCCGGCCGTCCTGTCGGTCGAGGTGCAGACGCTGCCATGATCCGGGTGGTGCTGCCCGCGCACCTGCGGACCCTGGCCCGGATCGACGGCGAGCTGCGGCTGGAGGTAGCCGCCCCGGTCACGCAGCGGTCGGTCCTGGACGCGCTTGAGGCCCGCCACCCGGTCCTGCGCGGGACCATCCGCGGCCACGACGGCGGCCCGCGGCGGGCGTTCATCCGGTTCTTCGCCTGCGAGCTGGACCTGTCCCACGAGCCTCCCGACGCCCCGCTGCCAGAGCCCGTCGCCGCCGGGAAGGAGCCCTACCTGATCGTCGGAGCGATGGCCGGCGGCTAAGGCCAGGCCTGTTCACCAGGCGGTCACCGCACGGCCCGTAAGCAGCCGGCGCCGGGCGACTGCTGGGCTGACCAGCGGCGGAAATCCGGGCGCAGCCCCGGCCGCGAGGAGGTACGCCTATCTAGGACGCCGGCCCTCCGGGCGGGGCGCCGGGCTACATTACATAGGCCAGGGCACTGCGGCTGTCGATGTAATGGCTGGAAGGAGCGCCGTGAGCGAGGGACATGGAGCCCGGAGTGGTGCCCGGCTCCGGCTGGCCCGGCAGGCGCGCGGGCTCTCCCAGCTGCAGATGGCCAGCGTGGCCGGGGTGTCGCGGCAGGCGGTCTCGGCGATCGAGTCTGGCATCTCTGACCCGTCGTTGCGGGTCGCCCTGGCGCTGGCCCGCGCGCTGGGCCTGACCGTTGAGGACTTGTTCGGGCCGGATAACCCCGTGATGCCGGTCGCCGCAACGCCGGTCGCGCCGCTGGGCGGGCAGGGAGCCAGGGTCACGCTCGCGTCGATGGGCGACGGATACGTCGCGCTACCCCTGCGGGGCGTGACCGTGAGCCGGGCCGGGTTCCTCCCCGCTGGCGGGCTGGTCACCGGGACTGACCGCCACCGAGGACGGGCGAGCAGGAAAGTCCGGCCCATCGGGCCACCCCGGCCCACCCTGGTAGCCGCGGGCTGTGATCCCGCGCTGCCGCTGCTGGAGGCCCCGCTCGGGCTGCTCGACCCGCCGGTCGTGTTCAGCTGGTGGCCGTGCCCGAGCCGGGAGGCACTCCAGCTGGCCGCAGACCGGCTCGTGCACGTCGCCGGGACGCACCTGCGCGGGCAGGACAGCGAATACAACGTCGGCCCGGCCGCCGAGCTGCTGCGCGAGGGCGGCGAGGTGATCGGGTTCTGCTCCTGGCAGGAAGGGCTGGTGCTGCGGCCGGAACTGGCCGACGGGATCTCCGGCCTGCAAGACGTGGCCGAGAGCGGGCTGCGGCTGGTGAACCGCGAACCGGGCGCCGAGGCGCGCAGCCTGCTCGACCGCGAGCTGGCCGACGCCGGGATCGAGGGCAGCCAGCTACCCGGCTACGATACCCACGCGGATGGGCACCTCCAGGTGGCCGCGGCTATCGCGGCCGGCCTGGCCGACGCGGGGATCGCGAGCGAGCCAGCAGCCCTCGCCTATGATCTAGTCTTCGTCCCGCTGGCCGCCGAACACTTCGACCTGGTCATCCCGGCGGCACAAGCCAGCACCCGCGAAGTGCAGGGGCTCCTGAAAGTCCTCTCCTCAGCGTGGCTGCTCGAACAGCTGGCCAACCTGCCCGGATATGACGCGGGCCGGTGCGGGGAGCGAATCGCGGCGCTGCCGCCGCGACATTGAGGGCATGCATGCTGGATGCGCGGTATCGAGCAGCGAGCGGTCCTTGCGGCTGGTCCTGGGCATGGCGGGCTCTGGCGCCGCGAGCACGCGTGGTCTTCGGGCGACTGATCGAAGGTGGAGTAGTTAGTTCATTCCGCGGCGGGCTGCGGCCTACGATGAGCACGTGGCGGTTTCCGCGGGCGTGGTGCTGGCGGGTGGCCGGTCATCGCGGATGGGATCGCCGAAGGCGGCGCTGGAGTGGCACGGGTCCACGCTGCTGCGCAGGACGGCCGACATCCTGGCGCGCGCGACCGGTGGCCCGGTGGTCGTCGTGCGCGCCGCGGGCCAGGAGCTTCCCGGCCTGCCGGAGGACATCCTGGTGACCGACGACCCTCGGGAGGGCAAGGGCCCGGTGCAGGGCATCGCGGCCGGGCTGGCCGCGTTGCGCGGGCTCGCCGACGCCGCGTTCGTCAGCTCCACCGACCTGCCGTTCCTGCACCCGGCCTTCATCCGCCGGGTGCTGAGCGTTCTGGAGGACGACGCGGGCACGGATGTCGCGCTGCCGGTCGCCCGCGGGTTCAGGCAGCCGCTGGCCGCGGCGTACCGGGTCTCGCTCGCGGAGGCCGCCGAGCGGCTGGTGGCCGGAGACCTGCTGCGCCCCGCCTTCCTCTTCGGCCAGTGCACGGTGGAAACGCTCGACGACGCCGCGCTGAAGCAGGACCCGGTGCTCGCCGCGCTTGACCCGGACCTGGACTCGGTCGTGAACGTCAACACGCTCGCCGACTACCAGGCGGCTCGCGCCCGGCCGGCGCCGGAGGTGACCGTGGAGCTCGCCGGGGCCGACGGCACG
>JBOHCG010000546.1:0-5491 GCA_050698735.1 Streptosporangiaceae bacterium | reverse complement strand
GCATGTCCGGCTTCGCGCGGTGCAGCGCGGCAATTGTTCAGCGCATTGGATGTTTATACCGCAGACAGCGAGTATATCGTTCCACGATATACCTTTATCCGGACCTTTTGTTCCGGACTCCCGCTGCGCTGGAGGTGGATCGATGGCGTCGCTCGCGGGCCGTCGGCATCACCCGGTCAGTGTCACGGATCGCGGCCCGCCAAGGTCGCCGGCAAGCTTCGGGACAACGACAAGATGGCTGAAACCTGATTAGGAGGACACCATGGCGAATGACCACGAAGCCTCGCCGCTGCCGCCGGAAGCCGGCAGGCCACGGGAAACAATGTCCGTGCCGCCGCAGGGCCAGGCTGCCGCGGCAGGCGATCAGGAGGGCTCGCCGTTGCCGCCCGATCCCGATGGCCGCGAAGACATCATGTCGGCGGAGCCGGCGGCCGGGGACTAGGCAACGCCCCGGGCGGCCGTTTAAGGACTTACCGAGGCCGTCCTCTCACGCGGAGGCGGCCTCGCGGCATTCGGCATCTTCATCGCCGGCGCCGGATTCTCGGTCTTCGAGGGAGTGCTCGCGCTCAGCCACCGGAGCAGCGAGAGCCCGCTCGTCGCCTATGGGGCACTGGGAGTTTCCGCTGTGGCGGAAGGGACTTCCCTGATCCGGGTGCTCGTCCAGTTCCGTAGCGAGGCGCGGCGTGGCCACACGGAAATCCTCGACCAGGTGCGCAGCAGCCCCGACACGACGGTCAAGGCGGCCCTGTTCGAGGACAGCGCCGCGATGGTCGGCCTCGGCCTCGCCGCGCTCGGGCTGGCGCTGCGCCAGCTGACCGGATCGCCGGTCTGGGACGGCGCGGCCTCCATCGCCATCGGCTGCCTTCTCATCGCGGTGGCGTTCAGGCTCGGCCTCGACAGCCGGGACTACCTGATCGGGCGCGCCGCCGCGCCGAGGGAGCTTGAGGTGATCAGGGCCGAGATCGAGAACGCGGCGGGCGTCGCCGCCCTCCTCGACCTGCGCACCATGCATCTCGGGCCGGACCATCTCATCGTCGCCGCCAAGGTGGCGTTTGACGACGACATCAGCGCCGACCGGGCCGAGGACGTCGCCGACGAGGTCGACCGGCGGCTCGTCGAGCGGCTTGCGCTCGTCCCGCACGTCTTCCTCGACCCCACTCAGAGTCCGTCCGGCTCCCAGCCGACGGCCTCGCGCTAACCCGCTGTCCCGGGTCCGGCAGGGCGGGCGGGACAGCCGGGCGACGTACCGGATCCGGGCGGTCGGCGCCTCTCCGGATCGCGCTTACCCGCGGTTATGCGCTTCGGGCCTGCGCCGGGTGCTTGCCCTCGGCGAACTCCTCGACGACCTTGGCGCAGAAGGCGGGCAGGTCGTCGGGCTTGCGGCTGGTCACCAGGCCCTGGTCGGTGACCACCTCCTGGTCGACCCAGGTGCCGCCCGCGTTCCTGATGTCGGTGGCCAGGGTGGGCCAGGAGGTCAGGGTGCGGCCACGGACGACGTCGGCCTCGACCAGCGTCCACGGGCCGTGGCAGATCACCCCGACCGGCTTGCCGGCCCGGAAGAAGCCGCGGATCAGGCGCACCGCGTCGGCGTCACCGCGCAGCTAACGCGTGGACCAACGACGCCGGCGAATGCAACCGGTTCGTCCGCGACCTGGCCGCCGGGATGGTGTTCGTGAACGGCAACGTGACCTCATACCCCGAACTGCCGTTCGGCGGGATCAAGCAGTCCGGGCACGGCCGGGAGCTTTCCCGGCACGGCATCCGCGAATTCTGCAACGTCAAGTCGGTCTGGATCGACGCTCGGGACCTCGGCTAGGCAATCTCGCCGGCATTGGATTGGGGCTTTTCATCGCGGGTAGCCGGCCCTGACCGGTCGAGAGGGAGGCGTCATGGCCACAGAGAAGCAGAAGGAAGCCGCCCGACGTAACATCGTCAAGGCCCGCGAGGCGCAAAGTGCCCGGGCGCACGGGAAGGACGTTCCCCGCAGCAGCGAGGGCATGAGCACGGCGGCGAAGGACAAGCTGGCCGACAAGGAGTTCGCGTTCCCCGGCGAACGCAAGGAGCCATTGACCGACGCCAAGCACGTACGGAACGCGATCGCGCGTTTCGACCAGGTCGAAGGCGTCAGCGATGCCGAGCGGGACAAGGCGTGGAAGCGGATCCTGGCCGCGGCGAAGCGCTTCGACGTCGAGGTTTCCGAGTCCGACTGGCGTGACCTGGCCAAGGGCGGCAAGGACCGCAAGAGCTAGGCCGAGTTCAGCAGGTTAAGGACGGCCTTTTCGGCGCGGCCCCTGGTGGCGAGGTCGCCGAAATGGCTGTCCTTCCCCAGATCGCCGAGCGCGGAAGCGATCGTGTGGCCTTCTGCGTAAAGGTCGATGACGCGGGGGTCTATGTAGGAGGCCCTGGCTACCGCGGGGGTGTTGCCAAGATAGTCGGCGACCTCCTGGACAACCCGGGCGATGGCGCGCTTGCGGGCGGTTTCGCTGCTGGCGGCGCGTTCGGACACGGCCAGGCCCACCGCGGCCAGGACGGTCGCGTGCCAGGTGCGGAAATCCTTCGCGGTGTAATCACCCCCGGATATCTCCCCGAGGTAGTCGTTGATGTCCGCCGCGGTGACATCGTGCCAGCCTTGTCCGGACCGGTACACCAGCAACTGGTCCCCGCCGCCGTGCCGCCGCCGCAGGCTGCGCACCACAGCGCATACCTGGTCCTCGGCTACCGCCTGCTCGCGGTGCTTGGCGCTCTTGGCGATATAGTCGAACACGAGCTGTCCTTTGGTCAGCGTGACGTGCTCTTTTCTGATGGTGGCCAGGCCGAAGGTGCCGTTCTGCTCGGCGTACTCCTCGCCGCCGGGCCGGAAGAAACCAAGGTCGATCAGCCGGATGGCGGCCGCAAGGACCCTTTCCCTTGTCAGGCCGCAGGCGCCCAGATGGTCGCAGATCTGCTCACGTACGGTCGGCAGGATAGCGCCAAACTGAAGAACCCTGTCGTGCTTGGCTTCGTCTCGCTGTTCGCGCCACAGGTCGTGGTACCGGTACTGGCGGCGTCCGGCCGCATCGATGCCCACGGCCTGGATGTGACCCCGCGGATCAGCGCATATCCACACGTCCTGCCAGGCCGGCGGGATCACCAGGGACTTGATGCGGGCCAGGATTTGCGGGTCCTTGATGGCCGCGGCATCGGACCCGAGGTAGGAGAACCCGCGCCCGCAGCGCCTGCGCCGGATCCCGGCGCCGGACAGGTCGCTCTGCTGGAGCGCGTCCACGGCAGCCAGGCCCGCCGGGTCTTGGCTATGCCCCACAGAACCTCCCCTCACTTCTGTCGTCTGCCTACCGAGTAGTCCGATTTTCAAACACCGCGACGCATCGGCAGGGTGTTGATCGCCTTGCCACGGGTAGGAGACGTCCGCTCACTGACGTCAAGGAGAGGTCCCACGATGGCCAAGCGCGACATCGATCCGGTCCTGCAGCAGCTCACTCAGGCCATCAACGAGTCAGGACGGGTCGCGGCCCCGATCACGGTCTCGGTGCACGGCACTGTACTTAATGGCTTCCTGATCTCCGAGCAGACGTACTTCACCGAACTCGTGGCGGCAAATCCCCTGATGAGCGCGCTGGAGCCGTCTTCCGGC
Organism: Streptosporangiaceae bacterium; assembly: GCA_050698735.1. GTDB lineage: Bacteria > Actinomycetota > Actinomycetes > Streptosporangiales > Streptosporangiaceae > Palsa-504. The sequence continues at coordinate 1,860 of JBOHCG010000546.1, read as the reverse complement.
CTGCTGGGCAAGGAGTACGCCAAGGGGGCGGAAATCGCATCCGACCGGCACCTGCACATCCGGGCCGAGGGCCTGTGGCGCATCAGCATGGAGGCCGTCGACGGATGGACCCTCCGGGCCGGCGCCGAGGCCGAGGCCGAAGCCGAAGACGACCGGGGGCCCTTTGCCCGCCTGCTCGGCACCCCCCACCCCGGTGCCTGGCATGCGGCTACGGTATGACCGGGGTCGCCGGTGAGTAACGAGGTCGGTGCCGGACGGCACGACTTCGTGGTGGTGGCCAGCCGGCTGCCGGTGGACCGGGTCGAGAACCCGGACGGCGAGGCCGGCTGGCGGCCCAGTCCCGGCGGGCTGGTTACTGCGCTCGAGCCGGTCTTGCGGGAGGCCGGCGGCGTGTGGGTCGGCTGGTCCGGTGACGCGGGCCCGGCGCCGGGCGCGTTCGAGGCAGACGGCCTGGACCTGGTTGGCGTGGGGCTGTCCGCGGAGCAGGTACGGGATTTCTACGAGGGGTTCTGCAACGCGACCGTCTGGCCGCTGTACCACGACGTCATCGCCCGGCCGCAGTTCGAGCGGCGGTGGTGGGAGGCCTACGTGGCGGTCAACCGGTCGTTCGCGGCCGCGGCCGCCGCCGAGGCGGCGCAGGGCGCGACGGTCTGGGTGCACGACTACCAGCTGCAGCTGGTGCCGCGGTTGCTGCGCGAGCAGCGCGCCGACCTCCGCATCGGCTTCTTCAACCACATCCCGTTCCCCTGCCCCGGGATCTTCGCCCAGCTCCCCTGGCGCCGCCAGGTGGTCGAGGGCCTGCTCGGCGCCGACCTGCTGGGCTTCCAGAGCCGGGCCGACGCGGCGAACTTCCTGGGCGCCTGCCGCCAGGCAGCGGGCACGCCGGCCAAGGGCCACGCGATCCGGGTGCACGACCCAGACGGCGTGCGGGAGGTACAGGCGGCGGCCTTCCCCATCTCGATCGACTCGGCGGCCCTGGAGGCGATCGCGAGGCGGGATGAGGTCAGGAAGCGGGCCGCGGACATCCGGCTGGCCCTGGGCCAGCCGGATACGCTGCTGATGGGCATCGACAGGCTTGACTACACCAAGGGCATCCTGCACCGCCTCAACGCCTACGGCGAGCTGCTGGATGAGGGCCGGCTCGGCCCGCGGGTGGCCCTGGTCCAGGTCGCGAGCCCGAGCCGGGAACGGGTCGAGGCCTACCGTGAGCTGCGAGACGAGGTCGAGCTGACCGTGAGCCGTATCAACGGCGAGCACGCCGAGGTGGGCAGCCCGCCGGTGCACTACCTGCACCAGTCCTATCCGCGTGAGGAGATGGCCGCGCTGTACCTCGCCGCCGACGTCATGCTGGTTACCCCGCTGCGGGACGGCATGAACCTGGTGGCGAAGGAGTACGTCGCCTGCCGCCACGACGAGAACGGGGCGCTCGTGCTCAGCGAGTTCACCGGCGCGGCCTACGAGCTGACCGGCGCGTTCAAGGTCAACCCGTACGACATCGACGGCCTGAAGGACGCCATCGTCCGCGCCGCCACGATCGGACCCGCCGAGGCCAGGCGCCGGATGCGGTCGATGCGCCGGCAGGTCAGCCAGCACGACGTGGCCTACTGGGCGGCCAGTTTCCTCGACACACTCGAACGGGCTGGCTGAATTCTCGGGTTCGGCGGCCGTGTAACCGATGGCGCACCGGGTAGCGGGGCCGCCTGTTCGCATCCGCGCATCGTGAAGGGATCGCCGATTCATGACCCGCTACGGTTACTTCCTGTCCTGCGAGGAGTACAGCCCCAGTGACCTGGTCCGGCAGGCCCGGCTGGCGGAAGAGGCCGGCTTCGATGCCCTGTGGATCTCTGGTCACTTCCACCC
>JBOHCG010000545.1:0-5507 GCA_050698735.1 Streptosporangiaceae bacterium | reverse complement strand
CCGCAGGAGCTGCTGCGGCACGCCGTTGTGGACGTCGCTGCGGAACTGTACCGGGAGCAAGCCGATCCACCTGTCGACCTGCTGGAGTTCTCTGATGGTGCCTTCGATGTGCTGTTCGACGCCGCTTATGAGCTGACCATCCTGATGCACGGGCTGTCGCGGCCGACGCCCCCGAACAGCAGAGACAAGAACTACCGCCGCGGCTTTCCCGGCCGGGCTGGTTTCGACAAAGGCCATGCCATGTCCCACGCGCAGGGCGGCCGGGAGGGAGGTCCCAACTACTTCCTGCAGGCACCACGAGTGAACCAGCGGCTGTCCCCGCTGGGGATGCTGTGGCGAGATATTGAGTCATATCTAGCCGCAAACCCTGGCCTGTTCTGCTTCGTGCGCCTCGCTTATCCACGCGGGATCCCGGCTGACGTGCCCGCCGAGGCTGAATACGGGATTATGGCGGAAGGACAATTCCGCACCGTGATCTTTCCGAACTCATGACTCCGCAGGAGCGAAACGGAACATCCTCATCTGCCGCATAGCGCGCGTGTGCCGGAAACCCCAGGCCAAGTCAGTCCCGCAGGCTGGCATGATGAGAGGTGATGAAGACGTCAAGTTCGCGCAGCTTCCCGGTGACTGTTTCGCATCTTCCGGTCATGCGCTGCCAGGTCTGCCACCGCACCGTCGCGTACCGGCCCGGCAAGGCCAGCGAGGTCCTGACCGAGCACTACCGCCGAAGCGCTCAGCGTCCCCTGCCCCTTAGCCAGACCTGGCACCCCAGCACCGGCGTCGGCTGGCTTGGGACGATCTTGCCGTGGGCCGTGGGCCGTGGGTCCCAGCGGTCACGGATCGTTGTCGGTCCGCCGTAGTGGCACGCGCACGTAGCCGCCGATATGCGTGGCAGGCGGGGTTGCAAGAAAGGTCTCCTGCGTCGTACCGAATTATTGATATGTGCCGTCGTGGCCTGTGGGAGGTGGCCGGGTCATTTGCTGTGACGGGGGTGACCATCCCAATCTGGATTACTGCGTGGTGCCTCACCGGACTTTCAGCGGATCCGCGGGGCATACCCGTTGGAGGCGGGCGTGGTGGCGTGCGTGAAACACCCCAGGCCCTCCAAGGAGCCGGCGCGGCGCTACGGCTGCGGCCGCTGACGGATGCTCGGCTGACCGGCGATCGACGCCGAGTTCTTCGCGCTGGCCTTCACCGCAGCGCTCAACCCGAAGCTGCCTGCCCTTGGCGCGAGCAACGGCCATGCCCTCGCGGTCCTGAGCCTGAGCAGGTCAACTTCGAATTCGGCGACGGTGGCCAGGATGTTGAAGATCAGCTTGGCCAGGGGCCGGCGGGGTCATAGATGGTGCCGCCGAGGGAAAGCTATAGGCCGCGGGCGACTAGCGGACGCGCCGACAACCGGGACGTGTGCGGAGCTGTCCAGCAGGATCTGGTCCCCGGGGGCGGAGTCTGAGGCTGGTCTTAGGCGGCGGTCTCAGGCTGCGGCGTGGGAGCGGAAGGTTCGCTGGTACGAGTGCGGGGTGACGTGGTTGATCCGGGTGAAGTGGGTGCGCATCTGGTGGGCGGATCCGAAGCCGCACAGGGTTGCGATGCGCTCGATGGTCTCGTTGGTGTTCTCGAGCAGGTCTTGCGCGCGGCGGACTCGCTCGGCGCACAGCCATTGCAGCGGTGTGGTGCCGGTCATCTCGCGGAATCGCCTGGCGTAGGTGCGAGGGCTCATCATGGCCTGGCGGGCGAGGTCCTCGACCGTCAGCGGCAGCTCGAGGTGCTCCCTGGCCCAGTCCAGCGATGAGCCGAGGCCCTGGGAGCCGCTGGCGGGCAGCGGCTGCTCGATGTACTGGGCCTGCCCGCCTTCACGGTGCGGAGGGATGACGAGCCGCCGGGCGAGAGTGTTCGCGATCCTGGTCCCGTGGTCATTACAGACGATGTGCAGGCACAGGTCCAGCCCGGCGGCTGCTCCGGCGGAGGTAAGGATCCGGCCGTCGTCGGTGTAGAGCACGTTGGGCTCGACCCGGACCGCTGGCCATCGCCGGGTGAGCTCGGCGGCGTGCATCCAGTGGGTTGTGACGGTGCGGCCGTCAAGCAGCCCGGCGGCGGCGAGGATGAAGGCGCCGGTGCAGATGGAGGCAATCCGCGCCCCACGGTCGTAGGCGGCGCGCAGGGCCTGCAGTAGCGCTTCAGGCGCATCGTCCTGCCTGTCGGCGCAGCCAGGAATGATCACCGTGTCCGCCTTGCTCAGCTCATCCAGCCCGAGCGAACTGTCGAAGAGCAGCCCCTCGGCGGTCCGGACCGGACCGTCCTGGACCGCGCACAACTGCAGCTCGTACCACCAGGGCACGGGGAAGTCCTGCCTGCCGGGTTCGAAGACCTCGCACGGGATGGCCAGTTCGAACATCGGCAAGCCCGGGGTAACAGGGATAGCAATCCGATGCATGGCAGTAATCTACCTTAAGTTGTCGATTCTGCCACTCGCGGCGCCAGCCCAGTGAGTCGACGATGGAAACATGACCAGCAACGGTACCGCCGTCGATACCCGCAGCCGAGTCCTGAGCTGGATCGCGCTGGGGGTCGTCTACCTGGTGTGGGGATCGACCTACCTGGCCATCCGCGTCGGGGTCGGGCACCTGCCGCCCTTGTTCCTGGCCGGCACCCGGTACGTCATAGCAGGCGCGCTGCTCTACCCCATCGCCCTGCGGGCGGCGACCGGCAGCCGCGGACCGGCCCAGGACACGGCGAAGCCAGGCGCCAAGGCCTGGTTCGCCGGCGCCGTCATCGGCATCTTGTTGCTATTCGCGGGCAACGGCGGCGTGACCATCGGGGAGACGACGCTGCCCTCGGGCCTCGCCGCCGTCCTCGTGGCCACGGTGCCCCTGTGGATGATCGTCTTCGCCTGGCCCCTACTGCATCAGCGCGTCACCTCGCGCTCAGCGGCCGGCCTTGCGGTAGGGCTCGGCGGGGTGGCCATCCTGGTCGGCGACGGCACGGCATCAGGCCGCATCCCGGGCGTGATCATCGTGCTCGGCGCAGCGGCCGCCTGGGGCTTCGGGTCAGTCTTGAGCCACCGGCTCGCCGTGCCGAGCCACGCGATGCTCGCCGCCGCCATCGAGATGCTCGCCGGCGGCGTGGTCCTGCTGGCGGTGGCCGCCGGTTCCGGGGAATTCTCCCGCATCCAGTGGTCCTCGGTTCCGGCCACGTCCTGGATCGCCCTGGCCTACCTCATCGGTCCCGGCTCGATCCTTGCCTTCACCGCCTACGGCTACGCACTGTCCCACCTTCCCGTGACCACCGTCTCCACCTACGCCTACGTCAACCCCGTCGTCGCCGTGCTGGCCGGGATCATCTTCCTCGGCGAGCAGTTCACCTGGCGCGAAGGACTCGGCGCCGCCCTCGTCCTCGCCTCGGTCGTCATCACCCTGCACCGATCCCGCAGCGCAGCACACCCCGCCCCCGTTCGTGATGGCGGAATGCCCGAGGCGGAGATGCTTCCGGAGGACGCAGACGCACTCAGCCGACGCTAGGACCTGGCCATGGGTATCGACGTCGGAGCCGCCTCCGCACGCGGGAGAAGGCGGCCGGGCCCCGGCAACACCGGTAGCCGCTGCCCTGGGTGCCACGGCATCGCCGTCATCAGGTACCGGTTGCGCCCAGCGGAGGATATGGGGAGCGCTGATGGAACAACTCAGCCTTGGCATCTTCGGAACCTCTCGCAAGGAGAACGAATACCGGCTGCCGATCCACCCGCTGCATCCGGACCGGATCGATGCGGGCCTGCGAGCGCGGATCTTCCTCGAGCGCGGTTACGGCCAGCGGTTCGGCATAGCTGACGCGCAGCTTGCCCCGATGGTGGCCGATGTGCGTTCGCGGCAGCAGCTCATCGCGGGATGCGACGTCATCGTGCTGCCCAAGCCAACCGAAGATGACATTGCTGAACTGCGGGGGGGCCAGTGCTGTGGGGCTGGCCGCACTGCGTCCAGGACTACGCCGTCACCCAGCTGGGCATCGACCGCCGGCTGACCCTGATCGCCTGGGAGGCAATGAACTACTGGACGGCCGACGGCAGCTTCGGCGTGCACGTTTTCCACATGAACAACGAGCTCGCGGGCTACTGCTCGGTGCTGCATTCCCTGCAGCTGCTGGGCACGACCGGGGCGTACGGGCGGCGCGTGCGGGCCGCTGTGATCAGCTTCGGCGCGACCGCCCGCGGGGCGGTCACCGCGCTGACGGCGCTGGGGAATCTTGGATGTGACCGTGCTGACCCACCGCAGCGTGCCTGCCGTCGCCGCGCCGATCCCGTCGGTCCGGATGGTCCATTTTGAGCCTGCCGCTGACGACGGGGCGCGGATCTTGGTGCTGACGCCAGGCGGTCCGGTGCCGATCGCGGAGTTCCTCGCCCAGCACGACATCGTCGTCAACTGCGTGTTGCAGGACACCGACGCGCCCCTGATGTTCGTCACCCATGACGAGCTGCGGTTGTTCGCGCCTGGCAGCCTGTTCATCGATGTGTCCTGCGACGAGGGCATGGGTTTTGAGTGGGCGCGGCCCACCTCGTCCGCGGGAGCCGATGTTCGCCGTCGGCGAGGCAATGCACTATTACGGAGTCGACCACAGCCCGTCCCACCTGTGGAACTCCGCCACCTGGGAGATCAGCCAGGCGCTGCTCCCGCACCTGCGTACCGTGATGGACGGGCCCGGCGCCTGGGACCGCGACCAGACAATCCGCCGGGCGATCGAGAGCCGCGACGGCGTGATCTGCAATCCCAGGATCCTTTCCTTCCAGCGGCGCGCCGCCGAATTCCCGCACACCCGGATGTGAGCCCGGCAGGAAGCCCCAGCGCGGCCACCTGCGACCCGCCGGCGGTCCGGCCAGGATGCCCGACTGTACTGGTCGGCACCCTGACCGGCGGTCGCGGTCGCGCCGTGATGGGCTCGTCGGCGTCAGGGCGCACACTCCCGCCGATCTGCGGCGCCGGGCCCGGCCGGCTGGCGGCTATCTGAGGCGCGGCAGAAGGAGTGTTATATGAATGTCGGGGCCGTGAACGCAGGCTGACCGGCTTAGCTGGTGACCCAGGCCAGGATGTGCTGGTTGACTTCTCCAGGCTGCTCCAGGTGCGGGAAGTGGCCGGCGTCCTGGACCACCTTCATTTCGGAATCAGGGCCAAGGTGGCGTTCGGCATCACGGACGAGATCCACGCCGATGCAGCCATCGGCGCTGCCATGCAGGTAAAGCGTCGGCTGCGGGGCACGCCGTCCGGCTGCCTGCCTCGCCTCCTTGTACGGCCCTGCGTCGCCAGGCGGGCCGGTGGCCTGCGGAGCACGGTAATAGCCGATCGCCGCCGACAAGCTAGCCGGGTCACCTAGGGATTCCCTGACCCGCTCCACGGAGTCCGCCGCGTCGAAACCTGGCGACCAGTCTTGCCACAGCCGCCCGATGAATGCCATGCCGTCCGCGGCTACGATCTGCTCGGCCATGCCCGGGGTGTCCCGGAACAGGAAAATGTAGAAGAAGC
>JBOHCG010000544.1:0-5512 GCA_050698735.1 Streptosporangiaceae bacterium | reverse complement strand
CCCACTGGTGGGCGGGCAGGATGATCTGGTTGACTTCGACGATGCGCCCTGCGGCGGTACGGGCGGTGCACAGGCGCCTGGTCCCGCTCATCTGGTAACGACCACGTGCAGCAGCGGCCTGCGGGGCAGCCTCCCGGCTGCCGCGCAGGCCGCGTGCTTGCCCGGGTATCGGGCAGCCTCGGCCGCGGTGCCAGCACGTCCGGCAGGGCCAGGCCGGCGCCATCGGGGCCGGACCGGATCCGGTAGCGGGCCTGCCGTGGGCCATCATCGACGAAGCCGTCATCCGCCGCGTCGTCGGAGGGACCGGGGCGCCGGCCTGACCGCCTGGGGGACAATGGCGGGATGGCTAGTGATGACAGCTGGGCCCTGGCGCGGCGGCTGTACCGGATGATCCTCCTGGACGGCGTCCGGCCCTCGAGGACGATCGGATGGGTGTCCCACCTCGCCCCCGTTGTCACCCAGGCCGCCGTCGGGGCCGGGCACTGGGCTTGCGGCCGCCGCCGGCGGGCCCTGGCAGCGTGGGCAACCGCTGCTGGCTACGGGCTGACGGCGTGGGGCCTTGGCACGGAAGCGCCGACCGGGGCCGAGGTGGGCAACCTGCTGCGCGAGATCGGCGTACGGCCCCCGGCTGCCGGCGGGACGGATACGCCCGCAGCCCGCCGGCGATCACGGTACCGCTGGCAAGAGATTGCGTCCCCGGTCGCGTGGATGATCATCGGCGTGCCGTGGGGCCTGCGCCACCCGCGGCGGCTGACGGCGCTCGCGATCGCCGTGGAAGCCCCCACCGCCGCGTTCGAGGTCGTGCGGGCGGGCTGGGCCGTGCGGCGGCGCAGGCCGAGGACCGCCGCCGGCTCGGCCCTGATCGCCGCCGGATCGGTAGCCCGGCTGCGGGCCGCGGCAGCTGAACCCCTGCGGTAACAGCACCACAGGACCTGGGTGGTCCTGGTAGACGGCGCCGAGCACCAGCTCGACCTGATCCGCTCCGAAGCCCGGCGGCGCGGCGCCGCCATCCACATCGTGATCGACCTGATCCACGTGCTGGATACCTGTGGAAGGCTGCCTGGTGCCTGCATGTCGCCGGGGATCCGGCAGCCGAGGACTGGGTAGCGGCCAAAGCGCTCGCGGTACCGGCCGGGGACAGCGCCCGGGCAGCGGCCGAGATCACCGCCGAGGCGGACGCCGCCAGCCTCGCCGGCCTGTGCTCAGAACTCGGTTCTGAGCCGTTCGATCTCGCGGGTGCGTTCGCGCAGCTGCGTATAGGCGGGCCGCTCGCTGACGCGCGCCAGGGCCCAGCGGATGGCTTCGGCGCGGTTCGCCGCGATGCCACCGCTGATGAGCGTGTCCACGATGTCCAGTTCCGCCGGCGCGAGCCGGGCCATCACGGGGGTGAGGTCACCGCTGGCAGGGCTGTCTGCCTGGCCGCGCTCTGCGGGGCTGCGCTCGAGCGGCACGAGAATCACCTTGCGGCCGTCCGGGCCGTCGCAGACCAGCTGGAGTCGCCTGGCCTGGGGGAGCCGCTGTGAGAGGTCACTGCGGAACTGCTCTATCTCTGTCCGGTGCGCCTGCTCGAAGGCCCGCAGCGGTCGTTCCCGGCCGTCGGGTCCTTCCGGGCTGATGAGCACCCTGACCATCAGCCCGGCCCGCTTGATGCCCCGTTCATCGCCGTGCTGGAGCACCGTGACGCCCTGCACCGCGCCCGGAAATTGCCGACTTGCCTCGTCATGGATCTCGCGCTGGACTCGTTCCTTCTCGGCCTGCTCCATAGCTCCGTCCTGAAAGTTACCCGAGTAACTCATCCTAGCCGACCCATTGGTAGTTGCGCCAGCAACTTACATGCGCTGCTGACCGGGAGCGGGCCGACCGCTCCAGCGCGGGATCAGCGGCCAGGCTGGTGCGGCCAACTCAAACCATCAAGCAGTTCCACTCCAGGGCCGCCTAAGCCAGCCAGTACACACTCAGGCCTGACCTCCTCACTCAAAACGAGCCGCACCCAAAGGATTTTTATGTGCCGAACGAGGCGTGGTATCACTTGCCGGTAGCCATCGGGACGTGGCCCGTGGCGGCCGCGGCGATGGCGGGAGCCCGTCGACGGGAGGCCGTGTGTGACTGGGGATAAGGTAACCAGCGATAGTTCGGCGCGCGGGCCGCTCTGCCCGCCGCCGCGCACCCTGCACGGCAGTAATGCCCGCGGAGCAGATCCGGAGTACTCAGACGATCCGGAATCAAGGTCGCACCAGACGATCTTTCCCGCAGGCTCCCACGTGGGCGCCCACCCCCAGCGCGTGCTCAACTCCGCCACCAGGAACAGCGCGCGTCCGCCCTCTTCCTCAGGGTCGGGCATGCCGTCTTCGCCGAGCTCCCTCGGAACTGGCGGCCGGCCGGTTCTCCGCGACGAGGTTAAATGCCCGCGTTACGCGACGATCACTACGTCGTCCCGGGCGAGGATGCTCATCGTGAGCTCCCGCAGTCACGGGACATGATCTGCCTCCTCGCACGAAGACCCAGGACGATCGGGCCATCATCAATGCAGATGACCCAGCACCCACCCTGATACAAGGATCCCCGCAGGATCTGACCGCGGACGGACGGCACGTCGGGCTTGCCGCCGTGAGCCAGTATGCTGACCTGCCTGACAGAGGGTCCGCTGTGCTAGTCGGCTAGGGGCGGGCTGTGACTGCGGATGGTCTTGCCGGCAGGGCTGGTGATCTGGCTGGTGCCATCGGGATGGGCGGTGAGTTTCCAGCCCAGTTGGTGCAGGAGCACGTGGTGGTGCCACCAGCATTCATTGCGGAGATTAGTGAGGCTGGTGCGGCCTCCGTCGGCCCGGTGTGTCACGTGGTGCGGTTCGCACCCGGCCGTGGGCTGGTCGCAGCCGCCGGGGTGCTGGCATGTCTGGTCCCGCAGAGCGACCAGCCGCCGCAGGTGCACCGGGATCTCGTCGGTCTGCCCGACGTCCAAGGGGAGGGACGGCCCGTTCAGCCCCTTGCCCAAGAGGTTGCGGCGCAGGAAGGAGGCGACCCCGCCGGGGCCGGAGACGACCTGCAGGATCTTGCCCAGGATCTGGTGCTCCATCTCGGCCAGCGCGTCAGCGACCACGCCGGCCTGGACGGCCGTGCTACCGTCGGCGTCATCCTGGGTCCGGATGCGGTGGTAGCGGACGCACAGGACGATCAGCTCCTCCATCGCGCCGGCGTCGATGTCGCCGGTAACGACAGGGACGAGCATGGCATCGCAGGCGATGGCCCTGGCCGCGTCGCCTTCCAGCCACGCCCCGCCGTCCCCCGTGCTGACCGATGCGGCAGCCCGCTGCGCGGCCCACTGGGCACGATACTCGGCGATCCACTTGTCCTGCAGGATGGAATCCGTGTCCATCTGGGCCAGTTCGGCGAAGTAGATGTGCACGAGCGCCTTGACCGGCTGCCCGGCCCGCTTGGGCAGCAGGTCCGAAGCCAACAGGCGCTTCATGGCCTCCGCGAGCGCGTCATGATAGCGCTGCGGCCGGGTGCGCAGGTCCCCGCCGCCCTGCGGAGCCGACAGGGCGTCGAGCACCGACTGAACCATGGCGGCGCACTCAGGAGTCAGTTCTCCATGGATCACCCCCGCCCCCTCGAATGTCGTCTCCAACGACACCCCCCGGTCCAGGTGCTTGTCTTCGTCGTCATCGGGGTCGGGCGAGGCGGTACGGGAACGGATCTCCGCGCAGATCGCCGCCAGCGCCCGCAGGTCCGCTCCGGCCCGGGCGGCCGTGACCAGGATCTCCTCGGCTTCCTGCCGGAATTCGCCGGGGATGGCCCGGGTCCACCGGCCTAGCTGCAGGGCGACGGACTTGCTGATCACCCAGCCCTCGGCCAGCCCAGCCCGCAGCGCCGGGTGATCCCGAGCCAGCGCCTGGACCGCCTTGTGCTCGCCGGCCTGCCCCTTGGTGACCCCGGTCACGTGGACCAGCCAGGTCCTGGAGGTGCGCTGCCCGTCGGCAAGGTGCCCATCTGTGGCGTCGAGCGCCTCCAGAAGGCCGCCGCGGACGGCCGCCTCGATCGCGTCCACCCGCTCCAGTACCCGCAGCCGCCGCGCCACCTCCGCATCTGGCAGCTCCGCCGGGTCCGCGCTCGCCAGGGACCGCATCACCGATTCGAGGATCACCAGCGCATCCGCCCCGGCCGGGACCGTCACCGCGTCCATGTCGTGTACGTCACCTCCCCGGCAGGTCGTCCTCCCAGCTTCCCGGAATTGAGTTCTATAGTACCGGCAGGCACCGACATTTCTGGCGCATGACACGCTCATAAATTCGATTTCCTCAACTCGGAAGGAGATATCACGCATCACTACAGTCGATCCAGCACCTGGAGGCCCGCAAGCCGTTCACCGGCCGCAACGCCGGGCACGCGTTATTCCACGTCGACCCGCATGGCCAGCACGAGCATGTGCAAGACGGCCGCGACGAGCGGATCAGCCAGGTCGACGAGGGGGCATGGCCGTACTGCACCAAGAGCGGTACGGTGAGCGAGACATTGAAAATGCGGTCGAACCGTAGATAAAGGCGCATGACCTGTTCCTGGAGGTGCGCGCTGGGCTGCGAATGGTGCCTGGATCAGAACAATCACCAAGGCTGGTACGGCGAATCCTTCATACGTGCGCTCGCGGCCGCCGCGGGCCTTCAGATTTCCAAGGTGGAACCTGATTGCACCGGGATCGACTTCATGATCAGGGCCACCCGTCAGATTGACGGTGACTTTCCTGCGGTAATGGTCCAGGTCAAGTCGTGGTCCGTGCCGGTGGAGCGGAGCGGCGGATGGCGTTACGACCGCCTGACCCAGAAACGATTCAACGCGCTGGCCGGACGAAACCGGCGGTTCCCGACCTTCTTGTTCCTGGTGATAGTGCCATCCGAGACCACGCTGTACGCCAGCGCCGACGAGGCTGCCCTCAGACTTAGCCGTGCCGCCTACTGGCTCTCGCTCGCCGACTACGAGCAAATCCCGGACGCCGCCTGCGATCGGCGGGTGCCGGTCGTCGTCCCCCGGCAGAACTTGCTGACAGTGCAGACGCTTGTGGCCCTCTGTGAGGGCAGAGAATTGCCGGGAAGAAGAGCGTCATGACCGAACCTGGCATGGCGGTCGACCCGGCTCATCTTAACGGCTACCTGGCGAGCATGGGATGGCGCAGGGAAGGCACTTCGCGCGGCGCGCTCCTCTGGCAGCTAGAGCCCGATTGCACGCTGATCGTGCCGGAGCGCCGCGAATTCGTCGACGACGATCAGCTGCTGATTCAGGCTGTCCGGCGGCTGGCCGCATTCGAGGAAAGGCCGGAACCGGATGTCGTACTCGACATCAGCGAGCCGATGGTCGATTCGCAGTTCTATCGGATGCATCCTGATACTCCGTCGGACACCATCCCGCTGCCAGCCGGACTAGCTGCCGTGCGGGCGGTCCACGATCTCATGAGGGCGACCGCGATCATGACCGAGCAGGGACCGCAGCTTCATATCGAGGGGCGCCGGAGTGCGGTCGTGGAT
>JBOHCG010000543.1:0-5514 GCA_050698735.1 Streptosporangiaceae bacterium | reverse complement strand
GTGACCCCGGCCGCCCTGGCCCCGCAGTTGCAATCCGTGACCGCGGAACCAGGAACCGTCCTGCATAAGCCAGGCGCAAACCCGCAGGTCAGAATCACCCATACCTTAACCGAACGCCAGTGGGGGCGGGGCCACGATCAGGAATTCCCACCGCCGCTTTCTCTCGCATGCCGCGGCGAGTTCGTCAAGGAAGAAGTTCTCCCCGATCAGCAGGCCCATGTAGACGATTGCCGCCGCGTGCACCGGCAGCCAGATATCCGAGCCGCCGGGCAGGCACTCGAATGCCCAGGTGTCACATGCGACCGCCGCGATATCTCGCTCATGCAGCCACGGCAGTGATTCGATCCCGATACCGGGCTCGTCGGTGTAGGAGTAGTCGTCCCAGCCTCCGTTCCCCCTGGCTCGCTTCATGTTGCCGGTCCGGAAGAGGAGGATGTCCCCGGGCCTGGCCTCCGTACCCGCGGCCTCCAGCACAGCCTGGATCTCGGTCGTGCTTATGCGGTAATCCATCGGCAGGTATTCGTGGCCCAGGACGAGCGGGAAGTCCAGCAGGACACCACGTGTCACAATCCTGTCGGACATCTTGTCGATGCTGTTGCGCTCTGCCCCATTGCTGGTGACCAGGTCGCACGGCCGGTCGTTGTACATTCTGTATTCATAAAAGGCATGTGCCAGCGAGTCCCAGTGGGTCGCCGCCTGCAAGGCCATGGCCACCATGTCGTCCGCGTAGCCCCACCCCCCGACCTGTCCCGGCTGGACGCCAGCCTTCAGGTCAGTACCCGTCTGCAGCATGATGTGCTGGGGATTCAGCCTCTGATCTCCCGCGCGCTGCAGGCCCTGCCGGCCCAGCGGCAGGGCGAGCGAGACCGTCTCCCCCGTCTGGACGAGATTGCCTGCGGCGCAGCGCACGGACTCGGTGATCAGATTCACGGTCCCCAGCTCGTCGTCCTTCCCCCAGCGGCCCCAGTTGCTGATCCGATCCCTGAACGCATCCACGGACTGATCGCTACCCATGCGAACCTCTCTTTCCTGACGGCTGTGGCCCGCCTACGTCATCGGCTCTGACCCGGGGCCAGGACCGTCGCTACTCGCCCCGCCTCGCCGCGAATCTGGCGAAGGACACAGCCGCCAGAAGAGCGACGCCGTTGAACACATCCGAGACCCACGGCGACGCGCCAGCCAGGAGTAGTCCGGTGACGCCCACGACGAGCAGGTAGGACGCTATGACCGTCCCCGCGATGTTGAAGCGCCCGATTTGCATCGTGGTGGTGCCGAGGAACGCCGCAGCGTACGGCGGCAGCAGAAAGCTGGGACCTTCACTCGGATCCACCGCGCCGATGTTCGCCGCCAGCACCACACCTGCCACCGCCGCGAGGACGGCCGAGGCGACGAACGCCGAGACACGGATCCTGTTCACCCGCAGGCCCGCCAGCCGCGATGCGTCACGGCTGCCACCGACAAACAGCAACTGGCGGCCGTGGGGCGTGTATTCGAACACATACCACAGAACAATTGCCAGCACCCAGCCGTAATAGACCGCGTCCGGCAATCCCCCAGCCGACGCCTGGCCGAGGACCAGCAGGGAATGCGGGAAGTTACTGACTATGTTCGAGCTCGTGATGCCGACGGTCAGGCCGCCCAAGGCGGTCATCGTCGCGAGCGTCACGATGAATGCGTTGATCCCGAGCTTGACGATGAAGAACGCGTTGAGCAGCCCTATCGCGAAGCCAATCGCCAGTGTGACAGGGATGGCCGCTCCCACTGACCAGTTGTGCTGCGAGACGAGGATGCCGAGCACCGCTGCCGTGAACACCATCACCGCCGAAACTGACAAGTCGAAGTCGCCTGAGCGGAGTGGGATGGTGACCGCGAGAGCCAGGATCAGCACGAACGACTGCGACGACAGCATCGCCACTACGTTGCCGTGGGTCGGAAAAGTGGCCGGCAACCAGATCGAGTAGACGACGATCAGCAGCACCATAACCCACAGCAGCGCGGACCGCCGCAGCAGATCCGCTCCCCTCGCCCAGGCCCGCGCCCGACTGACACCGGGACCTGTTGCTTCACCGCTTGCCGTGGAGTCGGTGACTACATCCGCACCCGCGGCCCGAGGTGCACTCTTTTCACCTGTCACTCCTAACCCCTCCTGCGGCGCCCGCTCATCGAGCGTGGCAAAGTTTCAAGATTGCGTTTTCAGTGAGTGCGCTGCCCGACAGAACGCCTTCCAGCTGGCCACCGTTCAGGACCAGAACCCGGTCACAGACGTTGGCCAGCTCCTCGTATTCGCGAGAGATGTACAGAACGGCCGTACCGTTACTGGCCGCCTGGAAAACGAGCTCGATGATGTCATAGCGTGAGCGCGCATCCACCCCGACGGTGGGGTTGTGGAGCACCAGCACCCGCGGTGCCGAGCGCAGCGCCCGTGCCAGGACGACCTTCTGCTGGTTTCCGCCCGACAGGGAGTTGACTGCCGCGCGTGGACCCGAGGCCTTCACCCTGAACGTGTCCATCGATCGGGTCGCATCGCCTTGTTCGGCTTGCTTGCGCAGGACACCGCCCCTGAAGTACTCGCCCAGCCGCCCGAGAGTGAGATTCTCAAACACCTGACCCTCCGTCCAGAGGCCCTCCCTGGCGCGATCGGACGGGACGGTGATGAGCCCCTTCTTCAGTGCCGCAGCCGGATCCAGCCCGGTGACATCCTCTCCGGCCAGTTCAACCCGACCGCGCCCGCCTGACCGCAGCCCGAGCAGCAGATAAGGAAGATCATCTTGCCCCATCCCCTCCAAGCCGGTTACGCCCAGGATCTCCCCCCGTGACAGGTCCAGGCTGATCGAACGTACCCGGGCCCCCGCGAGATCGGTGACCCGCAGCACCACCGGCCCAATCCGGCTGACCGGTGGCCGCGGGGGGAAGAAGGTCTCCAGTGACTGGCCGAGGATCCACGAGACGACCGCTTCCAGGCTGGTTTCCTGCGTCTGCGCGGTGGTCACCACCTTGCCGTCGCGCAGCACGGTGATGCGGTCGCAGATCTCAAGCACTTCCGGAAGCCGATGCGAAATGAACAGGACGGCAATGCCCCCGGTGGCGATGCGCCGCATGACCCCGAAGAGCACCTCGACCTCATCCCGGTCGAACGCCACCGTTGGCTCGTCGAGAAGGAGCAGCGACCCTCCCCCCGCCGCCTCCAACTGACGCAGGCACCGGGCCAGCGCCACCACTGTCTGGGCGCCACGGTCGAGACTTCCCACCGTCGCCCTGGGATCGACCGTGATGCCAAGGTGGTCCAGAAAGCGGCGCGCCGACCCCATCTCCCGTCGCCAGGAGATGCGCCCGATGCCTGCGGTTCCGTAGTTCACTCCCACGCTTATGTTCTCGAGCACGCTCAGTTCCGGGACCAGGCCCAGGTCCTGGTGGACGATTCCAAAACCGTGCCCGCGCGGGTCATGGATGGGCAGCGGCATTCGCTTCCCGAACATCGCCACCTCCGACCCAGGGTCTGGGTCGTAGTAGCCCGCCAGGATCTTGACGAGCGTCGACTTCCCAGACCCGTTCGCGCCGACCAGGCCGTGGATCTCACCGCGGTTGAGCACAAAGTGATCAACCGCGAGCACCTGCCGCGGACCGAAGGTCTTCGCCAGCCCCTTGAGTTCCAGAGCCGTGTCAGAGCCCAACAGCGCCTTACCTCACTTTCCCCAGACGGACTCGTATTCCGACTCGTAGTTCGCGTACCCGGGGAACAACCCCGTGTCGCTGCTTCCCACGTTGGCCTTTACGAGCAACTGCTGCGGCAGGTCCTCGGGGGCGGGCTTGAGCCCGGCCATCAGCCGTCCGATATCGTCCACCTCGGCCCAGCCCATGGCCGGGTTCGGCGGGTTCGAAACATCCGCCTGCTGCACGCCGCCCTCGCGGATGATATCCAGGTTCGTGGTCACACCGTCATGGCTGATGATGGCCACATTGGCGTGGACCTGCTGGACAGACGGAATCATGTAGGTGACCATCCCGTCGTAGAACGGGACGAAGTACTTCGCATCCGGATACCGGCTAATCGCGGTGGACGTGACGCTGCCGAGCTGAGTGGCGACATCGGCCGGCTGGACGTTCTCAACCGCGTCGATCTTGCAGGTCGTCGGGCACAGCTTCGCGAACTCTTCCTTGAATCCGGCGAGCATGTTCTGGTAGATGGTGTAGATCGAGGACGTGAATATCACGACGTGGGCGGTGCCCTTGCTCGCCGCGATAACCCAGTCGGCCATCAGCTTGCCGCCCTCGGTGTAGTTCACCGTGACGTGCGCGAGCACACCTGATGCCAGTGGCTGCGTGGGATCCCCGTTCAGGGAGTCGATGACCGGAATACCCGCCGCCTTCGCCTGCGCAAGCGGCCCGCTCACCAGGGCCGGGTCGATGCCCTGGAGAATTATTCCACTTGCTTTCTGGGATACCGCCTCGGTCACGCCCTGATTGAAGGTGTTGACCTGTCCCTTGCCGTCGAAGATCACCGCCTTCATACCGGCCGCCGCTGCCGCCGCCTTAACGCCCGATGCAATGGCGGCGATGAACGGGATGGACATATCGGGCGCGATGTACCATACCGTCTTGCCGGAATTCTTCGACATAGCAAAGTCTGGCGTCGGCTTGGTGAAGGTGATGGGCCGCTCGACGGCCGAAACTGCGGCTTCGGCCGCCGCCACCCCGGCCGAGTCCTTTGTCGCCCCCTTGCTGGCGGACGAAGAGCTCGACGGGGATGAGGAGCAAGCCGCAAGTATTACGATTACGGACAGCGAGCAGGTTAGGCTCACCAGCCGGGCAGCACGCCCCGGCAAGAATCTATTTTTGAGCATGTGACCACCTTCACTTTGTCATCCTGAGTCTGTTTTGAGACCTCGCGTAACGGACTTGTTAAGACGCCTGACCTTGGGCAGACCGGCCGCGTTTCAGGTACCGTCCCGACTGCGGCCGCGTAACTTCTCCATTCCTGGCGACAACCGCGCCTCGCAAGATGGTCCAGCTCGGCCATCCGGTGAGCCGCATCCCCTCATAGACGGACAGGTCTGAGCAGGACGGGAAGGCAGCAGCGGTCACCTCTTTCGAGGCGTGCGGGTCGCAGATGGTGAAGTCGGCGTCGAGACCGACCTCGATGCGCCCCTTGGACGTCAGCCCGAACAGGCTCGCCGCCCGTTCCGTTGCTCCGGCCAGACTCTCCGGGGTCAGGATCCCCGAGGACACGAGATGGAGCAGTACCGGAACCATGGTGTCGACGCCGGGAAAGCCCGGTCTCGCCTGCCACGCGGCCTTGTCCTGCTTCCCGTCGATCGGAACTGCCGCGTGATCGGTCCCGACGGTGTCTATCTCGCCGCTGTTGAGTGCCTGCTGAATCGCCAGCCGGCCGCCCGCCTCCCGTACCGGCGGATTCACCTTGGCAAACTGGACCTGCCCGGCACCATCGACATCCAGCAGCAGATAGTGCGGGCAGGTTTCCAGGTGCAGATTGGTCCCCTCGGCTCGCGCGTTCCG
>JBOHCG010000542.1:0-5527 GCA_050698735.1 Streptosporangiaceae bacterium | reverse complement strand
GTGCTGCAAGCTCAGCATGATCAAGTACAGGTCACGATCAAGGTCGCCGGGGGACTGCTGCAGCCGGTACCGGAACGCCTCGCGGATAGCGGCCTTGTGCGCCAGGTTGATGATCGGCAGGAAATACCCGGGGAACGCCAGGTAGAGAAGTGACTCGCGGAGAGACGGCATGCCGGGGATACGGTGAACCAGATCCCGCCACGCCCACGGATCAGCTAGGGCGCGAAGACGCTCCGGCTCCGGGATAGACCACCACGCCCGCATGAAGCTGACCGCATCGGACAGCCACTTCCAGATCATGGTGTGCGCGCCGCTGCCTCCGCTCCAGGTTCTTTGAGCGAACGCGGCGTCAACTTCGGCCGGCAAAGAGACCGGCTCCCGCATCCAGCCCAGCACCTCCTGGATGCGTGCGCGCTTCTTCGGCTCAGTGAGATTGCTCAGTGGCAAGGCGTGCAGGGTCAGCAGCTCGGCCGAGAGCAGGATCGCGTCGTCGGACGCTTCCTCCATCTGGCGATGGAGCTTCACCAGGAAGTTGTCTGTGCCGGTATCGGGCTGCTCGTTGTAGCGCCGGTACAGCTCCGAGACAGTCTCCGGCGACCAGGCCTTGCGGGCCGGGGCGAACAAGGATGTACCCTCGCCCAGCCCGTGCCGGATCAGCGAACGCCCTACGTCACGCACCAGCGAATCAGCCCGGTCAGGCAGGATCTGCTCGCCTGATCCCTCACCCGGCGGGCTGGTCATCCTGCTTCCCTCGAGCGCCCGGAATGCCGGGGCCCCTGTCCCGGCGGGTCAGCGATCGCCTGATACAGGACGCCCGTACCGATCGCTTTCTGCATAGCGTCATAGATCTGGCGACCTCGCGGCGCGGGCGCCGCACACATAGGCGGTCTCGGACAGCACCCGATCGCGCAGCCGGTCCGGCGGAACGTCCTTACGCGGACGGCGGCTGCAGGATGGTGGAGCATCTGGCGTAGCCGATAAGTTCACCCACCCGGTCAGCGTACCGTTTTAGCCCCCGTCACCGGACAGATTCGCGGGCCAGGTTAGTGAGACGGCATTTCCGCATGTCGCGCTCGCCCAGGCGGCGCGGTGCCGGCTGTCCGTAGAGCGGTCCTCTAACGGACACCGCTGCCCCCATCAAGAAGAGGCCCCCTCGGCCGTGATCGCAGAGATGAGAAACCAAGCGACGCGGCGCTCTCGGATCGCTACAGTCACGCAGGTGACGTCCTCCGATTACGTGCTGTCGCTTGTGCGTCAGGCACTGGATGAGTTCGACGACCGGCTGCTTGAAGTCTCTGTGCGCCGGGCGGTACGCATCGCTAGCCTGGTCGGCGACAGCAGGACTGCCGTACGGCTGGGCTACGAGCTGCGTCCTCTCGGCGGCGACCACAGGGCAAACGCTACCGACGTCAAGCGGCTGATGACTGATGCCTCCACCTGGGGTACCCGCCAAGGCCCTGCGGAAGAAGCCCTGCAGGAGTACTTCACCGACAGGAGGCGATCGGACGACCCCAGCGACGACACCGCCCTCGTCCACTCCCTGACCGAGATGGAGTACTGGATCAGCGGCGATCACGCCGAGTTCGAGCGGCTCAACCGAGAGAACGCGTTGACCAGCTTCCGAATGCGCCAGATCTTGGAACTCACTCGGCACCGGACCTTCACTGTGCTCATCGCCTGGGAACGACAGTTCGGGTACTCATCGATCAACGAGTCGATCTTCTCCACCTACCAACGGCAAGTGGACCGACTCCTGTCAGACGGGGCGCCGGAACTGGTGGAGAAGTTCACAGCTGTCTACCGGCGGCTCCGTGAGGCCGCTGCCCTCCATCCTGACCAGGAAGTCCCCGAAGAACTGTCTCAGGCGATCACCACCTGTCGGAGGGTTCTCAAGGCCGTAGTGGACCACGTCTTCCCGCCTACCGACGAAACCGCCAGCGGCGGTCAGTCCCTCGATGACGCTCGCTACCGCAACCGCCTGGCCGAGTTCATCAATCGGCGGTGCGACAGCGGATCCCACCGTGCCCTGACGACCGTGATGGTCAGCGGCCTCTACGACCGGTTCAAGGCCGTCGACACGCTCACCAACAAAGCAGTCCACGCCGAGCTGGCGTTGGAAATCGCCAACCTGTGCGCGCTCAACACCTACATCGTCTGCGGTGAAGTGCTCCGTGTTCACCTTCTCCCTCTGGATGCGGCCGAGTGTCACCCGCCACGGTGAGCGGGCACGAATGAGGCGCTAGGCGTCAGGCGGGGCGGGCATGACGGGCGGGGCTTGCGGGGTGGTGGTGGCCGGCGACAAGGTGGGCACGACGGAAATGGGGAACGGCCCGCCCGGCTCAAGTTAGCTGCCTGACCGGACGGGCCGCCGATGCGCTCGGAGGCGCCGGTGCCAACGGTAGGTCAGGTCGTGGCGGTTGTCGATGCTCAGCTCGGGCTGGGCCTGGTGCGGTGCCTGGAGCCGGGGTGCGGGGGGCGGCTGGCCCGGTGGGGGTTCGGGGTGGAGCGGGATCTGGTCGGGCTGGGCGGGGTGACCGGGCGGGTCCGGCCGCGGCGGGCGCTGTGCGCGGTGTGCGGGGTGTCGCGGGTGCTGCTGCCTGATTCGATGCTGCGGCGCAGGCAGTACGGGGTGGAGGTGATCTGGGCGGCGTTGCTGGCGGCGGCGCGGGGACGGCCGTGGAACCAGGTCGCGGCGGAGCTGGGGGTGCCGTATACGACGGTGCGGGAGTGGCTGCGCCGGTTCGCCCGGCGGGCGGACCGGGTGCACGCGTGGCTGTGCGGGCTGCTGCCGCGGCTGGTGGATGACCCGGTGTGGCCGGCGGGGACCGCCAGCGCGGCCGGTGATGCGCTGGCGGTGCTGGGGGCGCTGCATCAGCAGATGCCGGGCCGGTGGCCGCTGGTGGCCGGGTTGTCGCCGGGGCAGCTGGCGGCGCGGCTGTCGCGGTGCGGCCTGCTGGCCCCGTCCTGGCCGCCCGGGATGATCAACACGAGCTCGCCGGTGACATAGCCGCTGGCAGGGACCACCTTGATCGGTTGAGAGCTCACATCACCGATCCAGGGAGGTTCTTGAGGTGTCTTCGGCAGAGCATGAGCGGCTGTTGCGGCGGGCCAGGGCGCAGGACGTCGCGTTGTTCCGGTACCGGCTGATCGGGCCGGCGCTGGAAGAAGGGCTGACGACGAAGCAGCGGGGCCGGGTGGTCCGCGGCATCGCCGGCCAGGTGCACGCCGGGCCGGGCGGCCGGGGCGTGCAGGTCTCCCGCAAGACCATCGACAGGTGGATCCGGGGCTGGCGGGCCGGCGGGTTCGAGGCGCTGCTGCCCAGTGACCGCAAGTGCGAGCCGGTGACGGCGGAGAGCGTGCTGGCGCTGGCGGCGGCGCTGAAGCGGGAGAACATGGAGCGGACCGCGGCGCAGGTGCGGCGGATCATGGTGGCGTCCTCGGGGGATGCGCCGTCGGAGCGCACGCTGCAGCGGCATTTCGCCCGCGAGGACCTGGTGACCCCGCGCGGGAGCACCGTGTTCGGCCGGTTCGAGGCTGAGGCGCCGAACGTGCTGTGGGTCGGAGACGTCCTGCACGGCCCGCTGATCGGGGGGAGGAAGACCTACCTGGTGGCGTTCCTGGATGATCATTCCCGGTTCGTCACCGGGCACCGGTGGGGGTGGAGCGAGGACTCGCTGCACCTGGCCGTGGCGTTCAAGCGGGCGGTCGCGGCGCGGGGCCTGCCGGGCACGGCTTACGTGGATAACGGCGCGTGCTTCGTCGATGAGACGATCGCGGTGACCTGCGCGAAGCTGGGCATCCGGATCACTCACTCGCCGCCGTACCGGCCGGAGGGGCGCGGCAAGATCGAGCGTTTCTTCGAGACGGTGCGGGGCCAGTTCCTGGTCGAGGTCTCCCCGGACGGCAAGCCCGCCCCCGGCCGCCGGGTGCCGGCCGGGCTGGAGCAGCTCAACGGCTGGTTCACCACCTGGGTGGAGCACGAGTACCACGTGCGGGTGCACTCCTCGACCGGGGCGGCGCCGCTGCAGCGGTGGAGCGCGGGCACGCCCCGGTTCGCCGGCGCCGCCGAGCTGGATGCCGCGTTCTTGTGGGAGGCGATCCGGACCGTGGCCGCGCGTACCGCCACGATCAAGTTCCAGGGCAACGTGTATGAGACCGCGCCGGAGCTGGCCGGCCAGGCGGTGACGATCCGCTACTCCCCGTTCGATCTCACCCGGATCGAGGTGTTCCACCGCGGCGCCAGCCACGGGCATGCGCAGCCGCACGCCATCCGGCGGCACTGCCATCCCAAGGTCAAGCAGGCCCCGCAGGCCGTCCCGGCCGTCACCGGGATCGACTACCTGCAGCTGCTGGAGGACAAGCGCGCCGCCGCCGACGGCGCCGCCCACAGCATCAGCTACGCCGGCCTCCCGCTGTCCGCCGGCGGACCCGCAGACCGCGAGGAGGCCAGCGATGATCAATGACGCCGTGCGCGGCTACTTCGGGTTCGAGCGGCTGCCCTTCGACCGGTCCATCCCGGTCGGCGCGCTGTTCGCCTCGGCCTCCCACCAGGAAGCAGTCGGCCGGATCGCCTACGGCATCGACACCCGCCAGATCATCGTGATAACCGGTGAGGTCGGCGCAGGGAAGACCGTGGCCGCGCGCGCCGCCACCGCCCGCCTGGACGCCTCCCGCCACCAGCTGATCACCATCCCCAACCCCCAGGTCGGAGCCCGGGGCATCCATCACGCGGTCGTCACCGCCCTGGGCGGCGTGCCCCGCTTCTACCACGCCACCTTGATCCCGCAGGCCGCTGAGCACCTGGCCGCCGAGCTCGCCGAGCGGGGCCGGCTGCCGGTCCTGCTGATCGATGAGGCGCACCTGCTCTCCCACGACCAGCTGGAGGCGATCCGGATGCTGACCAGCGCCCAGCTCGACTCCGCCAGCCCGCTGGCCGTCCTGCTCATCGGCCAGCCCCACCTGCGGGCCAGCATGAAGCTCGGCGTGCTCGCCGCGCTGGACCAGCGGATCGGCGTCCGGTACGCGATGGCGCCGATGACCCCCGCCGAAACCACCGCGTACCTGCGGCATCACACCAAGCTCGCGGGCCGGTCCGACCAGCTTTTCTCCGATGACGCCGCCGACCTGATCCACCAGGCCGGCCGCGGCTACCCCCGGGCGGTCAACCGGCTCGCCGCAGCCGCCCTGCTCGCCACCTACACCACCCGCAAGACCATCGCCGACACCACCGCCGTCCGCGCCGCCATCACCGAGGTGAACGACCAATGACCCCCCACGCCCTGGCGGGCACGCTGATCTCCCACGCCGCCGGCCTCACCGGCAACACCGCCGCCGCCGAGCTGATCGCCGCCCACCACACCTGGCTGACCAGGACCGACTTCGTCACCAGCTACATCCACGCCGGCACCCGCCACGACCAGCACCCCTACGCCTACATCGACTGGGACCGCGCCATCAGCGCCCTGGACAGCCACCAGCTCGGCTGCGCGCCCTCCGAAGCCGCCATCCTGCGCATCGCGGCCAGCCT
>JBOHCG010000541.1:0-5535 GCA_050698735.1 Streptosporangiaceae bacterium | reverse complement strand
GGACGCAGGCGCACATTGATGCCGCGGACGCGTACCTGCAGCAGCGCGACCTGGACGGCGCGGTGACGGCGCTGCGGCCGGTCCTTGATGTCCCTGCGGATGGCCGCATCGACCCGGTCCTGCAGCAACTGGGCAAGCTGCGGCAGACGCTCGCGCTGCCTGCCTTCTCCGCCGCGCCGCTGGCCCAGTCGCTGCAAGACGAGATCGAGACCTGCAGGCGCGAAGCCCTGCCCCGGCAGATCACGGCGTGACCGCTGGTGGCCGGACGCATTGCCCCGCAGGACGCGCTGGCAGACGCGTGCGCCCAGGCTGGGCTGGACGCCTCTGGCGCGTCGGTGCTGTATGACCGGTCCAATACCGTCTACAAGCTCGCGAAGCGGCCAGCGGTCGTCCGGCTGCGGTACGCACCCGGATCTGGCGCGTGGCGCGACCGGCTGGCCGTCTCGGTGCAGGTAACCGGCTGGCTGCACGAGCAGGGCTTCCCCGCCGTGCGGCCCCTCGACCTCCCGCAGCCCGTCGAGGTGCACGGCTACCTGGTCACCTTCTGGCACTACATCCCGGCCAGCGGCCCGCCGTGGGAGGACGTCAAATCGCTCGGACGCCTGCTGCGGCGGCTGCACGGGCTCGGCGACCCGCCCGCCGAACTGCCCCCGGCCCGCCCTATGTCGTCGCTGCGCGAGGACGCCGAACGGTGCACCTGGCTCACCGGGGAGCAACGATCCTGGGTCCTGGGCCGTGCCGGGGAACTGACCCGCCAGTACGCCGAGACGACCTGGACGCTGGGCTGCGGGATGATCCACGGCGATGCCTACGCCGACAATGTCATTCACGCCTCGGACGGCGCCGTGCTCGCCGACTGGGACTCGGTCAGCTATGGCCCGCGCGAGCAGGACATCGTGCCGGCCAGCATCCGGCACCGGTTCGGCCGCCCGCTCAGCGAATGGCACCAGTTCTGCGCCGCCTACGGCGTCGACCCGGATGCCCTGCCCGGCCTGGCCGTGCTGCGGCAGATGCGCGAGCTGCGCACCCTGGTTCCCTATGTCCGCAGCACCGGCAAGCCGGAAGTCCAGGCCGAGGTCAGCCGCCGCATCGCGGACCTGATGTCCGGAACGCAGCCAGAGCCCTGGCAGGCGCTGAACCTGGCCTCCTGACGGCCAGCCTCCTGGGGGACGCTGCATATCCCCGGTGAGGGATTTTCCTCACTTCACCGGAAACAGTGCTCGTCAGCCGCCTGCCCAGCGGGCGCGAAGAGGCGTTCTCCTCGGGGGTGGCTGCATGCCCCGGCTACGCGATGCTCATTGCCATGAGCACAGCGAGACACCCGTCCGCCACGCGGCCGGCCACGGATAGCGCCGGGGTGCTGACTTTCCTGAAGGTGCACGGCGCGGGGAATGACTTCATCTTGTTCGCCGACCCGGACCAGGACCGGGACTGGCCGGAGGAGGCCCGGCGGCTGTGCGCGCGGGGCACCGGCATCGGCGCTGACGGGCTGGTGGTTACTACCCGGCGCGGTCCGGCCGCGTTCGAGGTCTGGTGCTTCAACGCCGACGGATCGGCGGCAGCCAGAAGGCGTCGCGCTTGGAGCTTGTCAATTCTTCTGTGTGAGCTAGGGCCGGCCGGCCTTGTGCGACTTCTGGGCGATAACTGCCGCCAGGTTGCCGCCCGCACCGGCGGCCGCCGCGATCAGCGGGACCCGCGTGCCGATGAGCTGCTCCAGGTGCCCGTCCAGCCACACCAGCGCGTCCCAGGCGTCCTCGGCCGCGGCCGGGTACCGCCGAACGGCAGGGACGGCGATTTACTGATCCTGTACCGGGCGTCAAGTGTTCTGGATGCCTGCCGCGTCGTGCAAGCCGAGCAGGTCGACTGAGTGTTCGCGCATCTCCGCCTTGCGGACCTTGCCGGTGACGGTCATCGGGAACCCGTCGACTATGTGGACGTAGCGGGGGATCTTGTAGTGCGCCAGGCGGCCGGAGCAGAATTCCCTGACCTGCCCGGCGATGAGCGGGGCGGCGCCGGGGCGCATCACGATCCAGGCCATCAGCTCTTCGCCGTACTTCTGGTCGGGGACGCCGATCACCTGCACGTCGGCGATGTCGGGGTGGGTGTAGAGGTATTCCTCGACCTCGCGCGGGTAGATGTTCTCCCCGCCCCGGATGACCATGTCCTTGATCCGGCCGGCGATGTTGACGTAGCCCTCGGCGTCCATGATGGCCAGGTCGCCGGTGTGCATCCAGCGGGCCGCGTCCACCGCCTCGGCGGTCTTGCCGGGCTCGTCCCAGTAGCCGAGCATCACCGAGTAACCGCGGGTGCACAACTCTCCTGGCTCGCCGCGGCGCACCGCCAGGCCGGTGCCCGGGTCGGTGATCTTCACCTCCAGGTACGGCATGACCTGGCCGACTGTCTCGGTCCGGCGGGCCAGGGTGTCGTCGCGGCGGGTCATCGTGGAAACCGGGGAGGTCTCGGTCATCCCGTAGCAGATCGCCACCTCGCCCATGTTCATCTCGCTCGCCACCCGTCTCATCACCTCCACCGGGCAGGGAGATCCGGCCATGATCCCGGTGCGCAGGCTAGACAAGTCGAAGTCGCCGAACCGCGGGTGACTCAGCTCCGCGATGAACATGGTGGGGACGCCGTACAGGGAGGTGCACCGTTCGGCCTGCACTGCCGCCAGGGTGGCCTCGGGATCGAAGGTCGGCGCCGGGAGTACGATGCAGGCGCCGTGCGAGGTTGCCCCCAGGCAGCCCATCACCATGCCGAAGCAGTGGTAAAGCGGCACCGGCAGGCAGACCCGGTCATTCTCGGTGTAGCCGAGGCCCTCGGCGACGAAATAGCCGTTGTTCAGGATGTTGTGGTGCGACAGCGTGGCGCCCTTGGGGAAGCCGGTGGTGCCCGAGGTGTACTGGATGTTGATCGGGTCGTCGAAGGCCAGCATGGCCGCCCGTTCGCCCAGCGCGGCGGGGTCGGCGCGGCGCCCGGCCGCCACCAGCTCGCCCCAGCTCGGCTCGCCGATGAACACTGCCTGCTCGAAGCCGATCTCGGCGAGCATCGCCCGGTAGTCACTCCCGCGATGCGCGACCGCGCTGACCATCAGGCGCATCCCTGACTGGCGCACCACGTAATCCAGCTCGTACGCGCGGTAGGCCGGGTTGACGTTGACCAGGATCGCGCCGATCTTCGCGGTTGCGTACTGGGTCAGCACCCACTCGGCGCAGTTGGGGGCCCAGATACCCACGCGCTCGCCCTTGGCGATGCCCGCGGTCAGCAGCCCGAGCGCTACCTCGTTCACGGCGGCGTCGAGCTCGGCGTAGGTCCAGCGCCGCCCGGCGGCCACGTCGACCAGCGCCTCCCGGCCGGGGTAGCGGGCCGCGGCGCGTTCCAGGTTCTCCCCGATCGTCTCGCCAAGCAGCGGCGCCGCGCAGGCGCCGGAGGCGTAGGACAGAAGTGCGTCACCCATGCTCCGAAGCCTCAGGCAAGACCGGGCACGGCACCACCCCCGTTCAGGGGTAGCCGCAGGCGGCCGGCTTCGCGAATCCTCATGACATCGCGCAAACCTGGTCTGACTCATTTAAAGCCCGCCCGCAGCAACCTCGAAGCAATGGAGCTAACAGAATGCAACCTGAAGAGACCGCGGCCCCGCGAAGACCAGCACCCGTACAGTACGCGGCCGAACCCGCGGCGGCCCCGCCCGGCGGAACGGTGGCGATCGGCGATCCGGGCTCATGGGCCATCCTGGCCTTCTCCGCGACATCATTGCTGCTGGGATTGTTCAATAGCACCGCCATCGACGCTAACGGGTCGGCCATCATCATCCCGGTGGCGTTCGTTCTCGGCGGCGTGGTCCAGCTAACCGCCGCGGTGCTCGAAGTCGTACGCGGCAACATCTTCGGCGCCGTCGTCTTCGGCAGCTTCGGACCCTTCTGGATCATCTACGCGCTCATCGAGAACAGCTACGCCGGCAAGATCGCGATCGCCGGGACGGCCGCGAAAGACGCCAACGCCGTCCCGTCGGCGCTGCTGGCGTTCCTGATCATGTACGCGGCGCTGGTGTTCATCTTCATGATCGCCGCGCTCAGGACCGACGTGGTCATCCTGACGGTCGTCGTGCTCGTCGAGGTCGTCATCGTCCTGCTCATGGTGGGCATCTACGGAGCGCACCCCGAGGCGACCAAGATCTCGGGCATCGTGACGATCGTGTTCGCGGCTCTCGGGCTGTACCGCGGCGGGGCAGACCTCGTCGCCTTCACCTTCAAACGCCCGGTGCTACCCGTCGGCCATCTTCACGCCGGCTGACGGAGCAGCCGCCAGCGGGAGCCCGGTCGGGCCGGCCGCTGGTGGTGATCGCTGGTCCTCCATCGGCCCGCCTGCCCTCGGCTGGGAGTAGTGGCGCCGCTGGGGCCGGCCCGAGGCTGACCCGGCAAGGGATGTGACGGGTTTGGCTCTAAAACCCGCCGGATGCAGAGGAGAGTTATGGGTTTGAAGAAGCGGGCAATCCCGAGAATGCGGTGGCTCGCAGTCCTGCTGTTCGGAGCCACGCTGCTGCTGACAACCGCCGCCGCGAGCGCGCAGCCAGCGCGCGATGCGGCGGTGACGCTGAAGCCGCATCCTGCCGTCGGCGTGGTCCTGCCGCAGATTAGCTGTACCGCCCTGGGGGAGCACGACTTCACCGCGGTCCCGGATGCCGCGAGCCGGATCAGCAGCGCTGCCGACCCCGACCTCAGCGCGTTCCGTGCCCACGGCGGCAAGCTGATCATCTACCAGGGCTGGGCCGATCAGGCAATTCCGCCGTTTTCCACCATCGACTACTACGCCGCCGTCGAAAAGACGATGGGCGGCTTCGCGAGCACGCAGGGCTTCTCGCGGCTGTACATGGTTCCCGGCGGGTACCACTGCCTGGGCGGCGGCGACCCCGCGGTGACCGCAAACTTCCTCACCCGCTGATCAACTGGGTGGAGAAGGGACAAGCGCCGGGTGCTCTGACCTTCCCGGTCACCGCGCAGACGACCGGGTCCACGATCACGTCGCTCACCGTGCCGCCACTCAACGCCGCCACGCCGGCGCCGCGCAACAACGGGCTGGACAGCAACTACCACTACATCGGGATCAAGAGCGCGTTCCGTCCGGAGCAGACCTGGTGCACGCAACGCGGTTCCACCACCGTCTGCCGGATTCAGCGCTAGCCACCGGTCGTGCCGGTGGGTGACCCCGGGAACATCCGCCGGCACAGCGGCAAGCAGAGGGCGCGGTAATACCCCCGTTCGGGGGTAGCCGCGGGCGGCAGGCGTTGTGACATCCTGATGACGTGGCGGTAACACATGTCCCGGCGGGTACCGCGATGCCGGATCACGGCGCGGTGCTGCATGCCGCCCTGAGCAGGATGCGGCGGGTGACCGGGCTGCCCGTCACGTTCGGCGGCGCGGTGTCGCGCGGCGGCCAGAGCGTGCGGCTCACCGAATTCGCCGGGACCCGCACCGGCGCGCTGCGCGGGCTGGTCATCACGGCCGGCAATGGCCTGGGCGGGCGGGTGCTGGTCACCAT
>JBOHCG010000540.1:0-5538 GCA_050698735.1 Streptosporangiaceae bacterium | reverse complement strand
CCCCTCAGGCCAGTGGAAGCATCACCAATCCGCCGGATGGCGCGAGTAACGTGGCTGCACGCAAGAACCTGCAAGTGTCGGGAACTGCCCGGGCCATCCCCTCAGGCTACCGCCTTGACTTGTTCCTGCAATTCGGGAATAGCGGCAACGGTACTAGATATTATATTGCCGCTGATCCGAAAAGCGCTATAACTCTGCACAGCGGGCATTGGGCAGCGCCCATCTACGTTGGCGACCCCGGATATATTATCATACGGCTAGTCTTGCTGTCGCCAAGCGAAATAGCTTATGTCGACAGCCCTAGCAGTGCCGGGTACCAGGAAAACGGTTTTCCAGCCCTTCCCGGCACCACACTAGCATCCGCGAACTATACGGCTCAGTGAGAACCGCGGTCGCTATCATGACGCTGGAAATCTTGTCAGCGTGACAAGCGGGCTGGCGCACGCGGGTGCGCACCGAGGCACCTGCACAGCTCCTGCACATTGGCCGCATACCTGCCGTCCAACGCAGCGCCCGCACGTGCGGGCGCTGCGCGCCGCGGTTCCGGCCCGATCCCCCTGCTGCCTGCACAAACCAGCTCGCACCGCGCCGCCTCCGTGTTCCTGACCTCACCCCCACTCCGTGCGGCCGAGGTCAGGAACACTCCAGCTCTACTCTCGACCACCAGCAGGGGAGACCAATCCGGAATCGCATGTAAACAAAAGACCGCCGGGGGATCCCGCCGTACCGATGGCCCTGGAAGGTGCAAGCACAACCGCCACGTATGACCGTGGAAGCTGCACAGGGCGCCGCGCCTTCGGCACGGCAGATGCGAATACCGCCGCTCCTTCAGCCCGCGAAAGCCTGCAAGCGGTGGAGAACCCGTGGTATTCGTCTTTGCGAAGCAGTGCTGCTAGATCTTTAAGTTAAATGAACATGCCACGTTTGAGTATCTCAATCTCAAACTCAGATCAAACACGCCGAGAGCGGCCTGATCGAAGGAACCTTCCAAGTCCCAGTCTTTGTGCTCTGGCAAAGAGGGCCGATGTTCTCTTTACCGAAACAGCTTCAGGTTCCGGTATAGTCTCTGGTGGCGGCGCAGCCTCACTTCGTACGCGTTCGCTTAGATAATCCAAGTCTAGCTGAGCGCCTTGCCAGTACTCCTCAACTGAGTACTCTTGAGCATCAACTGCCTCCGCATAGATAGAACGAATTTGCCCCTTCGGCTCACACGTTTCTGCCCAGGCCTCCGCGAGCCGACTCCATAGTATTGACCGACTAGAGGCATCCGGTTCCGCGAGAAGACGCTGCGCTACATCCGTTGAACGCCTAGCACGAGCAGCAAGCCATCGATACGTCTCTTGCTGCCGTGGCGTATCAACTAGCTCATCAGGAACAGGGAGAAGAGTACCGCCGGGCAGGATGAAGAAGAGCGTTACTTCAATTTCCCGAGCCGACCAGTGCGGAGATGCAACGACTCTGATTTCCTTCGTTATGGCGAGCAGCTGGCCTTCGGGGCTGGCTTGGTGACCGTGTCGCTTGACGATCTTTTCCCGAAGTTTATCTATAGATTCGACGAAGTCATCTGGGAATGCGAACCGCTGATATCGTCTTGCTACCGCAGCCTGAAACAAGCGAATCTCGTCATCTGTATTCCAGCCTGGTATCCGTGAAGCGTAAGTTAGCCAGCCCTTCTCGACCGTCATAGCCCGGTCCAAGTCTGCAACTGCATCGGGTCCCAGGGCCGGGACGGTTGCAAATCGCGGCATTTCACGAGCCGAAGCTGCGCGCGCCGTTTCAGGATCTACGCGAATCAACGGGCATAGTTCGACATATGGCTTCCGGGCGGCAGATCGTTGGATATCACATGTCTGGGTTAGCACAACCAGACCTTCGACTGCGGTACCGATTCTGACTACTGTGGAGTCGCCCAGCTGAACCGATCTGCTAAGCCGAAGAGCCTCCGTCGTTACGGGCCTCCGAAGGTCCGCGAAATGCTGGAAAGCCTTTACGTCGGCAACATCACCTTGTCGCCATGGCTCAATGAGCGCATCGACGGTGATAAACTCGGGAACGTCGTCTGAGTCCTCCATCTTATGTCAACTGCTCGAAGTCAACTATCGGGCCCGTTGGATCGGGCGAGTCGGGTCTGCCAGCAAGGAGCTCATCCGGCCGGTAAGAGGGGCTGCTGATGAATGAAGGCTTAGACTGTTGTTGTATAAGATGGGCGTAGAGCGTCGTCCCATCCTCCGCCGGTGCAAGCAGCTTCGATCGAGTGAGTTGAGGATTTCCTACATCTACCTGATGAACAGCTCGAATAACCGACGCGATAGCCTGTGCATAAGATGCGGAAACCTTGCCACCAGTGGACCAGTTGTATAGCGTACGGCGAGACACTCCAAAGACATGGGCAAGCTCATCCCATGATAGGCCACTGCGCCTATACAGTGATCTTACTGACTTCGCCAGCTCCGGAAGGCTTGCGGCAGCTTCTTCTTCGGAAATATCTGATCTAGCAGACCGCGGCAAGGTTTGGAAAATCTGAACAGATATCGGAGTGCTTGGCTCCGGCGACGGTAGAGACGTACCACCGGTAAGAAGTTCCATGACTATGAAAGCTGGCAGCAACGCCGAGCCAACTTTCGGAAGCAGCATGTTGCTTGTAGATCCGTCAGGCTGCAATGTGAGTGGCGAAACTGTGGTATGGGCCAGAAAAGCAAAATCGCCGGCGGCGGTCATACGTCACCCCCCAAATCGCAGTAGGAAATCCTCTGTAACAAGCCATCTAAAAAAGCGATGAGCACGT
The DNA here is from genome assembly GCA_050698735.1 of Streptosporangiaceae bacterium. GTDB lineage: Bacteria > Actinomycetota > Actinomycetes > Streptosporangiales > Streptosporangiaceae > Palsa-504. The sequence goes on along the minus strand of JBOHCG010000540.1, from coordinate 2,753 downwards.
TCGGCAAGGTCACTTATAGTGATATCCAGTACCGAAGGGTCGAAGGGACCACCTCGTCCTGTGAATGAGTCAATATCTAGGAGCCAGTATGGAACAGCGGGAGCGGAGACCGTAAGATCAATCGCAGCGCCGGCCGGCAGCCAACCCCAGCGCACCTGAAGCTGCGCGTTACCATCCACAAAGATTGAATCGCAGAGGGAGTGCTGTATTTGGATACCCTCATGCGGCACAGCTAGCCCGGCGAGCGCCACCGGCCGGACCAGGCGAGGAAGATCCTTTACAATATCTTCACCTTCGAGTCGATTTATGTATCGTATCCCTAGCCGATCGAAGACAGGCGGGCGCAGGGATTCGGAGATGATATGGACTATTTCCGTAAAACGAGCAGTAAAGTCATCTCTCGATGAGTACCTGATTGTTTCCAGGGTAACGAACCTGTCGGCTATCGTTACCTTCCAATTCGCGTCGACATCCTCGAATACCCAGTTTGTCTCAGCGGTCTGCTCCTGGGATAGGCCCGAGGAAGTGATGACTACTGCGAGGGCCTTGGCTTGCCGACCGACCGGATAGCGGGACGCGAGAGCGTGACTCGCCGGTTCGATGGACGTGGCCTCGTTGAAGTCAAGGGGCCTCGGATACCGCAACTGAGCCAGGACCTTCGCCAGCGGGGCATGCGGCAGCGCGATCTCCGACACGATGCCCCTGAACGGATCCTCTGAACTGGTGCTCATGAACTCCCCCTGTCTACGAGACTCCCACTCAGCTTCACACTATATTTCCCAAACTCTTTCCCGTGTAGAAGGAGACTCTTACTGATCCCTGACCGTGGTAACGATAGGACATAGCGGTTCCGCCGTCCCTCGGCCAGCCCGGCGACGGCAGACACAACATCTAGGACTGAAAACGCGTCATACCGCTAGATGAGCGATCAGGCATTCAGTGGTCGTCGCGGTAAGGCCACCCTGATCCGTCTCTCCAGCCGACCAGATATCCCCTCCCTGGTAGGTGCCTCGATGCGTGTCAGAGCCGCACAAGGCTTGACTCACAAGGGAGGCCTGAGTTGGCTCACGATTGCGGGTTGGTGAGAAGCGCGCCGCGCCGCGCTGACCTGTTGGTTCGCAGTTCGTAAGAGCTGAACTTGCGCACTAGGCGTGGTGGGTAAAGTGACCTGGTGCCGTACATGCGGACTGCGAAGACTACGTCAGGCGCCACCGCGGCAACCGAGGTGCGCACTAGTCTGAGCCAACTCAGGGCTGCAGGGTCTTGTCCCGGGGTAACCGGTGCGGCCGCGGGGCGGCCCCGGACCGGGTGGCTGGATAACGGGCAGATGCCTGAAACTTCCGCCATGCTTTTCAGGGCGGCAGTGAAGGCAGCCCAGTGACGCGCGGTGAAGGTCAGCTCGGGGCTGTGCGGGTCTTTGGAGTCGCGGACCGCGATGGCGGCAGTTCTGGCCGCGACCTGGATGCAGCTGCCGTTGGCGCCGCTGTGGCTGCTGGTCCGCCATCCGGCGGGGGACGGGACGGGACGGGCCATCTCGCGCCTCCTCTCGCCGCGTGTCAGAGCTCGTCTGCCAGCGTGATCAGCATATCCCGGGTTTCGCGGGGTCCCAGGGCGGCGGCCTGCAGAAACCCGACCGCTTCAGCGTACTGGCGCAGGTCGGCGTCGGATTCCAGGGACAGCGACCCGGTCATGGTCTCCAGGGTGACCGCGCCGCGGTCGGCGGCCTGGCCGAACTCCAGCAGGTCGAACGGCCCCGACGCCATCGCCGGGTGCTCCCCGGCGGTGAACGGCAGCACCTGGACCATCACGGTCGCCCGGTCCCGCGCGGTGGCCAGCTGCCGCAGCTGCTCGCGCATCACCTCGCGGCCGCCGACCACCCTGCGGACGGCGCCCTCGTTCAGCACGACCCAGATTCGGGGCGGGTCGGGGCGGTCGAGGATCTGCTGGCGGGTCATCCGGATCTCCACCCGGCGGCTGATCTCGGCGGCGGTGTCGCCGGGCCGTCCGGCGCGGATGACGGCGCGGGCGTAGTCCTCGGTCTGCAGCAGCCCGTGGACCAGGTCGGGCTGCCAGGTGCGGATCTCGGCGGCCTCGGCCTCCATCCCGATCAGCGTGGCGTACTCGCCGGGCATGACGTCGGCGTAGGCCTGCCACCAGCCGCGCTGCTTTGCCTGGCGGGCCAGCTCGAACAGCGCCTCGCGCTGGGCCTCGTCGGCCAGGCCGTACAGGTCGAGCAGGCGGCGGACGTCGCGGACGATGATGCCGCGCTGCAGCCCTTCGACCCGGGAGAGCTTGGAGGGGTCCCATTCCAGCGCTCCTGCGGCCTGGCGGATGGTCATGCCGCGTCCCTCGCGGAGCCGGGTCAGCTCGCGGGCCAGCCGGCGGCGGCGCATGGTCGGCGAGTCAGCGGCCACCGTGTCCACCTCTTGAAGAGTCGTTGGCATTTTGCCGTGGCATGTTGCCATTCTGTCATGGCGGGGCACATACTGGTCACAGCATGCCAGCCAGGAACGGCAGCTGTCAGCCCGACACACCGGCCCGTCCCGGCACCCCGCCGACCATAAGCAACACGCAACATGCGGAATGCCGAGGCCAGGCCCCGCCGCCCCGGGGCCGCCCGCACGAAAGCGGTACCAGCCCATGACCACCGCACCCGAGCACCCGCCGCCCGCAGCCGGACATCAGGTGAACGCCGCCAGGCACCTGGCCGCCATCGCCGGCCGCCTCGCCGGCCACGGCCTGACGAGCCGCCT
>JBOHCG010000539.1:0-5538 GCA_050698735.1 Streptosporangiaceae bacterium | reverse complement strand
CGAAAGTAACCGGACGCCAGGCGAACCACCCGACGCGGAACCGAGTCAAGGCTACGTAACGTCACCGCAGGCCGACTGCACCAATATATAAACCCGTCACAGACGATCACTAACCGAACGCCAGTGGACGGAGGCCGGCTTCGACTCGGCGCTCTTCCCTTACGACGAGTCGTTCGCCCCCATTGAGGCTAAAGGTGACCTGCTAAAACTCATGTGGCCATGCAGGACAACCATCGCGAACAACCTCTTGTTCGGCGGCAAGACCAAGATCCAAGGAGGGTTCAAGTGGACTGAGTATGGGCGCCTAACGTCTAGTAAGCTCCGCACTCCGCTCTCGATCACGTTCGCCTTCGTGGCTACGCATAACCATTTCGTGCTCGATCGGGGCGGGAAGGTCTTCAACCGGTCGGCGCCGGTGATCAAGCTGCCGGAGTCCGCGACCGAGGACGACCATCTCGCGCTGCTCGGCGTTCTCAACAGCTCTACCGCCTGCTTCTGGCTCAAGCAAGTGAGCCAGGGTAAAGCTGGCAGCGGAATCGGCCGGGGCGTCCAAGACGAGGAATGGGAGAACCGTTACGAGTTCACTGGGACCAAGCTGGAGGATTACCCGCTTCCAGCTGACCTGCCGCTCGAACGTGGCCGCGAGCTAGACGCCCTCGCCCAGCAGCTTGTGGTCGCCTCGACCAAGGACGAGGACGAGCGGATCCGCGGCCGGATGATCGCGCTGCAGGAGGAACTCGACTGGGACATCTATCACCGCTACGGACTCATCACCGACGAGCAAGCCGCCGAGCTTGTGGCAGTGCCCGGGTCTGTTCCGAATCTGAAACTCGGCCAGAGGGTATTCGAGATTGCCATGGCACGGCGGATGGAGTGCGACGAGCTGGAAACCGCGTGGTTCGCCCGGCATCGCTCCACCCCGATCACGGGGATCCCGGCAGGGTGGCCGGAGGAGTACCGGCGGGTGGTCGAGCGCCGGATCGAGGTGATCGAGTCCGACAGGAATATCGGCCTGATCGAGCGACCCGAGTGCAAGCGCCGCTGGCAGTCAGACCCGTGGCAGGTTTCCTGGGAGGACCGTGAGGCCAGGCGGCTGACCAGGTGGCTCCTTGACCGGTGCGAGGAGCGCTCCCTGTGGTCCGACGGCGGCGACCCGCGGCCGATGACGGTCAACCGGCTGGCCGACAGGCTCCGCGCCGACTCCGAGGTGGTCGCGGCGGCCCGCCAGCTCAGGGGCCCCGACGCCGACCTGGCCGACGTGCTCAGGGAGATAATCGCGGACGAGCATGTCCCGTTCCTGGCCGCCCACCGCTACAAGCCGTCCGGCATGGACGCGCGCGCCCAGTGGGAGCGCACCTGGGACCTCCAGCGCGAGGAGGACGCCAAGAACATCCGCCTGGACATCCCTGTCCCGCCGAAGTACGCCAGCGCCGACTTCGCCAAGCCGTCCTACTGGCGTCACCGCGGCAAGCTCGACGTTCCGAAAGAACGCTTCATCTCCTACCCAGGCGCGAGCCCCGACAGCGACAAGGACTCCCTGCTCATCGGCTGGGCAGGCTGGGACCACAAGGACCAGGCCAGCGCCCTGATCGGCCTGATCGAGGAGCGCAGCACGACGGACGGCTGGCAGACCGACCGCCTGATCGCCCTGCTGGCCGGCCTGCTGGAGGTCATGCCATGGGTCCGCCAGTGGCACAGCGAGCTTGACCCGGCCTTCGGCCAGAGCCCCGCCGAGGCCTACGACGCCTACCTGACCTCCGAACGCGAGTCCCGCAACCTAACCGAAGACGCCCTCCGCACCTGGCGCCCGCCACAGGCCCAGCGCGGCCGTGGCTCCCGCCGATAAGTTCGGCCGACACACCGTGCCAGTCCCGTGTCTGGCACCTGCCAGCCCCGCGGGTCAGTCCAGGCAGTCGTTTAGCTCAGCGTGACTATCCTAGGAGGGTCCGGCGAAGTCGGCATGTCCTGCGGTTAGGCGTGTCTGCTGGTCAGCACGGATCCCAGGTCTGGCCGCTCCTTAACCCTATGCTGTGGCTACGCCGGGACCCGCTCAAGCTCCTCCGGGTGCATGAACGCCGCCCACCCCTTGGTGCTATCCCCGATCGCGGTGATAGCCGTCTGCGTCCATGCGTAGGCAGCCCTGCTCGCATCAGCCGGTTCGTCCTCTTCCACGTACAGGCTGAAGCGGACCGTGCGTTCTGCCCGGTCCGACGACAGGGTGAACCCCAGGAACGCGGGCGTGACCTGCTGAATCTCGTCAAGCTCACAGGCAACGGCCTTGACGCTCTCGGTCATCGCTTCCGTCGCCCCCTCGATGACGGTCGCCTTGATCACGATATTGAAAGCCATTGTCAAACCTGCCTTCCCGGTGCCCGCCGCCCAGTAACGTCCAGCCACTCCCGCAGCTCCCTGACCATGTGCCGCCAGGCTGCCGACGAGGGCACCACACGCCCGATGAAGTAGAAGTCGTCTAAGACGTCGGGCGTGATCAGCATATACACGCCCTTGACCTGCACGATCGTGTACCCGGCACGGTCGGCGTCCCTGAACATCTGCTCTACCAGCGGGTCCGGGTGCGGCGGCCACGTGATGTAGCGGTCACCTTCGCTGGCAGGCTCCATAAAATCCAGGGTACGCCGCAGAATTTGGCTGCGCCTACGTTGGTGGACGGTGTGGTATGCCCATGCGATCCGGCCGGCCGTGTCGCGGCCGTCGCCATGCCGGGTCCGGTTCCACGGCCCTCCGCCGTCCCCCACCCGATCCAGACGTAGTCCTCGTGGACCTACCCAACCACCGGCGGTCATGTCACGTCTCCGGGGTAGTAGCCGTGGCCGGGGATCAGGTGCACTAGTCCCATTCGGGCTAGTTCCTGGCAGGCGCGTCCGGCGGTGAACCGGGAGACGCCGAGCGTGCGGGCGATCTGGGCGTGCGAGGGCAGCTTGCGGCCCGGGCCGGCCGCCTCGGCCGCGTCGAGGATGGCGTACGCGGAGCGGACCCAGGCGCGGGGGTCGTCTCTGCCGGTGCCGAGGGTCACCATGTGAGCCGCACCCAGACGATGCGGCCGGTGCTGTCCCCTGTTACGCCCCAGTTGCCGGGGCCGGTGAGTGCCTCGATGACGTCGAGGCCGTACGGGCGGGACGGGTCGCGGGGCGGCGGGTTCCAGGGTCCGCCGCAGTCTTCGACTTCCAGGTGGCAGCGGGTGTCGTCGAGGCGCGCCCGGACGGTGAAGAACTGCCCGGCGGACTGGCTGTGCAGGACGGCGTTGGCGGCCATTTCGCTGATGATGAGGGCGGCGTCGCTGGCGGCGGGGTGCCCGGCCAGGTAGCGGGTGATCTGCTGGCGGGCATGGCGGACCTGGTCGGGGCGTCCGCAGAAGACGCCGGTGTAGCCGGTGGCGGCCGGTGCGGTTGCGCTGGTCATCGGTCCTCCGGTGCCTCTTGGTGTACGCGCCCGGGATGGTTCACGGTGCCGGGCGGGAATGGTCATATCGTGCCCGGCCGGGCATTTGCTGTCGCCGTGTCACTGCGATGTGTAATCATCTGGGAGAACTGTCCGTGAGCGCGGATTCGGGTAATGAGGTGTGGCAGATGGCGGCGAGGCGTAGCAAGGACGGGCAGGCGCTATCGCTGTTCGCGGACATGCTCAGGGAAGCGCGCCATAACGCGGGTCTGAGCAGCGATGACCTGGGTGGCAAGCTGGGGTATTCCGGCGCGCTGATCCGCAGTGTGGAAAGCGGGCACCGGGTCCCGAAGGCCGATCTGGCAACGCGGGCGGATGAGTTCTTCGGCTACCCGGGATTCTTCGCGATGGTCGAAGCGCGGCTGCGGGACCTGCCGTTCCCGGCATCGTACCGGCCGTTCGTGCCATATGAGCGGGCCGCCCGGGTGCTGCGGATCTTCGAGCATGTGCTGGTGCCGGGCCTGCTGCAGACCGAGGGATATGCAAGAGCGGTGCTGAATAAGAAGCCGCACGCGACAGAGGACGAGATCGAGAACCTGCTGGCGGCTCGCCTGGCGCGGCAGGAGACGCTGACCCGGGAGGACCGGCCGCTGGTGTACGCGCTGGTGGATGAGGCGGTGCTGAACCGGCCTATCGGGTCGGCGGCGGAGATGCACGGTCAGCTGATGCACCTGGCCGACCTGGCGGCATGGCCTACGATCAGCATTCAGGTGGTCCCGTACGCGGCGGGTGGTCATATCGGGCTGCTGGGCGCGTTCGTGATCGCGGAGGCGGTTGACATGTCGGCGGCGGCGTTCCTGGAGAACGCCGCGGACGGGCTTACGATTGAAGATGCCGGGCGGGTCGCACAGGTGATGGCGTGTTTCGACGCGCTGCGGGGCGACGCGCTGACCGTGGCGGCCTCCAGGGAGCTGATAGTGAAGGTGGCAGAAGAGCGATGGACAGACTGAACGCCGTCTGGCGGAAATCCAGCTACAGCGGCGCGAACGGCGGCAACTGTGTCGAGGTCGCGGGCGGTTCTGGTGCGGTGCTGGTCCGTGACTCCAAGGACCCGGACGGGCCGCGGCTGGCCTTCGTCCCAGCGGCGTGGAAGGCGTTCGCGCAGTCGGTGCGGGCGGGCGCGCCGGGCGCCTGATCCCGGCTGGCGTCCTAACGGGATGCCTCGGGGCGCCGGGCATCGCTGCGCTCCGCGACACGATCGAGGCGGGAGCCTGGTTGCCTGGCGCCATGCCGTCAGGGCGTGTAGCCCAGGCACCGACCGGTTCGAGATTCTCGACCGCGCTAATGCCGTCGAGTGCGGCTAGGACGGGGTTGCCGAACCTGCCGGTGACTTGCAAGAGGCGGTCCGGGAGTCGGCTCGCCGGATGCAGCCAGATCGGCGAGCACGTCACGCACGACATCGGCGAGACCCGCGAGTGCTTCAACCGGGGTGGGCGCGAGCCAGCGAGTGGGGCAGTACCGCGCTCGGCAGGGAACGCCGTACTTCCTGGACCTTCTGGGCGGGCAGATGCCCTGGTCAACGCGTTCTGGCGATGCCCGCCGCGTCTGCCGTGAAAATCGCTGTCCGGTTGGCGGAGCGCGTGATAGACAGCCGGTGTGGAAGAGACTCTGGAGTTCCCCGTCCTGCTGCGGCTGATCGATGAGCGGTCGACCGCCTTCCGCGCCGCGGTCATGTCCGCGCCTGGCCTCGAGCTGAAGGTGCCGACCTGCCCCGAGTGGACGCTGCTGGATCTGGTGCAGCACCTCGGTGCGGTGCACCGCAAGTGGGCCGCCGCCGTCAACGCCGGCCCGGCTGCCGCTCCCCCGGCCGAGTCCGCGTCTGAGGGCGCGGCGACTGCGCCCGGGGAGCGCGAGCCCCTGCTGGCCTGGTCGGCCGCATCGACGCAGCAGCTCCTGGATGCGCTGCGCGAGGCCGGCCCGGATCGCGGTTGCTGGACGTGGTGGGGTCCATCGCAGTCGCCGCAGATCTCATATGAAGCGGCCTGTCAAGCTTCTGCACTGCCTGCACCGGATTCATGCCCTGTTCTGACTTGGTTTGCGGTGGTTTGCGGCGGCGGTTCCGGCGCACGCTGCCATGGC
>JBOHCG010000538.1:0-5558 GCA_050698735.1 Streptosporangiaceae bacterium | reverse complement strand
TGGATATCGGCGCAAGCTGGGGCTTGTTCAGCTATCACCTCGCCCGTTTGGTTGGCGGGGCCGGCACGCTGTTCAGCTACGAGCCGCATCCGATGAACAAGCCAGTGCTTGAGAAACTGGTCAACGCGCGGCCTAACGTCCATTTCCGCCCCGTCGCCGTGTCGGACCTGACTGGCAACGCGGACCTGCAGGTTCCCATTTTCGCCAACCGGCATGTCACCGCGCAGTCAAGCCTCGCCCATGGCTTCGACGGACAGCGTGGCGTCCGCGTTGAGAAGGTCACCGTCCCGACGGTGCGGCTGGACGACGAGATCGGCGGCCAGCGCGTCGACCTTCTCAAGATCGACGTGGAAGGGCACGAGATGTCCGTGCTACGCGGAGCCTCCGTCACGCTCCGCAAGTACCTTCCCCCGATGCTCATCGAGATCGAGCAGCGCCACCTGGACTGTCCGATCAAGGATGTATTCGCGGAAATCGATGGCCTCGGGTACGTGCTCTACTTCCTCGATGGCGAGGCGCTTCGCCCCATCGAGGAATTCGACCTCGATAAGCACCAGCTGTCGTCCGTCGAGCAATGTTCACGCCATTCAGCATGCCGGAAGGCTACGTTCACAACTTCTGCGCGGTAGCCAACCCGGACATCCTCGCCGGCGCACCAGGATTCGACGCGGCATCGGCTCGTTAGCGGCACGGATACCGCTGACCTCAGTGCAGGACGTCGTGCAAGGCCGCGCCGAGTGCTGAAGGATCGTCGGACCGCCAGGCGATGATCCCGTCGGGGCGCACAAGCGTGGCGCTGCCCGCCGGAAGCCGGTAGAGAGTCTGCACGGCGTCGTCCAGGCGGCAAGTGCTGACCCGGGGGAGTAGCCCATCGGCCGCTTGCCTCCAGTCAAGGTCGCGTCCCGCGGTGAGCAGGACGAAGCCGCGACCGAGCCGGTCCCGGGTCGAGGTGCCATCGGGCAGGACGGCGTGCGGGGCACGGGCGCCCGGGCCCGCGTACCCCTGCTCGGCGGCGGCGCGCAGGGTCCACTGCGGGTCGTACAGGTGGGTGCGGCCGAGCGCGCACAGGTCGGCCCGGCCCGCCAGGATGAGCGAGTTCACGTCGTCATAGGACGAGATCGCGCCGACCGCGATCACCGCCACGCCGTACTTGCGGCCGATCTCGTTGCGTATCCGGTCGGCGAACGGCGTCTGGTAGCTGCGGCCGAAGGCGGGCTTCTCCTCGCTGACCACCTGCCCGGTCGACACGTCGATACCGGCCGCGCCGTGCTCGGCGAACGCCCGGGCGATCTCCACGCTGTCGTCGATGCCCAGGCCGTCCTCGCACCAGTCGGTGGCCGAGATCCGCACCGTCATCGGCCGGTCCTGCGGCCACACCGCGCGGATCGCGTCGAACACCTCGAGCGGGTAGCGGAGCCGGCCGGCCAGCGAGCCGCCATAGCCGTCCGTGCGCCGGTTGGTCAGCGGCGACAGGAAGGAGGACAGCAGGTAGCCGTGCGCGCAGTGCAGTTCGAGCAGGTCGAAGCCCGCCCGCGCCGCCGCCCGGGCGGCCGCGGCAAACTGCTCCTTGATCTGGGAGAGCTCCGCAGGACTCAGCTCGCGCGGCGTCTGGCTCTGCGCCGCGTACGGGATGGGCGAGGGGCCGCAGACCTCCCAGTTGCCGTCCGGCAGCGGGACATCCATCCCTTCCCACATCAGCCTGGTCGAGCCCTTGCGGCCGGAGTGGCCGAGCTGGATGCCGATCTTCGCGCTGGCCTGATCGTGCACGAACGACGTGATCCGGCGCCAGGACTCCTCCTGCCCCGCGGTGTAGATGCCGGTGCAGCCGGGCGTGATCCGGCCGGAAGGGGAGACGCAGACCATCTCGGTCATCACCAGCCCGGCGCCGCCCAGCGCCTTGCTGCCCAGGTGCACCAGGTGGAAGTCGCCGGGCACGCCGTCGCGGGCCGAGTACATGTCCATCGGGGAGACGATGACCCGGTTCGCCAGCTCCAGGGCGCCCAGCCGGAACGGCTGGAACATCGGCGGCCGCGGCTCTGCGGGCCCGGCTGGGGCGGCCTCGTCCGCGGCTGCCTGACCGGCGAACCAGCGGTCCATGTCCGCGACGAACTCCGGGTCGCGCAGCCGGAGGTTGTCGTAGGTGACCCGGCGGCTGCGGGTCACGATGTTGAACGCGAACTGATGCGGGTCCTGGTCGGCGTACTGGCCGATGTTCTCGAACCACTCCAGGCTGGCCTGCGCGGCCCGCTGGGTCGAGGTGACCACCGGCCTGCGTTCGGCCTCGTAGGCGGCCAGGCCATCCTCGACGCCAGGCTGCTCGTGCAGGCAGGCGGCCAGGGCCAGTGCGTCCTCCATGGCGAGCTTGGTGCCCGAGCCGATCGAGAAGTGCGCGGTGTGCGCCGCGTCGCCGAGCAGCACCACGTTCCCGTGCCGCCAGGTCTGGCAGCGCACGGTGGTGAAGGTGGACCACCGCGAGTTGTTGGCGGACAGACTGTGCCCGCCAGCACTGTGCCCGCCGCCAGCACTGTGCCCGCCAGCACCGGGCCCGAGCACGCCGGCGCACAGGCCGCGGATCAGCTCGATGGAGGCCTCGTCGCTCTGCCCCGGCGCCAGGCCCTCGGCGACGATGTCGGCGAACCCGGCGCGCCGCCAGACGTCCTCGTGCATCTCCAGGATGAAGGTGCTGGCCTGCTCGCTGTACGGGTAGCCGTGCACCTGCATGATCCCGGCCGGGGTGTCCAGGATGTAGAACTTGAACGCGTCGAAGACCAGGTCCGTGCCGAGCCAGATGTACTTGCACCGCCGCTGCTCCAGGTCAGGACCGAAGACAGGCGCGAACCGGCCGCGGGTGGCCGAGTTCATCCCGTCGGCGGCGACCACCAGGTCGTGGCTCGCGGCCAGCGCGGCCACGTCGGGGGCCTCGGTGCGGAAGTGGATCCGTACCCCGAGCGAAGCGCAGCGGGCCTGCAAGATGGCCAGCAGCCGCTTGCGGCTCATCGCGGCGAAACCGTGCCCGCCCGAGGTGAACGTGGTGCCGCGGAAGTGCACGTCGATGTCGTCCCAGCGCGCGAACTCGCGCCGCATGGCGGAGAAGATCTCCAGGTCGGCGTGCTCGATGCCGCCGAGGGTCTCGTCGGAGAACACCACCCCGAAGCCGAACGTGTCGTCGGCGGCGTTGCGTTCCCAGACGGTGATGTCGTGCCGGGCGTCCAGCTGCTTGGCCAGGGCCGCGAAGTACAGGCCGCCTGGCCCGGCGCCGAGGACAGCGATGCGCATGGCGCTCAACCCCTCAGTAGAACCTTGGCCCGATCGTATGCTGCAATCAATACGATCGTCAATATAACGCGATACCGCTAGGCTGTGGTCATGAACGTGGAGCGGATTAACCCTCAGGATCTCGCCCGGCCCTCCGGCTTCTCCCACGCCGTCTCCGTCAACGTGGGAGGGGCGCCAGCGGGGCGGATGGTGTTCCTGGCCGGCCAGATCGGCATGGACCGGGACGGGAAGGTGGCCGGCGGCGGCGTCGTGCCGCAGTTCGAGCAGGCGCTCGGCAACCTGCTCACCGCGCTGGCCGCGGCGGGCGGCCAGCCCGCCGACCTGGTCAGCCTGACCATCTACCTGATAGACGTCGAGGACTACCAGGCACACGGCCGGGAAATCGGCGCGGTCTGGCGCCGGCGGACCGGGACCGGGTACCCGGCCATGGCGGGCGTGGGCGTGACCAGGCTGTGGGACCCGGCGGCGCTGGTCGAGATCCAGGGCATCGCCGTGGTCAGTCCCCGCTGATGCGGTGCTGGCCCTAAATGCTGTGCTGGCCCTAAATGAGGTGTTTCACGTAGGCTCGCGCCAGTTCCTCGAGCAGCGAGCGCAAGGCGAAAAACAGGTCGGCGGCCCGGATGCCGATCCAGCCGTCCGGCAGCAGTTCGGCGGGCAGCCCGGGGTCGAGGTAGGGGAGCCGCCGCCAGTCGGTGAGCACCCACACGTAGTCGGCGAAGGCCTCCCGCTCGCCGGGCGGCCCGTCCTGCTCCCAGCGGCGCAGGACCGACTCGTGCGTCGCGATGAACGAACCGTACTGGCGCTCGAGCTCGTCGAGGTCCCACCAGCGGCGGATCTTGGCGGCCGGATCGCCGAAGGCGAGGTGATCGGCGCGGAACAGGTCGGCGTACGCGTCGAGCTCGAGCCGCCGCAGCGTCTCGGCCGTCGTGTCCTGCGGGTGGGCCGGCACGATCCACACCCCAGGCGCGACCGTGCCGAATCCCAGCCTGGTCAGCTCCGACCGCAGCACGTGCCGCCGGTGCCGCTCGGACTCGGGGACCGAGAAGACCGCGAGCACCCAGCCGTCGGCGGGCGTGGCCCGGCGCCGCCGGAAGATCCGCGCGTCACCTTCGCGCAAGATCTCCAGGGCCTCGGCGGACAGCTGGTAACCGGCTGAGCCGCCGTACCGCCGCGACTGCAAGATGCCGCGCCGCTTCAATCGCGAGATGGCCGAACGGACCGCCGACTCGTCTATCCCCAGATCAGCGAGCAGTCGTATCAGGGCCGCGACCGACAGCCAGCCGCTATCATGCCGGGCGTAGAGCCCGTAGACCGTGATGATCAGGTGCCGCAGCCGGGCCGAACGGGCGTTGGCGTCCCCGCCCGGTTCGTTCGTTTCCGCTACGGCCGTCACCCAGTCACGATACCAAGGTCACTCCTTGACCTCCCGCAGGCGCCCGGTCTCGGCCTCGTAGACGACGCCGCGGCGGTCACGACGCCGCCGGCGTCAATAAGTAGCACGTCAGGAAACTCCTTCACCCTCTGATGCCAAGCGCTCTATGCCGTCACCGTCATCTCCGCCGGGTGGGCCAGCGTCTGGTACACGACGCAGTAGCGCTCGGTGAGGCGGATCAGCGTCTGGACCTGCTCGGCGCTGGCGTCGGTGTCCAGGTCGAAGGCCAGCCGGATGGATCGGAACCCCACCGGCGCGTCCTTGCTGACCGCCAGGGTGCCGCGGAAGTCCAGGTCGCCCTCGGCCGTGACGGTGCCGCCGGCCACGGTGATCTGCAGCGAGGTGGCCACGGCCCGCAGCGTGACCCCGGCGCACGCCACCAGCGCCTGCAGCAGCATGTCACCCGAACACAGCAGTGAGCCGTCTCCTCCGGTCGCCGGGTGCAGCCCCGCGACGGCCGGCGCCCGGCCGGTTTCCACCGAACACGAGATGGCGTCGTCGAGCTGGCCGTGCGCCCGCAACGTGACGACCGCTTTCTCCGGGGTCTCGCGGTAGGCGTCCTTGAGCGGCTGCTGCACGGCGCGCAGTTCTACGCTATCCATGACGGTTCCCATCTCTATCTCCGGCTGGTCTCTTCACCATAAGGCCGCCGACCACCGGCGCTGCGAGGCCGTGGTGGTGCTGCTCAGCCAGTAGTTACGCGCCGCCGATAGCCGCCCGGCGACCTCGGTCCAGGTCATGGTGCCGTCCATCAGCCGATGATCGCATCATCCGGCCCGGAGCCGGTCAGATGAGCCCGGCCAGCCGGGGTACGGCGAGGCAGACGCCCACCGCGTCGCAGGTGCACAGC
>JBOHCG010000537.1:0-5584 GCA_050698735.1 Streptosporangiaceae bacterium | reverse complement strand
GATACCGGCCCGTCACCGGCACGGCACGCCGGCCGCCGCCATGCCCGGACAACAAGAACTACGCAAAGTAACCATAGAGGGGAACCGCCCATCCAGGCCTAAATGCCTAAACCCCGAGGCATTGCGGGGGTGCGGGCGCTGCGCGCCGCGATTCCGGCCCGATCCCCCCTCTGCTGCCTGCACAAACCAGCTCGCACCGTGCCGCCTCCATGTTCCTGACCTCACCCCCTCAACAAGACAAGAGGGTGAGGTCAGGAACACTCCAGCTCTACTCACGACCGCCAGCAGGGGGGACCAAACCGGAACCGCAAAAACAAAGGGAACCCACCGAACCGGTGACCACGGAAGGTGCAATCACAACCACCACAAATGACCGCGGAAAGTGCCCGGGAGCCGCGCTACCGCGCGGCCAGCGCACATATCGCGCCGTATCTCCGGGACGCGGAAGGTGCAGGCACCGGGGAACCCGGAACCCCCCACAGCCCGGTTCCCGGTTCCCCGGACCCCTCCGACCTCCCCGCCCGAGGGCGCGCTCCGCGCGCCACCGGCGACTCGCATACCGCACCGTCCCCGGCACAGGCGGAAACCGGCGCCAAGCCCGCCGACACCCCGGCACCGTTACCACGCGCGGCGAGGAAATATCCCCGCTGCCCACCGCCGCGCGGACCCTCCGGTGATCGGCGCCGGACTACTGCGAGCGCTTCACCTGGCCGACGAACATCCACCATGCGCCGGGGGTGAACCCAAGCGCCGGGCCGGTCCGGTCAGTCGTGTCGCGCACCAGCACGCCGCGCCGGGCCTGGCCGACCTCCACGCACGTGCCGCCGCCGTTCCCGCTGTAGCTGGACGTCCGCCAGCGTGCTCCTACCTGGACTTCCATTGCTCCGCTATCTCCAAGATCAGGGACCGGGACTCCTCACGCGGCAGCGCGTCGCCCCGGATCAGGTCAAACAGGATGACCCCCTTGCTGACCAGCAGCCTATTCTCCGTGGTCTGATCCTCAATCCCGTCCATCCGCAGCGTAGTCGCACCATCGGCCGCCGTGGCCAGATCGAACGTCCCGCACAGGCCCGCGTTCGCCCCCTTCGCGGACGGCACCACCTGCACCACCACGCCCGGCCGCCGCGACAGCTCCGCGACCCGGACCAGGGCGTCGTGCATGACCTGCGGCGACCCGATCAGCCGGTGCAGAACCGCCTCGTCAACCAGCGCCACGACATGCGGCGGCCGCGGCCGGTCCAGGATCTCCTGCCTGCCCAGCCGCACCGCCACCTGCTCATCGGCGCGGTCATCGTCCGAGCCCGCCGCGGTGAACAGCGCCCGGGCGTACTCACCCGTCTGCAGCAGGCCCGGCAGCAGCACCGGCGACCAGGCCCGGATCATCTGCGCCGCGGCCTCCTTCTCCAGCCACTCCACGAACCACGACTCCACCGGCCCGTCCGCCCGCCTGGCCAGCCCGGCAAGCCGCGCAAAGTGGTCATAGTCCAGGGTGCACGCCCCGCACCAGGCCTTCAGCACCTCCGGCGTCGGCGGCCGGTCACCGCTTTCCGCCTTGCCGACCACCGACCGGTCGAACCCCAGATGATCCGCCAGCGCCTGCTGCGAGCTGAACCCAGCAGCCACCCTCGCCCGGGCCAGCTCCTCGCCAAGGAACGCGCGCGGGTCAGATCCCGGATCACGGCTGCTGGGGCGGGGCATGCGGCGGACCTCCCGACGATAGGGGCGGTTAGCGGCAGAGCGTCGTGCCGCTGTACCGATTCTGTCACCGGCCTGGCAAGTTGGGTAGCGATCACCCTAGCCGTCCGCATTGAGGACTACCGCCCCATGGAACCAGCAACCGCCCAGCCGGCCGATACCCACCCGCGGACCCGCACGCCACGACCGCCGGTCAGCTACCCGCGCCAGCCTGACCACCTGACCGGGGACCTGCCAGGCACCGCGACCGGCCAGGGCTACACCGGCACCTTCCACGGGCGGCCCGAAGAAGCGGCCAGGGTCCGCCGCGAGATCGCCAGCTACCTTAACGGCTGCCCGGCCGCCGCCGACATGGTGCTCATCGCAGACGAGCTGGCCGCCAACGCCATCCTGCACAGCCACTCCCGGGGCAGCTCCTTCCGCGTCCGCTGCCAGCTGTCCCCCGGCACTGCCCGGATCGAGGTCGAGGACATGGGAGGCCCATGGCGGACCCCGAAGCCCGATGACCGGCCCCACGGGCTGGACATCGTCCGGGCCCTCACCGGCCACGACGGCTGGGGAAACCGCGCCACCGGCACCGGGAGCCGCGTCACCTGGGCGCGGCTGTCGTGGTGACGACACAGCGACGGCGCGGCGCCGCCAGAACCATCCCGGCGGAACAGTGCGCCATCATCGGCGCGAACATCCGTTCCTTCCGCCAGCGCCACCGGTGGAGCCAGGCGGAACTCGGTGACCTGATGGGCTGGCCGAGCCCCTCCACCGTGTGCGCCGCCGAGGGCCGCCGCGGCGACCGGCAGCGAGGCTTCACCGCCGAGGAAGTCAGCCAGCTCGCCGTCATCTTCGATGTCCCCGCCTCGCAGCTCACCACGCGGTGCGCAACCTGCGGCGGCCACCCGCCCGCCGGGTTCGCCTGCCTGGCATGCGGAGCTACACCCGGCAGCGCCCGCCCGGCCCCGCCTGCCCTGACACACCCGGTACCGGACGGCCGCGCGGCGATGCGCGGATGAGCACCCGCGTCAGCGGCGCGACGGTCCTGGTCACGGTGACCGCGCACGCCACGCTGAGCGCCGGGTCCGTGCACCTGTCACTGACCGCCCGCGAAGGCCCCGCGCCCGGAACCTGGCAGTACAACCTCAACGACGGCAAAGACAACCGCGCCGCGCGCGGACGCGTCACCGGGAAAACAGGCCACCTGGACGTCCTCAGCTACGCAGCCGGCATCTGCGCCGCCGGCTACCAGCCAGGAACGATCGAACGAGGCCTGCTCGAGCAGTTCGCCGCCGACCACGCCAGGCCACAAGCCCCGGCCCGCCCGTCGCGAGCCCCGGTCCCCGGTTCCCCGCGCCAGGGATAACAGCCTGCTTACGTCCGCAGTCCCGTCCCGCCGCGCCACCCTGCTCCACCGCACAATAACCACATTCCGTGCGCATACGGGCACACGGGGCATCTAGCGTCTGCCCTGACTCCAGGGAAAGGCAATGGCCACCGGACCGTCGCACCACACCGGACCGCCGTGCCCGGCGCCCGCCGTAACGGGGTCCTGTTCCAGGTCCCGCTCTGGTCGATTCTTTACCCACCTGCCAGGCGCGGGACCCTCGCCGGACACGTCCGGGGGGCCAGGCCGGACCCACAAGGGCCGGGCAAGAGCGGCCCGGCCTCGCCCAGCCAGCGTACGGCCCCCCGGCCATGCCCGGCCGTGGCCGAGATGTTCCCGGTCGCGGTGCTGGCCCGCACCTCCACCCTGGAACTCCAAGACCCTCGCGCCTCCATCCGCTGGCAGATCCGCTCCGTCCGCGACTGGCTGCCCGCCGGGTGGTCCATCGCCGCCGTCTACTGGGACATCGAGTCCGGCGCCATCGACCGCGAGCAGCGCAGTCAGGGCCAGGCATACAAGCAGTTCGCGGACGCCGGGATCCCCCGCGACGGCGGGATGGCCGACCTGCTGACCGAGGCCAAGGCCCCCGCCCCGAAATTCGCCGCCGTCGTCTGCGAGGACATCGAGCGGTCCGGCCGCGACACCTTCAACGCGCTGAAACTGGAAAAGGAACTGTCCCGGCAAGGCATCCCGCTGTTCGCCACCGACGAGCCCACCTCCATCGAAGGCGTCAACGCCACCACCGTCTTGGTGCGGCGGGTCAAGCAGGGCGTCGCGGAATGCTACCGGCTCCAATTGCGGGAGAAGATCTGGAAAGGGCTGATCGAGCATTCCGCCGACGGGTGGAACATCGGCCCCGTCCCCTACGGGTACGCCGCCGAGAAGGTCACCCACCCCAGCCCGATCAAGGCCAGCCAGGGACTGACCAAGACCCGCCTCGCCATCGACCCGTCCGCGGCCCCGTCGTCTTGCAGATCTTCACCTGGCGGACCGCCGGCAAGCTGGCCGTGCCGACCATCACCGCCCGCCTCAACGCCGACCCCGCCGCCTACCCGCCGCCCGTGGCCGACGGCTGGACCACCAGCACCGTCATCGGGATCCTCTCCAACCCCAAGTACACCGGGTACATGGTGTTCGGCCGCAAGCGGACCATCAACGGCAAGAAGCGCCGCGTGCCCCCGGCCGAGTGGCTGTGGTCACCGGTGCTGTCCCACCCCGCGCTAATCGACCGGGCCACCTGGGACGCCGCCCAGACCACCGCCCGGGACCGCGGCAACACCCGCGACCCGGAAATGGCCACCACCCAGCCCGGCCGCCGCTACCCCCTCCGCGCCCGGATCCGCTGCAACGCCTGCCAGCGCCGCATGCACGGCATCACCCGCCGAGACCGGCAAGGCCGCCCCTACTCCTACTACATCTGCTCCCACGACCCCGCCAACCCCAGGCTCGCCGCCCAGTTCCCCGACCACGGACGCATCTCCCTACGCGAGGACACCATCAGCCAGGCCGTCGCCGCGTTCATCGCCGAACGGCTCCTGGGGCCAGACCGCAAGGCCATGCTCGCCGCCGCCCTGCCCGCCGACGCGGCCGACCAGGCCGCCCGCCAGGCCCAGGCCGCCGGGCATCTCCGCAAGCAGCTGGCCCGCATCGACACCGCGGAGCGCGCCCTCATCTCCGAGCTGGAGACCCAGGCCGACCCGGCCGCCCAGGCCTACCGGGCCAGGATCCGCGCCCGCTACGCCGAGCTGTACGACGAGCGGACCCGCGCCGAGACCGCCCTGGCCGCAGCTGAGACCGCCGCCGCGACGCCGACGACCCGGCTCTCCTGGACGAGCTGCCTATCGTGAGCGACATCCTGACAGCGGCGCCGGACCGGGTCAAGGAAGCCATCTGCGCCGCGTTCGACATCCACGTCCTGTACCGCAAGGAGCTGCACCAGGTCACCATCTGGGCCACCATCACGCCATCAACCCCCGGTACCATCCAGGCCCTGATCGACGACCCCCGCACCGACCACGACACCCACCCCGGCGCACCGGCACCCGCCGTGACCAGCACCGAGGCGTGGTCACAGTTGGTACCACCCCCCAGGAGGGAAGCTCCGGCCCACGATCTTTGCGTGCCCAGGGTCAGAGGGGGAGCGGGAGGGCCAGGATCGGGGTGGTGGTGGGCTGGGCGGAGCCGGGAGCCGGCTCGACGGTCAGGCCGAGCTTGTCGCCGGTGACGATGCCCGAGGCCAGCACGGCGGGGGTGACGCCGGAGGATGCGGGCGCCGGCACCAGGCCGGCCGACACGATCTTGGTCGGGCCTATCAGCCACAGCTGGTAGACCTTGCCCGCGGGCAGTGCCGGCAGCCCGGACATGGTCACGACGAGCTCGCGCCTGGCGGCGGCCAGCACGACGGTGGCCACGCCGCCCTTGGTCGTCGTGGCGGCGAGAAGCCTGGCGCCGGGCGCGGACAAGACCGCCGCGATCTCCTGGTTCTGGGCCTGGACCCGGCCGAGCTGCTGGCTG
>JBOHCG010000536.1:0-5603 GCA_050698735.1 Streptosporangiaceae bacterium | reverse complement strand
GTGGTGGCCCGCTGCGCCGACGCCCTGCCCGGCGACGCCCCCGCCCGGCTGACCGTCTGGGACCTGCCCCCGGACGCCGCCACCCCCGGCACATGAGCCGGAAGGCCCGTACCGCCCCCGAAAGCCAGGAGCAAGCCGCCGAAACCCCAGGCCAGGCGCCCGCCGCCAGTCAGCAGAGTCAGGCCAGAGTCAGGAAGGCCCGACCGGAAAAACGGACATTACCACCCAAACTGGTATCGCACAGGTTTCGCACAGCAGGTGACGCGATTTTCGAATAATGGGCCTGACATGCCTGTATGACCAGCGTCCGGCCGCTGTGCGAGACGGCCGGAACCACTTGACTAATGTTGTCCTTGCCGCCCAGCCAGTAGTCGTAGACCCGAGCCGGGTGCGCGATCCGGGTGTCAAGGCCCACCAGCGGGCTGGGCCGATCCGAGGGTACAGGCAAACTCCTTTCTCCGTCAGATGAGTGATTCAGAACTCGCGCAGGTGAGACGTGTCGGATTGATCCGCGCTCGGCGAGGAGCGCATCCGTGACCGCTTTTACACCCTCCTGACGGCACGGCTCGGCACGTCCGGAGTCCGTTTCCGCCGCGGCAGAGAGCGTAGGCCGGGCCCCGGGGCGAACCTCCCTCGCTACCGCTTGAGCTTCACGACCATCGCCAGCCTTAACTCTCTGCCAGCTCACTCCGTCAGCCACTACAGCCGTGCCGTATGCCCCGGCCTGGCTGGCCGGGGCATACGGCGTCGAGGCGTAGGTGAGAGCCGGATCCTATTGTGACTCGAGGATGACCATTGACTCGGCCGGCAGCGTGATGCCGTGCCCGAGCGAAGACGCGTTGGCCGTGCCCTGCACGATGTTGGAATTGGTGGCGTTCTGGTTAGCCGCGCTGTAGGTCCAGGTCCGCAGGTGGCCCTGCAGTGGCGAGTCCGCCCGGAAGCTCACCGTTTCTGCCGAGCTGGTGTTGGTGTTGATGAAGGCGACCGCTTCCTGACCGCCCGGCAGGAGGGCCTGATAGGCCAGAACGTCCGCGGCATCAGAGGTCCCCATGGCAGCCAGGAGCGCACGGGGGCGGGCCAGCACCGAGGCCAGTACATAGCCGTAGTACGGCGTCTCCGCCACGGGCGGCGAGCTGGAGGTGAACATCCCGTAGTCCGAATTCGTGCAGCTGGCAGTGGTGTTGCCGTAGTTGTTCATGTCCCACCAGTCCACGCTGCGGGCCCCGGCGGCCAGCCACGACAGGACGTCCCCGGCGGCGAACAGCGCCCCGGTCGGGGTGCACACGGTGGTCGTCTCGTTGTTCGAGACTTCCGTTTCGCCGACGACGACTTGCGCACTGGGATCACGGGCGTCGAGTTCACCGCGGATCTGGCCGTACAGCGAGGGCACCGACATCAGGGACTGCAGGACCTGCTGGTCGGTCGGGTTGCTGCCGCCGGCGGCGCCGCTGAAGGAGAAGGGGTAGTAGTGGGCGTCGACGAAGCTGATGTACCGGCCGTCCTGGCCCAGCACGGTGTTGTTCCACTCGGTGTTGTCCGGCACGGACGCGCCCGCCACGTCGCTGCCGAAGGCCCAGGGCACGCCGATCTGGGCGGCCGGGCTGGCCTGCTTCATCGCGATCATGAACTGGCGGGCGTTGACGGCGTAGGACGTGGCCAGCGTCTGGGTGCCCTGCGCGTCGCCCTGGGTGACCTGGGGGCAGGTCGTGTTCTCGGTGACGCCGTTGACGGTGGTGTAGTCGTTGGGCTTATAGCCCTGGAAGTCCTCGGGGGCCTGGGCCAGCTCGTTGTTGACTTCCCAGCAGCCGTAGTTCTCGTTGCCCACCTCCCACAGCGCCACGCTGTCGCCGGGCGTGGTGAGCGAGTGGGTGACCCAGGCGGCTGCCTCGGCCGGGGTGCCCGACCCGTAGTTCACCGTCACGAAGCTGCCCGCGCCGATCGCCTTGGCCTGGGCCGAGAACTGGTCGAAGGGCAGCGAGTCAGTGCTGTCGCAGCTAGCCCCGGTGAACGGCGCCGTCGTGTCGTAGGGGAACGGAGCGCCGGTGAAGCTCCCGAACGGGCTACCCCAGATGCAGGTCTGGATGTCGGTATTGGTCTGCCAGTCGTAGTAGTCGGCGTATGAGCCGCCGCCGTAGCGGAGCAGGCCGATATCGGCCGCTTTGAGCAGAGGCTGAATCACGTCCAGGCCGCCGCCCGCCGAGACGTCGGCTGCGTAGATGTAGTCCCAGGGTGCGGCGTTGAGCCCCAGGGCCAGCGCTGGCACCACGCGACCCGGATGGTCCGTCAGCGGCGCCGCGCTCGCCGCACCGGCCCCCGAGAGGGCCGCAGCGGTCGCGATGGCCAGGCTGGCCGCCGTGGCCGCTCGGCGGTCATGTCGTCGGCGTCGTGCTGCCTGGGCGGGTGAACAGGAATGCTCTTCGTGCATTTCAGCCTTGCCTCTCCCTCTCTCTTACCTATCCGGTACTTATCCGGTTTAGTAGACGGTCTGACGGAAAATTGGTCTCAGCTGTTTACGTAGCGAACCTGCTAGCGCTGGGCGTCGGCGACCAGATGCCCCGGCCCTACCGGCACCAGCGGCGGCGCCGGTTCCAGTACCTCGGCGTCCAGCTGCCGCCGCTTCTGGTGCAGCTCGGGCACGGCGCTCAGCAGATTCCGTGTGCAGGGATGCTGCGGATGGCCGAACACCTCCGCCGTGTTGCCCATCTCACGATGGCTCCACTGCGCAGGATGACGTCCGGTCGCTGACGTAGTGACCGAGCGACCGGTCGTGGGTGATGAACGGGATCGCCAGGCCGGCTCGCTTCAGGCTGATGAGCAAGTTGAGGATGTCGACGCGGGTGGACGCGTCGAGAATGCTGATGATCTCGTCGGCGACCAGCAGCTTGACGTCCAGGAACAGGGCCCGGGCGATCAGCATCCGCTGCTGCTGCCCGCCGGAGAGCTGGGCGGCTCACCGGGCGGTACCTCCCGCCTTCGGCCTGCCTCTCACCTGTCCTACCTCCTCACTGGGAAGTCTGCGGTGTCTTTGTTCCGGTCGGGTCCAGACTAACTATACCGGTTAAGTGTTCATCATACGGGAACGCGAAGTAAAGCCTCAGGTGTATATCGATCAGGTATCGGACGGGTTAGACAGGCCGCGTATTAATGTCTCGCCGCAGCCGTGCCCGTCCCGGGATAAGCTCGCCCGGCGCGAACCCGGCGTCGGCTCCGTGCTGTCGCGGACTATCAGCACCGGCGGTGCTTCCTGGAGGCGGCCCGGCCGGCCCCCCTCGCTCGCCTCGCGCAGCATGCGCGCCGCGGCCGCGCCAGCGGCGGGGATGTCGCGGCGCAGCGCGGTGAACGCGGGATGCACGAGCTCGCACAGCGCGGTGTCGTCCCAGACCACGATGGACAGGTCGGCGGGCACCCGCACGCCCATCCGCTGCGCGGCCCCGAGCCCGGCCAACGCCATCACGTCGTTGTCGTACAGGATGGCCGTCGGCGGTTCGGCCTTCTTGAGCAGGTCGCGCGTGGCCTCGGCGCCGTGCTCGGCGGTGTAATCGGCGGCCACCGAGACGGCCTGGATACCGGCCGCCCCGGCCACCTCGGCCAGCGCGTCGGTGCGCAGCTTGGAGTGCCAGTACCGAGGGAAACCCCCGATCCGGGCGATCCGCCGGTGCCCGAGCCCGGCCAGGTAGCCGATCACGGTGCCGATGGCGGCCTCGTCGTCCTGCCAGACGGCGGGCAGGGTCCCGGCCCCGCGCGGGTCCCCGAACACCACGGCGGGCATGGCCAGTTCCTCCAGCACCCGGATCCGGCGGTCGCGCACCTGAAGGTCGACCAGGAACACGCCGTCCACCTTCCGCTGTGCCCACCACGAGCGGTACAGGCGGATCTCCTCGGCCTGGTCCTCTGCCATGGTGAACAGCAGCGTCACGTGATTGAGGGCCAGCTCTCCCTGGATGCCCGAGATGAGCTGCATGAAGAACACCTCACTGCCCAGGGTGCGGGCAGGCCGGTCGATAACCAGGCCGAACGCGCCCGCCCTGCCGTCGGACAGGGCGCGGGCCGCGCTATTGGGCTGGAACCCGATCTCGGCCGCGATGGCCAGGATGCGCTCGCGGGTGGCGGCCGACACGCCGGGCTGGCCGTTCAGGGCGAAGGAGACGGCCGCCTTGGTCACGCCGGCCCGGCGCGCGATGTCAGCGATAGTCGGGCGTCTCATCCGCTTCCTTCCCAGCCGGGCGGCAAGAAGACCGACGGCGCCGCTCGCCTGCCGAGCCTGGTCAGCACGGCCTGACCACTTCAGCTTAAAGCCGCTGGCCGCCGGGACGTGATAGGGCGCGACCCGTTTGACACTTAACCGGTATAGTGCTTCGATCTCAGCAGCGACATCCGCCAGTCGTCCGCACGAGGGAGCCGCCGCCTATGCACCGCACTACCGCCTGGCTGATGGCCGCAGGGCAGCCGGTCAGCTGGCTCGGGGCGAACTTCTGGTCCCGGGCCGGCGGCCCGCTCATGTGGCGGAGCTACGACCCGGCCGTGATCAGCGCGGAGCTGGGGGTGCTGCGCGAGCACGGCCTGACCATGACCCGGTCGTTCTTTTACTGGCCCGACTTCATGCCCGAACCCGGCGCGATCGACGAGCGGATGACAGCCAGATTCGCCGACTTCCTGGACCGGCACACCGAACAGCAGATGGCCACGGTGCCGACGTTCATCGTCGGGCACATGTCCGGCCAGAACTGGGATCCGTCCTGGCGGGCGGGCCGGAACCTACTGACCGACGTCTGGCTGGTCGGCCGGCAGGCCTGGTTCGCGGGCGAGATGGTCCGCCGGTTCGGCGGGCACCCGGCGGTGGCCGGCTGGCTGGCCTCCAACGAGATGCCGCTGTACGGCGGCGAAGACGCACCGGCCGAGACCGTCGCGGCCTGGGCTCAGATCATCAGGGACGCGGTGCGCGCGGCCGGCGGTCATCAGCCGTTCTCCACCGGGGACGGGGCCTGGGGAGTGGAGACCAGCGGCCGCGACAACGGGTTCCGGCTCGCCGACATGGCCCGGCTGTGTGACTTCCTCGGCCCGCACGTCTACCCGGTGGGCGATGACCGGATCCGCCAGCATTATGCGGCGGCCTGGCAGTGCGAGCTGGCCGGGACGTTCGGCCGGCCGGTGGTGCTGGAGGAGTTCGGGGTCAGCTCTGACTTCGCCTCCGGGCCGAACGGCGCGCGCTACTACCGGCACGTCCTGCACCACAGCCTGCTGGCTGGCGCGACCGGCTGGATCGCCTGGAACAACACCGACTTCGACCTGCCCGGGCAGGACCCCTACCGGCATCACGCCTTCGAGCAGCATTTCGGGCTCACCGACGCCGTCGGCACGCCCAAGCCGCCCCTGGCCGAGCTGGCCGCCTTCGCCGCCACGCTCCGCGCGATCGGGGCCGACCGCTGCGCGCGGGCCGACACCGACACCGCCCTGATAGTCCCGGCCTACCTGGACAGCGGGTACCCGTTCACCAGCCAGGCCGATGCCGCGCGGATCGCCGCGACGCTGGCCCAGGCCTACGTCTCGGCCCGGCTGGCCGACCTTGCCCCCGCGGTGACCCGGGAAAGCGCCGGCCTCGCGGC
>JBOHCG010000535.1:0-5605 GCA_050698735.1 Streptosporangiaceae bacterium | reverse complement strand
CGGGTGACGCGGACGGGACCGTGTCGCTGTGGACGCTGCCTACGCCCGTCCTGCTCACCGGCGACGCCCCGAGCGGCGTCGCTTACAGCCCCCATGGCACGACGCTCGCGGTCGGCGGCCAGGACGTCCAGCTCTGGGACGCCGTCCACCGGACGCCGATCGCGACCCGCCCGCTGCCCGCAGGCACGATCACCAACGCCATCGCGTACTCCCCGGACGGGGGCATGATCGCGATCGCCCGCAGCGACGGCACGGCATGGCTGCTGAACGCCGCCACCCTGGACCCCATCGGCCATCCGTTCCGGGTGACGTCCACCGGGAACGCCGAGTCCGTCGCGTTCAGCCCGGACGGCAAGCTCCTCGCCACCGCGGCCGACGACGGGACCCTGCGGCTGTGGTCACTGGCCGACCCGGCCCGGCCGCGGCAGCTGGCCTCGGTGCACGATTCAGGCACCTACGTCTACACGGTGGTGTTCGCGCCGGACGGCCGCACAGTCGCGGCGGCCAGCACCGATAACCTCACCCGGCTGTGGGACGTCGCCGACCCCGCCCGCCCCGTCCCGCTCGGCCGGCCGCTGACCGGGCCCGCCAGCTACGCCATCGGGCTGGCCTTCAGCCCCGATTCCCGGCTGCTCGCCGTTGGTAGCGCGGACAAGACTGTCCGGCTGTGGGACGTGTCCGACCCCGCCCACCCGGCCCTGGTCGGCGTGCCGCTGACCGGTCCGACCAGCTACGTGTGGGCCGTGGCGTTCAGCCCGGACGGCAGCACTCTGGCCGCGGGCGTCACCGACGGCACCGTCTGGCTGTGGAACGTCGCCGATCCGGCCCACCCGGCGCTGATCGCCACCCTCACCGGACCGCAAGGGCACGTGTACTCGATCGCGTATGCGCCCTCCGGCCGGACCCTGGCCGCCGCCAGCAACGACGGCACCGTCCACCTGTGGGACACCAGCCCGGCAGCCGCCGCGGCGGACGTCTGCGCCGACGCAGGCCAGCCGCTTACCAGACAGGAATGGGCGACCTACATTCCGGGCCTGGCATACCGCGCACCCTGCTGACCTAAGCAGCCCGCGGCGTCCGACCCTGTCCGGGCAATGCCGTCCGGCCCGGACAGGCGGCCTCCGCCCGGCATGCTCGCGTGCGGGGTACATAACTGACCTTCCGGCACGGTGCGGGCGTCCGCCACCGTAATCGCTCAGCGCGGGTCCAAAGGGGTGGGGTTGAAAATGCCGTTCCGGCTGCGCGCGGTCTTCGCGGCGGTGGCGAGCGGTACGGTCCCCCTCGCCGCCGTCACCGGCTCCCTCCACCGGGCCGCCGGCCGGTACCCCGACCGGTGGTACCGGCGGCACGGGCTGGACCGCCACCCAGGCCGTCACCCCGGCGAGCGGCGTCGACGAGGACGGCGAGTCCAACGTGGCGGGCGTATCGTGCCCGTCGGTCTCGCAGTGCACCGCCATCGGCGACTACAGCGACGGCGGCACCGACACGGATCCCATGCTGCTGACCTTGTCCGGAGGGTCATGGACGGCAGCCGAAGCCCCGCTGCCCGCGAACGCAGCCGGCAACCCGCAGACCACCATGACAGGCGTGTCGTGCGCTTCGGCATCGCAATGCGTCGCCACCGGCTGGTACTGGGACTCGACGACGTGGGTCGGGCTGCTGTTGAGCGGACCCGGCTGATACTCAGCCGACCTAAGCGATCGGGAAAATTTCGGCATCTATGAGGTGGGGCGATATGCGGTTTCGTGCGCAGACGGTCTTCGCGGCCGTGGCGAGCAGTGCGGTCATCGCGGCTTCCGTGGCGGCCTGCGGGCCGGATCCGGCCAGCCCGGCCGCCACGAGTTCGCCGGCCCCGGCAACCAGCACGACGTCGGATACCTCGCTGGACTCGATGCCGTTCGGGTCGGTGGGGGGCGGTTTCAACCCGCTGCCCGGCAGGGCAGTGGCCAGCGTCCCGGTGGGCGCGGGCCAGACGGTGACGGTGCCGGTAGCCGGGCACGGCGGGGTGCCGGCCTCGGGGGCGAGCGCCGTGGCGCTGGCCGTGGCCGCAACGGGCGGCGCCCAGGCCGGAAGCGTAACCGTCTACCCGGCAGACGGCAGCCTGCCCGACGTGCCCAGCCTGTCCTGGCCGTCCAGCCGGGCGGCCTCGGGGGCGGCGGTGTCCGCGCTGAGCGGCAGCGGGACCTTGGCCGTGCATAATTCCTCGAACTACCAGGTCACCGTGACCCTGGATGCCGATGGGTACTGGCTGTCGGGGACCCCGGCGGCCGCGGGCGCGTTCGGTCCGCTGGCCGGCGGGCGAGTGGCGCGGGTGGTCGTGGGCAGCGGCCAGACCGTGACGGTGCCTGTCGCCGGGCACGGGGGAGTGCCCGGCTCCGGTACCGGCACGGTGGCCCTCGCCGTGGCGGCAACCAGTGCCTTCGGGACTGGAAGCGTAACCGTCTACCCGGCCGGCGCCCATCGGCCTGACGTGCCGGGCCTGTCGTGGGCGGGGTATGACGCCGCCTCGGGGCTGGTGGTGTCCGCGCTGAGCGACAGCGGGACCGTCGCTCTGCGCAATTCCTCGATCTTCCCCGTGACCGTGACCCTCGATGCCGACGGGTACTGGCTGTCCGGGCTCCCCGCGAGCGCGGGCACGTTCGGCGCGGCCGGCGGCGGGCGGGTGGCCCGGGTGGTCGTGGGTGGTGGCCAGACCGTGACGGTGCCTGTCGCCGGGCAGGCCGGAGTGCCCGCCTCGGGTGCGGGCGCGGCCGCGCTGACCGTTCAGGTTCTGGGCGCCGCGGCCGGGAACGTGACCGTCTACCCGGCAGACGGCAGCCTGCCCGGAGTTCCCAGCGTGGCCTGGGCGGCACGCCAGCCGGCCTCAGGGCTGACGGTATCGGCACTGAGCCGCAGCGGGTCCGTCGCCGTGCACAACTCCTCGGCTGACCCGGTCACGGTGACCCTGGATGCCGACGGGTACTGGCTGTCCAAGGGCCGGACAGTCAGCGACATCACCGCCAAGCCGACAACCGTGACGCTGAGCGGCACCGACATAGCCGCGGTGTCCGGTGACCCGGCGGGTACCCAGACGGTGACGCTCGCCGCGAATGTGCCGGTGCCCGCTGTGGGGCGGGTGCTCGTCGCGCCGGTCTCGGCCAACGCTCCGGACGGGCTGCTTGGCACGGTGACCGCGGTAGCGGCCGGGACCGGCGGCAGCCACCTGGTCACGCTCACGCCGGCCACCTTGGATCAGGCGTACTCGACCTTTGACGTGTCCACCAGCCAGACCCTGGCCGACAGCGACATCGTCCAGACCCCCGGCGGCTCCGGCGGTCAGACCCAGACCACTGATGCGGTCCCGCTGTCGGGCACCGCGTCTGCTGCGCCGTCCGCCGGACGGCCGCTCCGCGCACGGGATCTCGCCGACCAGACCTCGGGGTTCGGCTTCAACATCTCCCAGGCGGCGTTCACCTGCCACGGCGGCGGCGATTTCACGATTACCCTGACCGCGGACCTGTCGAAGATCAGCTTCGACCTGTCGCTGAACGCGAATCCTGAGACGCCAAGCATCCACTTCCTGGCTACCGCCGATCCCGTTTTCGGCATCAACGTCGACTTCACGGGCACGGTCACCTGCGAGCTTTCCGATGCGCACTTCATCGAGGCCGACATCCCGATTCCCGGCACCCCCGACCTCTGGGTGGACCTTTACCCGGTGCTGACCTTCGACGCCAAAGGTCAGGTCAGCATCGATTTCCAGTGGAAACCGCGCGCGGCGATCGGCTTTGATAAGGCACCCGGGATCGACGACGAAGTGCAGGGGTTCGGGAGCTCCGGCAGCGTCGCGATCAAGGCCGCCGCGGATGCGGACCTGTACATGGATGGGCATTCACGTCGATATCAGCCTGGCCGGCCGGGTGGGCGTGGGCGGGGACTTCGGGCCCGACCTGCCGGCCAGCTACGACTCAGGCACCGGATGCGTGACCGTGGACGGCCAGGCCAAGGCCGACCTCACGGCGACTGCCAACGTCTTCGTCAAGAGCTGGACCTTCACCCTGGCCTCCGGCACCTTCGACAAGAGGCAGCTCTTCCACGAGTGCGGCCCGCAGACGTCGCCGTCGCCGACCTCAACGTCGTCGCCGACACCGTCACCGCAGGACCCGTCATCATCGCCCGCGCCGACGACAGGCAGCCCCGGCTGGACGGCGGCCGAGGCCCCGCTGCCCGCCGACGCGGCGGGCACCTCGGGGGAGGAGCTGTCCGCCGTGTCGTGCCCGTCGGCATCGCAGTGCGTTGCCGTCGGTAACTACGATGTGGCCGACCAAGGCGACGTGGACGGGGCGGGCCTGCTGCTGACCGGCTCGGGCGGGTCGTGGACGGCGTCACAGGCGCCGCTCCCCGCTAACGCCGAGCCCGGGGACGCCAATGCCGCCCTGTCGGGCGTGTCGTGCCCGTCAGTGTCGCAATGCGTGGCCGTCGGAACCTACTCCGACACCGCCGGGAACACCCAAGGCCTTGTGGTGACCGGCTCGGACGCATCGTGGACCGCGGAAGAGACGCCGTTGCCTGCCAACGCCGGGGATAGCCCCGGCACGTATGTGGCTCAGCCGTTTGCCGTGTCGTGCCCGTCGGCGTCGCAGTGCGTCGCCGTGGGCGAGTACAAGGACGGCCAGGGAAGCTGGCAGGGCCTGCTGCTGACCTTGTCAAATGGGTCATGGACGGCGGCGGAGGCACCGCTTCCCGATAACGCACTCGGCAGCACCGACTTCCTGACAGGCGTGTCCTGTCCGTCGGCAGCGCAGTGCGTGGCCGTCGGCGAATACGGCGCCGGCGGCGCGGGTGTGGACGGCATGCTGCTGACCGACACGGACGGGTCCTGGACGGCGGTGCCGGCGCCGCTTCCCGCCAACAACGCGGAAGCCGGAAACACCGTGTCGGCCGTGTCCTGTCCCTCGGTCTCGCAGTGCGTCGCCGTCGGCAATTACGGTCCGTCCACCAACGGCCAGATGGGGCTGCTGCTGACGGACTCGGGCGGGTCGTGGACTGTGGCGGAGGCGCCACTGGCCGCCGACGGCGCGAACGGCGGCGAGGCCCCCGTGCCCGCCGTGTCATGCGGGGCGGTCTCGCAGTGCGTCGCCGGCGGCATCTACTACTCCACCTCCGGGGGCGACTACGAGCAGGGCCTGCTGCTGACTGACTCGGACGGCTCCTGGTCGGCTGCACCGGCCCCACTGCCCGCCAACGCGCAGACCATAGACGGCACGGTCACGCAAGCTTCGGTGAACGGCGCGTCCTGCTCGTCGGCGGCCCAGTGCGTCGCCGTCGGCAACTATGCCGCTACCTCCGGCAGCGGCGGCCTCCTGCTGACCTGGGCGGACTAAGGCCAGGCCAACAGGGGGATGAGGACCCGGGCGTCGGGGATACCCAGCCGGTGACCGGGTCCCAGCCGGGTCCCGCCTGATAGCCGGTGATCGTGACCGGCGGGGAGGTGGAGATGGTGAGCTGGTCAAATCCCGGGCACGGCCTAGGACGGCACTGAACAAGCCGATGCCGCTGGCGGCGTCCCGGCGAGCTGACGGGCCCTGTTACCGGGTAATGCCGGCTGTGCCGGCCGCCGCTCGCG
>JBOHCG010000534.1:0-5631 GCA_050698735.1 Streptosporangiaceae bacterium | reverse complement strand
ATCACACCGGGATGAAGCCGGACAAGCAGCACACCACGCCGCTGGTCCAGCTACTGGCGACCGGGTGGTCCCATGCTCATGGCGGGAAACCCCTCAACCTGGTCCCATGACGCTGGCGGATGACAGAACGAGGGGCGCAGGCAAAGTGCCTGCGCCCCTCGGGGTTTGCTTAACGGGCTACGCCGTTACCAAGCCCACCAGCCCCTCGGGATGATGGTGACCCAGGCTGCCGAGAAGCTTTGCCCCGGCCCGAAGAACCACAGGTTGTTGTAGGCGGAAGCAGAGCCGACAACCCGGACCGTGGACCGGTGGCCACGGTGCCAGCCCCAGAGGTTGAAGCCCGTCTTGGCGGTGAAGACGACGGTCAGCGCCTTGGTCTGTCCGGGCTTGAGCGTACCGAGGTTCTCGTACGCGGTGTTGCCGCTGATCGAGCAGCCGTAGCTCCAGAAGTAACCATAACCGCAGAAGTCCGCACGCAGCTGCCGCGGCAGGGCGATCTGCGCGTTTACGTCCTGCGCCGGGCTGTAGCCCGCGTTGGTGACCCACAGCGTGCAGCTGCCGCGCTGGTTGGTGAACACGTAACGAGTGCAGCTCAGGTTCGTGTTGAGTTGCGGGCGGAAGAATCCGTTCTTGATCCACACGCGGTAGGGGAAGCTGCCGGACGGGCTGAACAGAGCCGAGCCCTGGTAGCCGGCCGTCAGCATGTAGCTGCCGTTCTGCAGGTTAGGGATGCTGCAGGTGCCGCTGGCGACGCCGTTCGGCCCGGCCGCGCCGAGCGTGGCGACGCAACCGCTGCCTGCTCCGTCGGAGACGTTGACCTGGCCGGATAGCCCGGGGGTCTGGTTGGCGGGGGTGACGGACACCTGGACGTTGAGCATCGTCCCGCTGAAGCTCGTCGTCTGCGTGGTGCCGGCGATCGCCGTCGTGGTGCCGGTGGTGGTGGCGGCGAATGCCGTCCCAGGCGTCAGCAGGACTCCCCCGGCTAGGCCGCCGAGGAGTATCGCCCCCGCAGCCACGCCTGCCGTACGACGGCAGGCGAGATTGATGATTCTGTGCATGTAATACCTTTCCGCCCGTTGACTCAAGTCCCAACTCGACCTAAACAGTAAATGTTCACAGACCGTACTAAGTTGCAGAATTTTGGTAACAATCTGGCAAACATGTGCGAAGAGTCCTTGACTGTGCGGTCCGCGACGGAGAGATCTGTGCAGTGAGGTTCCGGTCGAGCGCGTGATCAGCGAGCCGGATTCGCCTTCGGGCGACGGAGGGCGGCCTGCTCGGTGTCGTCGGTGACCGAGCCCGCGGGCATCCCGGTAGCGATCGGGCGGCCGGATGGGGCGGGCTCGAATCCGGTCAGCAGCGGGCCCCAGTGGTCGATGATCTCGCGGCGGGAGAGCAACTGGGTCGGCATGCCAAGCGCGTCGCCGATCGCGAGCCCGTACAGCGCGCCGCGGGCGCGTTCATCCGGCGTGGCTGCCGCGTTCACGCGCTAGAGGACATGGTGGCCGTACATTTCGCCCAGGGGGTCGGCCAGGAGTTCCAGGCGGGCGCCGTCGGGGTCGCGGAAGTAGATGGAGGTGCCGCTTTCCTCCTGGTAGGGGACCTCGGCCTTGTCCAGGTTGGCGCGCAGGGCGGCCCACTTCTCCGGGGTGACAGAGATCGCCAGGTGATGCAGGCCGCCCAGGACCTCGGCGTACGGCCCGAGGTCGAGGCCGGGGAAGTCGAAGAAGGCCAGCAGGTTGCCGTTGCCGACGTCGAAGAAGAAGTGGCTGGACCCCTGGTAGTCGCGGTTCTCGATGATCTCGGTCAGCGGGAACTCAAGGACGCCGGTGTAGAAGCGGATCGTCCGTTCCACGTCCGAGCTGAGCAGCGCGGTGTGGTGGATGCCGCGGGCGCTGCTCGACGGGTGTCCGGCGGGCAGGTACTCGGCGCGCAGCCTGGCGCGTTCGGCCTCGATCGCGGCGAGATCCATTCTCGGGCTCCTGTCAGATGCGGACGAACGAGTTGAGGAACGCCTCGGCCAGCGCGCGATCGCCCCTGACGGTTCCCGCGTTCACCCGGCCGAACGCGGTCAGCACCAGGCTCCCGGCATCGAACTCGATCACGGCGGGCAGGCCGGACACGTCCTGCTGAGCGTAACTCAGGCCCTCGGGGGCGATGCTCACCAGGTAGTCGGCGGCGGCGTTGCCGCCCAGGACCCGAACGCCGACCGCGTAGGCCCGCGTGTCGGCGGGGATCCGCCCGGTCGCCTGCCACACGGTGAACACGAACGGGGCGAGCAGGTCGGCTGCCTCGCCGGCCAGGCCGCGCGCCCGGCCGGCGCCCTGGCGGATGTCCCAGCCGTGCACGGCATAGTCCATCAGCTGGAGGACCGGGTAGAAGCAGGCCGGCAGCGGTCCCAGGTACGTGTGCCTGACGGTCAGCCCGGCCCAGTCGCCGGGACCGAGCGCCTCGCAGGTCTCCACCATCTTGGCGAAGTCGGATCGCAGCAGGTCCATCGCGTCGCCCCTGGGCATGTACCTGTGTGCCTTCGCGCCCTCGTCGAGGTGCTCGGCCATCGCGGCCAGGCCGAGCGGATCGGCCGCCACCGCGCCCGACTGGGCCGCGTCGAACCCGGTGAGGTAGCTCTCCGTGACGTCGATCAGGTGGCCGACGACATCGCGCACCTCCCACAGCGGGCAGGCCGTCGGCGCGTCCCAGGAGTCGCTGGCCTCCGCCAGCTCGAACAGCGCCTCGGCCTCCCGGCAGAGCACGCGGAGCAGATTGTCCTTGGCGTCGTAACTGGTCGCGTCCCAGCCGCTCATGACGACCTCCATGGTCGCGAGCCCGCAAACCGTATTCATGACCCGCACACCCTAGGACTACGTCCCGTACCTGGTCAACGGACAGAATTGGCCCGATTACGGTACGCGTAATTCGACACTTCTGTTCCCTCCAAGGGTGGGTGGGGATAGTTGAGACCGGTGGGTGAGGAGGGAAGGGACGGGCGGAACGTAGGGCTTGGCCGACGGGAGCAGGCCGATCGGGAGATCGGGAGATCGGGAGATCGGGAGATCGGGAAATCGGGAAATCGGGCTAGGCGAGCGAGGTCTTTACGCAGGGCAGGCTGGGCGGGGGGCCGTTCTGGATAAGAGCGGTCAGGGCGGGGGTGTCCAGGTGGCCGGCGACCAGGTCGCCGAGCAGGTCCAGGCGGGCCTGGCGGATCGCGGCGAAGTCGGTGGCTGGCGCGGGGGTGAAGTCGCGGCCGGCCAGCGCGGCCACCTCGGCGAGGAAGGCGCGCCTGAAGCCGTCGTTCTCCAGCGCGCCGTGCCAGCTTGTGCCCCACACGGCGGCGCGGCGGCAGCCATCGAGGAAAGGCTCGGCGTCGGGATCGGTGATCTCGGTGATGCCGTGGTGGATCTCGTAGCCGGCCACCTGCGCGCCGAGCGCGCGGCCGACGGGGCGGCCCAGCGTCTTAACCGAGCCGAACCGCACCCTGGCAGGCAGCAGGCCGAGCCCGTCCACCAGGCCGCGGCGCGATTCCACCGGGTCGTCAATCTGGCCGGCCAGCATCTGGTACCCGCCGCAGATGCCGAGGACGGGACGGCCGTCGCGCGCCCGCCCGGCGATCGCGTCGGCCAGGCCGCGCTCCCGCAGCCAGTCCAGGTCGGCCACGGTGGCCCTGGTTCCCGGCAGCACCACCAGGTCCGCGTCGGCCAGGTCGGCCGGGCCGGTCGCGAACCTGACGAGCACCCCCGGCTCGGTGGCCAGCGCGTCGACGTCGGTGAAGTTGCTGATCCGCGGCAGCCGCACGACGGCTATCCGGAGAAAATCATTCTTGCCGAACGGGCCGTGGTGCGTGTCCTGGCTCACTGCGTGTTCGCGGGTTGCCAGCGACAGGGAGTCCTCGGCGTCCAGCCACAGACCCTCCCGCCACGGCAGCACGCCGTAGACGGAACGCCCGGTGAGCCGGCGCAGCATGGCGAGGCCCGGGTCGAGGAGTTCGGCGGCACCGCGGAACTTGTTGATCACGAAGCCGGAGATGAGCGCCTGGTCGGCCTCCTCGAGCAGGGCGAGCGTGCCGTACATGGCGGCGAACACCCCGCCCC
Source organism: Streptosporangiaceae bacterium (assembly GCA_050698735.1). Classification (GTDB taxonomy): domain Bacteria; phylum Actinomycetota; class Actinomycetes; order Streptosporangiales; family Streptosporangiaceae; genus Palsa-504. The sequence goes on along the minus strand of JBOHCG010000534.1, from coordinate 1,543 downwards.
TGTCGATGTCGCCGACCACTACGACCGGCAGGTCGGCGGCCCTGGCCAGGCCCATGTTGGCCACGTCGGTGTCGCGCAGGTTGATCTCCGCCGGGCTGCCCGCGCCCTCGCAGATCACCACGTCGTAGGCGTCCCGCAGCCGGGCCAGGCTGTCCAGCGCGACCCGGCGGAGGCGCGGCGCGTGCGCGCGGTACCCCACCGCGTCGGCCTCGGCCTCCGGGTGGCCGAGCACCACCACCTGGCTGCGCCGGTCGCTGCCCGGTTTGAGCAGCACCGGGTTCATGTCCGCGGTCGGCTCGATGCCCGCCGCGGCCGCCTGCATCGCCTGCGCGCGGCCGATCTCCGCGCCGTCGGGCGTGACGAAGGAGTTCAGCGACATGTTCTGCGCCTTGAACGGCGCCACCTTCACCCCGGTCCTGGCCAGCCACCGGCACAGCCCCGCCACCAGCATGCTCTTGCCCGCATCAGATCCGGTGCCCGCGATGAGTAGCGTTCCGCGCACGGGTGACTCCTTTCCGCAGGCCTGCAGGTTTCGATTTCCGCCACGGGGTAGCTGTACTCGCAGTCTTCTGAGAGGAAGAAGGAAATGTTCGTCCTGGTAGCCCTGCTAATCATCGTGCTCATCTTCGGCCTGGGCTTCGCGGTCCACGTGCTGTGGTGGGTCGCCCTCGCCGCGCTTGTCATCTGGGCGCTGAGCTTCCTCGCGCGCCGGTAAGCCCGCCGCGCAGTAGCGCCACCAGCACCGCCAGGGCGGTCGCGGACACCGTGACGGCCCTGGCCAGCATGACCGCGCGGCGGATGTCGCCGGGCTCGGGGGCACGCCCGTCCCCCAATTCCGGGCGGTTTTCCGCGATTCCGCCGTAGCTGTTCGTGCCGCCAAGCCGGACGCCGAGCGCCCCGGCGAAGGCGGCCTCGCAGCGGCCGGCGTTCGGGCTCGGATGGCGGCCGCCATCGCGGCGCACGGTGCGCAGCGCGGCACGTGAGTCGCCGCCGGGCACAAGCGGGGCGCAGGCGACGGCCAGCGCGGCGGTCACCCGGGCCGGGATCCAGTTGGCCGCGTCGTCCAGGCGCGCCGACGCCCAGCCGAACCGCAGGTACCGCGGCGAGCGGTGGCCCACCATCGCGTCCAGCGTGTTGATCGCGCGGTAGGCGGCCAGGCCGGGCGTCCCGGCGACGGCGCCCCACAGCAGCGGCGCCACCACGGCGTCCGAGGTGTTCTCCGCGACCGACTCGATGACGGCGCGGGCCATCTCGGTGGCATCAAGCCCGGCCGGGTCACGGCCGCAGAGGCTCGGCAGGACCTGCCGCGCGGCATCGAGGTCGTTGCCGGACAGTGATACCACCGCCCGTTCTGCATAAAAAGAAAGAGAACGGCCACCGGTGACGGTCCAGGCCGTTAGGGCGGCCGCCGCTACCTCAAGCGGCGGCCTGCCTGCCGTGCGGCGGTGCATGAGCACGGCGGGCGCGGCGGCGGCGAGCACGCAGGCGGCCGCGTGCAGCGCGCCGCGGAGCCGGGTGTCGGCGTAGTCGCGGGACTCGAGCG
>JBOHCG010000533.1:0-5664 GCA_050698735.1 Streptosporangiaceae bacterium | reverse complement strand
AAAGGCTGGCTGCCCACCGAGGCGGCCGCTGAGCTGCTGATCTCGCACCGGGCCTGGCTGCTGCGGGAGGACTTCCTGCAGGCGGCGATCGAGGTCTGGTGGGAGCCGTTCCGGGACTGCCAGGTCGCGGCGATCGACTTCGCAGCAGCGGCGGACGCGGTGCAGGGGGTGCTGCCGTGCTCGGATGGGGAGCGGCAGGTGGTGCTGGTAGCGGCCAGTATCGCCGAGGGCATCCCGGTTGACCTGCGCGAGGCGGCGCTGTGCATGGACGCGGCGAACGCCGCGCGGGCCGCCCAGGCAATGTGCCATGCGGCTGGCCGCCGTGTGCAGGTAGTCACGGAGGCCTGCCGGTGACCGCCGTGCAGCCGGGCACGGTGAGGCTTACCCGGCCACGGCACCCGTTCGACGGCCGGCAGTTGCCGGTGCTGGGCAGCATGCGGCGGCATGGCGCGGCGGAGTTGCTGGTGGCGCTGCCGGACGGGTCCAAGCGGCTGATCCCGGCGGCCTGGACTGACCTGGAGCCCCAGCCCGCCGGGGACAGCGACAGCGCGCCGGGGACGCTGGGGCCGGTGGCGGACCTGCTGGACCTGTCTGTGCTGGTTTCGGGCCTTGCCGTCCGCAGCGCGGGCAGCGGGGAGCAGGCTGCACGGAAGTCACCGTGCAAGGAGGACGACCGTGCAGCCTGTTCAGCTCAGTCTGCTGCCGGACCAGGTTCCGGCGCCACCCCCCGCCCTGGGCGGGCATCTCCCCGATGCGCAGGTGGAAGCGGCGCTGGTGCTGCTGGCCCGCCTGATCGCGAAAGCCGCCGGGATGGCCGGGGGAACAGGGGACAGCGATGAGTGAGTCCGGCAAGATCACCGCGTCGCACCGCTCCAGAGCGGCCGCGATCTACGTCCGCCAGTCAACTCTGGCCCAGGTGGAACGGAACACCGAGTCGACCGCCCGCCAGTACGACCTGGTCCACCGCGCCGGCCAGCTGGGCTGGCCACAGGAGGCGATCCGGGTCGTCGACGGTGACCTGGGCATCTCCGGGTCGGTGACCGGGCAGCGGGACGCGTTCGAGGGCCTGGTCGCCGAGGTGGCGCTCGGCCAGGTCGGGATCGTCCTGGCGCTGGAGGTCTCCCGGCTGGCCCGCGACAATGCGGCCTGGTACCGGCTGCTGGACCTGGCCGGGGTATGCGACACCCTGGTCGCCGACGCCGACGGCGTCTACCACCCGGCGCTGTTCAACGACCGGCTCATTCTGGGCATGAAGGGCATAATGGCCGAGTCTGAGCTGCATGTCCTGCGTGCCCGGCTGGAAGGCGGCATCAAGAACAAGGCCGCCCGCGGCGAGCTGCGCCGAGGCCTGCCGGTCGGCCTGATCTGGGGCGAGGGTGACGGGGAGATCCGCTTCCACCCCGATGAAGCGGTCACCGGCGTGCTAAGGGCCGTGTTCGGCCAGTTCGCGGTGTGCGGGTCGGTGCGGGCCACCTGGCTGTGGCTGCGCGGGCAGGGCTTGCGCTGGCCGCTGCAGCAAGCCGTCTACCTGCATGGCAAGCCTGGTGAGATCACCTGGGTCGAGCCCACGTACCATGCCGTGCACACCACGCTGACCCATCCGGCTTACGCTGGCGCCTACGTCTACGGCCGCACCCGTGATGAACACTGCCTCGACGCCGGCGGCGCGCTGCGCAAACGGCGCCGCAAGCTGCCCCGCGACCAGTGGGAGGTCCTCATCCCCGATCACCACCCCGGGTTCACCGACTGGGACACCTACCTGGCTAACCAGGCCCGCATCGGGTCGAATATCCGCCCGCAGGCCAGCCGGCCGGGCACCGGCGCGGTCCGGGAAGGCTCCGCTCTGCTGCAGGGCCTGGCCACCTGCGGGAAATGCGGCCGCAAGCTGGCCATCTTCTACCGTGGCCCGGCCAAGACGGTCCCGAACTACTACTGCCAGGGCTCCGCCGAGCTGGTAGATGGCCGCGGCGCCCGGCACATGGATGTCGGCGGGCAGGCCATCGACGCCGCCGTCGCCGAGGCGTTCCTGGCCGCCCTCCAGCCGGTGGCGCTGCGCGCCTGCCTGCAAGCCGCCGAGCAACTCGAGCAAGGCCACGACGCGGCGCTGGACCAGCACCGCCGCCAGGTCGAGCAGGCCCGCTACAACGCCACCCGGGCCGAACGCCGCTACCGCGCCGTCGACCCCGACAACCGGCTGGTCGCCCGCGGCCTGGAAACCGAGTGGAACACCGCCCTGCAGCAGGTCGCGGACGCCGAGGCCGAGCTCGCCCGCCGCGAGAGCGCACGTCCGAAGACCCTCACCCCGGCCGAGCGGGCCGCGATCCTGGCCCTCGGCGACGACCTCGGCCAGGTGTGGGACGCGCCCACCACCACCGCTAAGGACCGCAAGCAGCTGCTGCGCACCCTGCTGGAGGAGGTGAACATCACCGCCCGCCGCGACGCCCCGGACCCGCACGCCCGCCTGATCGTGCGGTGGAAAGGCGGCGCGATCAGCGAGCTGACCGTCCCGCTGCGCCGCCCGCAGCCGAAAATCCGCACCGACGAGGACACCATCGACCTGATCCGCCGGCTGGCCGTGCACTACCCCGACGCCGTCATCGCCGGGATCCTCAACCGCCAGCACCGCACCACCGCCCGCGGAATGTCATACACCGCCAATAGAGTCGGCTCACTGCGAACTCACTGGGGCATCCCCCGCCACCAGCCCAGCCCTGCCGCACCCCAAGAAGGAGAACTGCTCAACGTGACCCAGGCCGCCCGCCATCTGCAGGTCGCGCCGTCGACCCTGCTGCGCTGGCTGAATGACGGCTTCATCGCCGGCGAGCAGGTAACCCCCGGCGCGCCCTGGCGCATCCGCCTCACCGACGAACTCCGCGGCATGCTCACCGATAACGCACCCGACGGCTGGCTCGCCCTGCACCACGCCAGCCGTGCCCTCGGCATCTCCCGCCAGACCGTATTGCAGAAGGTCAAGCGCGGCGAGCTGCGCGCCGTGCTCACCCGCACCGGACGCAGGAAAGGCCTGCGTATCGACATACCGGCCCCGCAACAAGGCCTGTTCTAAGCCGCACAATCAGCAAAGGAGCAGTATGACCATGGATCCAAACAGCTCGCGATGTCGGTTTCCACCACCCAGCGGCGGCCCCGCCAGGACTCGTCAATGAGTACCTGAAGGGCATCGTGTGCCGAGCGCCTCGGGCGGAACCCGAAGCTGCACGGCAGGAAGTCCGCCTCAAAGACCGGCTCGAGCACGATCTTCAGCGCGGCCTGCACGATCCGGTCGCGAACGGCAGGAATCGACAACGGCCTCTGCTCGCTGGTACCCGGCTTAGGGATAAACACCCGCCGGGCCGGCAGCGGCCGGTACCGCCCTTCCCTCAGCTCCGCGGCCAGCTCGCCGAGGAGCCGGGCAGGCCCGTACTCCCCGACGTCCGCCAGGGTGACACGATCAATGCCAGCAGCACCGCGGTTGCGGCGCACGTCCTCCCACGCCCTGTCCAGCACGTCCCTGCGGCGGACCTTGCCGAACAGCGCATGGAACCGTCTGCTCGGGTCAGCCTTGGCCGCCCGGTAAAGCGCATGCTGCAACGCTCTGACTCTGTCCCCGCAGACAGCCGCCAGGGTGGACCTAGCCGTAACTCCGGCACTCACCAGTCAGCAGCTCCCAGCTTGCGCGCGAACGAAGCAGCGGCCCTTCCCTAACCGCAGGTTGTGCTGTCCTGCGGGTCGAGCGGTACTACGGCCGCCTCCGACTCCCTCCCGGCCGCCGCCCACTTCCCGGCTCCACACCGGTTATAAGACGACGCTGTCCGCGCCTTTCCGCAGCACGCTCCGGCCGGGGAGGGTCTCCCCAGTTCCCGCCGTCACCATCTGAGCGTTCCGCGCCCTCTTACGCCGGAGAGTCCCTCGCGGCTGCACTCCAGGATCTTCACCGCTTCCATGGCCTTCGCCGTGAACCGCCCGGCTCGGCTCTCTCTCGGTGTCTAACGACGCGGCAGGCTTCGCTTCCGCTACGGACCGCTCAGTTGCTTCCCCTTGCAGGGCTTTCGACGCTGGGCTCCGACCCGGCCCGTTTCCAGACCGAGCCGCCAGCCTGCTACCGGGCTCCCTGGCGATTACCCGGACCGGACTCACACCGGCAGGCGACGACGAGCTTCTGATCAGGTCATGATCGCTGGACAACCACCTCCATGATCTCTGGGCGCACCGGCTGCCGTACTAGGCTTTCGTCACCGTCGTTCATCGCTGAACCTACCTAGTCATGCGTCGTGCGGCGCCGGGATCCGACTGGCGGGATGGAGAATCTCTGTGGTCATCGCGTCCCGGTGTGGGATACACGATCCGGCAGGCGCGAGTCGTGCGAAGCCGGAGAAGGAGCGTGAGTAGAAGCAGTGCGATCGATGCCAGCGCGATGAGACCGCGGTCGGGCCGGAGAAACGCTACTACGCCGGAGGCGCCGAACAGCGGTACTGCCAGCGGATTGCACAGCGGGCACGCCATCGTGAGCGTGCCGACCGCGGCGCCTGCGCCGGTGCTGGTCTTGCCGGCACGGCGCGACCGCTTTGACTCGCCCTCGGTCACGAAGGTCGCGGCGATCAGCGCGATCAGCACAGGCGACAGTGCGAGCGTGACGTAGTTCCACCACTCAACCGGAGTCTCACGGCCGAGCGATGCGCCCGGTAGCGTCTCGCCGATCACGCCCAGCAACAAAAACGCGGCCAGGTAACTCCATCCGGCGACCGCCCATTGCCGGCGATTCCAGGTTCGCAGTTGCTGCACGAGTTGCCAGGAGGCCCTGCTGGCGGGGATCGATGTCCGTGGCGGCGTCATGGGTGTCTTCCTTCATTTGGACGCTCTAATGAGCGCTAGCATACACTACAGAAATGTAGTAGACTGTGGCTGTGCCCGGAAGACCGAAGAACGGAAGCAGCGGCCTGGCGCCGCTGGAGTCCGCAGTGATGGACGTGATCTGGGCCAGCGACGCCCCGGTGTCGGTGCGTGAAGTTCTTGAAGCCCTCAACGCCCGTCGCCCGGAGGAGTTGGCTTACACGACGGTGATGACGGTGATGAACCGGCTGGTGGCCAAGAACGTCCTGCGCCGCGAGGGCACCCGCCGCCGGTACCGGTATGAGGCGACGGCGACCGACGTGGCCGCGATCGCCATGCGCGACGTGATCCGTACCCACGGAGACGCGGCGATCGCGCAGTTCGTCACCGAGGCCAAGGCCGACCCAGAACTGCTTGACCGGTTGCGTGCCCTCCTGGAGCCGCGGGAATGACCTTCGACCGCGCCAACCGCAGCTTCCTTGTCCTTGCCGTGATCGCGGTGGCGGTGACGACTTTCTCGGTCTGGGGAGCCATCGCCGGCGTGCTTGAGCCGATGATCCGAATCCGGATGAGCACCGGTTACGGCCCCATACACGCGGCCGTGGGACTGCTGATAACCCTGCTGATGGCTATCCTCGCCTCCAGTGCAGCGCTTGGTGGCTGGGCAGCAGCCCGACAGGCGATCGCGTCGGTCAAGCTCGCTCGTCGAGTGCGGGCGCTCGGCATCCCGCTGACCGACGAGTTGGCCGCCGCAGCGGCACGGACCGGTCTGAGCGGACGAGTGGTCCTAATCGACGTCGGCACACCGTTCTCATACGTGTACCTCGCGTTCAGCCA
>JBOHCG010000532.1:0-5677 GCA_050698735.1 Streptosporangiaceae bacterium | reverse complement strand
CCAGCTCAAGGCGGGTCACGGGCTTCCGGCCGCCGACTGGTCATGGCCACCAGCCTCGCACAGCGGGCGGCCGTGCGCGCCTGTGAAAACCCTGGCCCATACCCTGGTCCCGATCCCAAACCTCGGTCTGCGCCGGCGGCCCGCACTTCCACTGGGCCAGATCCGGTGAGTACGTCACCCAGATAACGGCGATCGGGCCACTCGGCCTTGAGTACCTGGACCCCAAGGACGACCCGCGAAACGGCTGAGCCGTTCGGCAGCCGACGTCCCAGGCTGGGCATCGACCCCGAAGTAGTCGGTGGGTACCTCAGCCGGTTAGCTTCCGGGCCCGCCGGCCCCGGGCAGGACTCGTGCCAGCTCGCGCCGGGAGCGGATACCGAGCTTGGTGAACACGTGGCTCAGGTGCCACTCCACTGTTCGCGGGCTGATGAACAGGCGCGCGCCGATCTCCGGGTTCGACAGCCCGTCACGGGCCAGCTCGGCGATCTGTCGCTCCTGCGGTCCCAGGTCGTCCCGTACGGCGGCGGTCTGCCTGGCGGCCCTCTCGCCCAGGGCCAGCAGCTCGCCACGGGCGCGTTCGGCGAACCCGTCCATCCCGATCGCGGTGAGCTGGTCATGCGCCGCGCGCAGTTCTGCCAGCGCGTCCTGGCGGCGGCCCTCGCCGCGCAGCCACTCGCCGAAGAGCAGGTGTGCCCGGGCCAGTTCGGGACGTAGCCGGGTACGTGCGAGGCGGTCGATCGCTTCACGGTAGAGGCTCTCGGCCTCCGCCCCGGTTCGCAGCAGCGCCCGCGAGCGGGCCCGGATCCCCAGGCCCCAGTCGGTGGCGATGACGCTGTTGCGTTCCTCGATGCGGTGCAGGGCGCGCCGGGCCACGTCCATCTCCCCGCATTTCGCCGCCGCCTCTACCAGCTCGATGAGCCCCCACCCGGCGACGACCATTTCGGGCGTGGCGTCGGCAGCGTCCTGCGCCGGCGCCAGCGCGTCGGCGTAGCGCCCGAGACCGTTGAGGATGACCGCACGGGCGTGGTCGACGAACTCGATGGCGGTTCCCTGGCCGCCGGCGGTCGCGTCCCGGACGGTAACGTCACAAAGCCTCGACACCTCGGCTTCCCGGCCCTGGAACGCCCGGAGGAAGAGCGCGCCGTACTGCAGGACCTGGGTTCCCGTGGCCTCGGTAACCACGTCGGCTTCCGCGATCAGCCGCTCGGCCCAGCCGAAGTCTCCGCCCATGGCGACGGCCTCGGTGAGGATGTTCAGGGCGACCGCCAGCACGGTGAGGGCGCCCACGTCGCGAGCCAGCTGGACGGCGCGGCTGCCGATGGTCACGCAGCCGTCGTAGTCCCACACGACCGCGGCTCCCACCGTCGCCAGCCATCCCCACCGCAGCACCTCCTCGGCGGCCGCGTCTTCGGCGGCGAAGCCGGTCGACGCCCGCTGCAGGAACGGCGTCGCCGCCGCGCGCCCGTCCGTCAAGAGCAGGGAGAATCCGTCGAGAAGCAGATCGCAGGGACGGGCGGGCTCTGCGGCGGGCAGCGCCCGGCGCACCTCTGCCGAGATCCGGTACATGCTGCCGGCGCTGGCCAGTTTCCCGGCGAAAAGCGCCGCGCACCAGGCGTCCAGGTAGGTATCGCGGGCAAGCTTCGGATCGAGCGCCTCGAGGGTCTTGGCGGCCCGCAGCAGCAGCGGCGGCGCGTCGTTGCCACGGCGCTGGGCGTAGGCCGCCATGCCCTGCAGTAGCTCCATCCGGCCGCGTTGCAGCTCATCCAGCGGTTCAGACTCTGCTAGCGCCAGCATGGACAGCGCCGGACCGTACGCCCCCGCGTTCAGGCCGGCCTCCGCCGCGGCCAGCGCCCGTCCGGTCCGCTGCGCCGGATCGGCCGAGAGCTCCACTGCCTGCTGCAAGAACGCGGCCGCGGCGGCTACCCCGCCGCGGGCCTGCGCCCGCCCGGCCGAGCGCTCCAGCTCGATGGCGATCTCCTCATCCGGCCCGGCCGCGGCCTGACCCCGGTGCCAGGCCCGGCGGTCAGGATCGACTTGCGGGTCGGTCACACCCGCAAGCACCGCGTGCAGTTGCCGTCGGTCGGGCAACGACGCCGACTGGTACACCGCCGAACGCGCCAGCGGATGCCGGAACCGGACCCAGCTGGCGAACTCGACCAGCCCCGCCTCCACCGCCGGCGCCGCCGCATGGAACGGGATCCCCAGCCGCGCGGCCGCCCGCCACACCCGCGCCACATCGCCGGATGGATCGGCCGCCGCCAGCTGCAGCAGCCGCCGGGTCTGGTCCGGCAGGGCCTCCATCTGGCGGGTGAAGCTCTCCTCGATCCGGCCGGCCAGCGGCGCGGCGCCCGGCAGCCCGAACCCGCCGGCCAGCTCGGTCGGGGCCAGCCCGCGCGGCAGCTCGAGCAGCGCCAGCGGATTGCCGCGGGTCTCGGCGACGATCAGGTCGCGGACCCGCGTGTCGAGCGGCCCGGACAGCGCGGAGGCCAGCAGCGCCCGCGCGTCCTCGTCTCGCAGCCCGCCGACCTCGAGCTCAGGCAGCCCGGCCAGCTCCGCGCCCGGCTCGCGGGCGGCGAACACCAGCCCGACCGGGTCGGCCGCCAGCCGCCGCGCGGCGAACCCCAGCGCCTGCGCCGAGGCGTGGTCCAGCCATTGCTCGTCGTCGACCACGCACACCAGCGGGCGTTCCGCGGCTGCCTCCGACAGCAGGCTCAGCACGGCCAGCCCGACAAGGAACCTGTCCGGCGGCGGCCCGGCGGCCATGCCGAACGCGGTCCGCAGCGCATCATGCTGCGGCTCCGGCAGCCGCTTGGCGCGGCCCAGTATCGGCGCGCATAGCTGATGCAGTCCGGCGAAGGCGAGCTCCATCTCCGACTGAACGCCCACCGCGTGTGCCACCCGGCAGCCTGCTCCCGACGCCTGCCCGGCCAGGTAGTCAAGCAGCACGGTCTTGCCCATTCCCGGATCACCGCGCACCACCAGAGCGCGGCTCTGCCCGCCGCGGACCGCCTCGATCAGCCGGCCAAGTGCGTCGCGTTCAGTGCGCCGGTCCATCAGCTTTGCCGCGCGGATCGGCCGCCCGGGATTTGCCGGCATCAGCCCGGTGCCACGCCGACGTGGGCGGCTGCCTGGGCGTGGGCGTTCACGCGACCTCCCGGCTGGTCCAGATCACCGGCCCGATCGGACTCCGGCCGACCGCCACAAGCGTAACCCGCCACGATATAGCCGGGCAATTCTCGCCTAAAGGGCAAATCGCCCATGTTCCCTCGGATCCTTCCAGGTAAGCCGGCCCGGCGTTTCCGTCGGGTCCGGTCAGGCGACCCGGTCCAGCGGCTCTCCCTCGGCTGCGCTGGCCTCCTGCGCCCTGGCAGGCCCGCGCAGCACCTGCGCGGCTCCCACCGCGATGACCGCCGATGACGGGCCCGATCAGGTAGACCCACCAGGTGGACAGGCTGCCGATGGCCACATCGGGTCCGAGGCTGGCTCGTGCCGCCTGCTCTTCGTCCGTCATGAGCTGTGCGAGGCAGACGGTTCGTCGGCGGTGCCGGGGCGGGTGAGGTTGATGGGGATGACGATCTTGTCGTACAGCTCCTCGGACACGCCCTTGGCCAGCGCGGCCTCCTTGAGGGTCAGGTCGTGGTCGATAGCGTAGTAGGAGATCGCCGCGGCCTTGTCGTACCCGATGACCGGGGACAGGGCGGTGACCATCATCACCGACCGGTCGATGTTCTCCGTCAGCTTCTTCTCGTTCAGCGTGGTGCCCTCGACCATGAACTCGCGGAAGTGGTCGCACATGTCGGCCATGATCAGCGCGGAGTGCAGGTAGTTGCTGATCAGGATGGGGCGGAACGCGTTGAGCTCGAAGTTCCCCTCGCTGCCGCCCATGGTCACGGCGACGTCGGAGGCGATGACCTGGATGGCGACCATCAGCATGGCCTCGGCCTGGGTCGGGTTGACCTTGCCGGGCATGATCGAGGAGCCGGGCTCGTTGGACGGGAAGATCAGCTCGTGGATGCCGGTGCGGGGGCCGGAGCCGAGCCAGCGCAGGTCGTTGGCGATCTTGAAGAGGGTGACGGCGGCGGCCTTGAGGCCGGCGTGGGCGCGGACCATCCGGTCCAGCGTGCCCTGGGCGGTGAACTTGTTCGCCGCGGTGACGTAGGCCGCGCCGGTCATCGCGGCGAGCCGGGCGGCCAAGGCCTCGCCGAATCCGGGCGGGGCGTTCAGCCCGGTGCCGACCGCGGTGCCGCCCATCGCCAGCACAAGCAGCCCGGCCGTGGCGTGCTGCACCTCGGCGATCGCGTCCTCCAGCGCGCCGGCGTACCCGGACCACTCCTGGCCCACGGTCAGCGGCACCGCGTCCTCCAGGTGGGTCCGGCCGATCTTCACCACATCCGCCCACCGCTTAGCCTTGGCATCGATGGCGTCCCGCAGCCGCGTGAGGGCCGGGACGGTCTTGGTGGTGGCCATGGTGAACGCGGCGATGTGCATCGCGGTGGGGAAGGTGTCGTTGGAGGACTGGCCCATGTTCACGTGGTCGTTGGGATGGACCGGTTCCTGGGAGCCCAGCGTCCCGCCTGCGAGCTGGATGCACCGGTTGGAGATGACCTCGTTGACGTTCATGTTGGACTGGGTGCCGGACCCGGTCTGGAACACGTACAGCGGGAACTCGGCGTCGAGCCGGCCGCTGATCACCTCGTCGCAGACTCGCTCGATGAGGCTGGCCTTCCAGGCCGGCAGCCGCCCGGCCTGGCCGTTCACGATCGCCGCGGCCTTCTTCACGTACCCGTAGGCGTGGTACACCTCTACCGGCATCTTGTCGTGGCCGATGTTGAAGTGCTCCAGGCTGCGCTGCGTCTGCGCCCCCCAGTAGTGGTCCGCGGGCACCTCGACGTCGCCCAGGCTGTCGAACTCCTTGCGCATCCCGGTGGCGTCCAGCCCGATCGGAAGGTCAAGGATCTTCGGCCCTTCCTCGCTCGCGGCAGTCATCGTGTTCCCTCTCCTTACTTCTGTTTGTCGAAAGGCGGGCGGACGGCTCGCAGGCCGACGGGATGGGTTAACCCTGCTTCCGCAGTGGTCAGACCGGCGCGGCCAGGACGTGAGCGAGCAGCCAGAATGCGACGCCGGTGCCCGCTCCGTAGGCGAGGTGGCCGCTGAGGTCCCAGGCCAGGGTCTTCGCGTCGTACTCCCAGATCGGCTTGTACAGCCCTCCCTCCGGGAGGATGACGTAGCCGGTGATCCAGACGGCCGCGCCGAAGGGCAGGCCGTACCAGGGGTGCGGGCTGTGCAGCGATCCGGCCAGGATGCCGTACCCGGCCGCGGCGCCGGATCCGTAGCCCCAGTGCATGGCGGTGCTGACGGGGAATGCCCAGCGGTCGGGGAGCTTGCGCTGGCTGAAGCCCTCGATCAATCGCCTGGCGACCTGTCCGGGGTCGGGGGCCTTCTCCCAGCTCTGGACCGGCGCGAACTCCCACTTCAGCGGGCTGTCCGTACCGCCCATGCGGCGATACTTCAGGTACTGGACCGCGTCCAGGCAAACGGTGCCGACGGCGCCCGCCAGCAAACCTCCGGCCACCGCCGCGAGCGGGGTAAGGCTGTGCCTTCTGATGCTCATCATTGCTCCTGGCTGAGAGATGGGCAGGAAGAACGGATGTCTCCGGCCACGCGGTCAGTGCCGATA
>JBOHCG010000531.1:0-5698 GCA_050698735.1 Streptosporangiaceae bacterium | reverse complement strand
GGCGATCGCCGCGCAGGCCGGGCTGCCCGCCACCGCGCCCATCATCACGGAGGCATTCGCGGCCGCCGACCCGGCATTCCTCGCCGCCGCCGCGGACGCGGTAAGGCCCGGCGACCACGCCGGACGCTGGGGGCCCGTCGCGCACACCAGCGTGCCGTTCTCGCCGGTCGTCGACGGCGAGGTGCTGCCCGCCGCGCCGTGGCGGGCGGTCGCGAGCGGGACCGCCAGGGACGTCGACCTGATCGCCGGGCACAACAGGGACGAGTTCCGGCTGTTCACCGAGGCGTCCGGAATACGCGGCCGGGTGACCGCCGAGATGGCCTCGGCAGCGCTGGGCGGGCTGCTCGAGGACACAGACGGCGAGAAGGCCTACCGCGTCGCCTACCCGGACGCGGACCCCGAGACGCTGTTCGAGCTGGTCAACTCCGACTGGCTGTTCCGGATGCCGAGCCTGCACCTGGCCCAGGCGCACGCGGCGGCCGGCGGCAAGACGTTCCTCTATGAGGTCGGCTACCCTGCGGCAATAAGCGGGCTCGGTGCCTGCCACGCCATCGACGTGCCGCTGGTGTTCGGCGACTACCGAGGGCTCGGCCAGATGCTGTTCGGGACGCCGCCGCCGCCCGCCGCCCTGGCGGTCGGCAACCTGATGCGCGAGCAGTGGGCGGCGTTCGCCGCCGACGGCGACCCCGGCTGGCCGCAATACACCCCGGGCCGCCGGATGACCCGCGTCTTCGACGACCCGCCGGACGTTGCCCCGTACCCCGAAGAGGCCTCCATGCACATATGGGACCAGCACCGCTTCGGCGTGATCGACCTCGAGCCACTAGCCTGACCCGAAAGACACGCTCCGAAAAGAAGGGCCCGCCACGTGCCGATCTATGCCCTGGGCGACGACGAGCCGGACATCCACCCGACCGCGTTCGTCCATCCCGACGCCGTCGTCATCGGCCGGGTGCGGATCGGCGCCGAGGCGTCCGTCTGGCCCTGCGCCGTGCTGCGCGGCGATCACGGCGCGATCGAGATCGGCGCGCGGACCTCGGTGCAGGACGGCACGGTGGTGCACACCACCAGGGAATGGCCCACGATCATCGGCGACGAATGCGTGGTCGGGCACAACGCGCACCTTGAGGGCTGCGTCGTGGCGGACCGCTGCCTGATCGGCTCGGGTTCGGTGGTCCTGAACCGGGCACAGGTGGGCACGGGCGCGGTCGTGGCCGCCGCCGCCCTGGTGCCCGAGGGCTTCGAGGTACCGCCGGGCGCCCTCGTGGCCGGGGTGCCCGCCGTGATCAAGAGGGCGTCCATGCCGGGCGACCTGGTCGACTACGCGGTCAAGACCTACATCGAGACCGCCCGCGCGCACCGCGCCGGCCTGCGCCGCCTGGATCCATGAGCGGCGGCGGGCTGGCTCTCGTCGACGCGCACATGCACGTGCCGAGGCTGACCACGGTGAGCGCCGCGTGGCTGGACTGGGCCGCGACGTTCGGCAAGGACTCCGGCTGGCGCGAGGTGTTCGGCGCCGACGGCGATCCGATCCCGGCCAGGCTGGACGCCCACCTCGACGCCGAGGGCGTCGAGGTGGCGCTGCTGTTCGCGGAGTACAGCCCGCGGGCGACCGGGATCCAGCCGGTCGAGGACCTGCTGCCGATCATCGCGCACAACCCGGCCAGGTTCCGCCTGGTCGCGAACGTGAACCCGGACCTGCACCGCCCCCCGGCCGCGGAGGCCGAACGCCAGCTGGATCTCGGCGCGGTGGCCGTCAAGGTGCACCCGGTGCACGGCGGCTTCCGCATCGACACCCCGGACATGTACGAGGTCTACAGCCTCTGCGAGCAGCGCAACGTCCCGGTGATCACCCATACCGGCCCAAGCATCTTCCCCGGCTCGCGGCCCGAGGCCGGCGACCCGAGGCTGATGGCCCAGGTCATCGAGGACTTCCCCGGCGTCACGTTCGTGCTGGCGCACGGCGGCCGCGGCCCCTGGTACGCCGACGCCGCCGGGCTCGCGCTGAGCCACGGCAACGTCTGGCTCGACCTGGCCGGGCTGCCGCCGAAACGCCTGCCGGACTACTACCAGGGCTTCGACCTGGACCTGCTGGCCCGCAAGTGGATCTTCGGCACCGACTGGCCGGGCGTGCCCGGCGTGGCCCGCAACGCCCGCGCCGTAGCCGCCCTGGGCCTGCCCGCCGACGTGCTGGCCGGCGTCCTGGTCGGCAACGCCGCCAAGGTCTACGCCCTGGCCCTGCCGCCGCGAGGCCCTTAGACGGGCACGTCCTGGCTGCCGTCCGCGCCCTCGGGAGATCCGGACAGCAGCCGCTGCAGCAGCCCCACCTCGTCACTGTCCAGGTCGGAGGTGACCGGAAGCCTGCGCACCTGTTCCCTGGCCAGCGCGAGCGAGCGCTGCGCCGCCGTGAGCTGCTCGCGCAGCCTGACGTTCTCCTCGGCCAGCTTGCCGTGCTTGCTCCAGGCGCTGGCCAGCTCGTGCTCCAGCCCGGTGACCGTCTCCCGCAGCGCCGCGGGGTCCAGCGGCCCAGGTTCCGGCTCGGTCGCCGCGAGCCGCCGAACGACCTGGACCAGCAACCGCCGGGCCAGCTCGTCGTAATCGAACTCAGCATCCTCACCCGCGACTCCAGAAGCCCCGGCCATCCCGGCAACCCCGGCAGCCCCTGCAATCCCAGCAGTCCCGATAAGACCGGCAGCCACGCTGGCGGGCCCCGAGCGTCCCGGTGCTCCCGGACGGCCTAGCCGCGCCAGCCCCACGGCCTGCGCCCGGCCCAGGCTGATCCGGTACGTCCGCTTGCCCCGCACCTCGCGATCGATCAGCCCGGCTCGTTCCATGCCCGACAGCAGCTGCGCGAACGCAACGCTCGATCCCGGGTAACCGACCGCGGCGGCCAGCTGCGTGCTGGCCATGCCGTTCTGGTCGAAAAGCTCCCCGACCTCCGCTAGGCAGGCCAGGATGTGCTCGCGCGTCCCGACGGCCCGTTTTCTGGCCGTCTTGTTCCCGTCCCCCACGTCAGCACCCTTTCCCATGGCAATCATGCCTGCCGACTATTTCATGATAGTACGGACACCCCGGCCGCCGCAGGAAGAGCGTGACAGCCTGCGGCACTGGGCAGATAACGGTTGGGTGCCAATCATGTCGGGGGGGAACTATGAGGTATGGCCGTCGGCGCAGGCCACAGGACCGCCGGGCGGGCTAGCATACGATGAGTCGCCCCGGTCGGCGCGTTGCTCCCGGCGGAGGCGAAGGGGACGGGCAGAAACCAGCCGACGGCAGTGCACGTTGTTGTGAGTGAATCCGAATACCAGGCGCCGGATGAGGGCAGCGCAGGCCAAACACGCAGCATCGGTAGGGACAGGGCACCGTGGACCTGGACGTGAACTACGCGACCGCGCTCGTGGCTGCCCTGTTGCTCGGCACCGGCTTCGTCCTCCAGCAATACGCCGCAGAGCAGGTGCCCGAGTCCCGGTTCCTCAGCGTCCGGATCCTGGCCGACCTGCTGCGCAAGCCGAGGTGGCTGCTCGGCATCGCCTGCATGATATCCGGCTACCTGGTCTCGGCCTGGTCCATCGGCCACCTCGAGCTGACGCTCGTCGAACCCCTGCTGACCACGTACCTGGTGTGGGCACTGGTGCTCGCGGTGCCGATGTCCAAGCAGTCGGTGAAGCTGACCGAGGTAGTCGGCGCGGTCGTGCTATGCGGCGGGGTGGCCCTGCTGTCGCTGTCCCGGTCCACCAAGCCCATCGGCCTGTCCTTCGGCTCGTTCTCGCACTGGCCCGCGGCGGCGATCATCGCGGGGGTCGCGTTCATCTCGGTGGAGATCGGCCACCGCAGCCAGGGACAGGTGCGTGCCACCCTGGTCGGCCTCGGCGCCGGCCTGGTCTTCGGCATCCAGGACGCGCTGACCAGGCAGACCCTGGAGATCCTGCAGGGGCACCCGGTCACGGTCCTGTTCACCAACTGGCCGCCCTACTGCCTGCTTGCCACGGGGCTGGTCGGCATCTGGCTGATGCAGAACGCGTTCAGCGCCGGCCCCCTGCACTACTCGCTGCCCACCATCGCCGCGGGCGAGCCAGTCGCCGGGATCGCGCTCGGCATCGTCGTCTTCGGCGACCGGATCCAGATCTCGCCCGGCATGCTCGCGATCGAGGCGGGCGGGATCGCCGCCCTGATCGTCGGCACGGTCGCGGTGGCCCGCTCGTCGGCCTTCAGCAGCCTGCGCAAGATCAGCAAGATCACCGACGTCATCCTGCCGGGCTCTGAGCCCGCCGAGCCCGCCGGCGACTCCCCGGGCAAGCCCGCACCCGCCTCAGGCAAGCCCGCACCCGGCTCAGCGGAGCCCAGCCCGGCCCAGAACTCAGCCGGGCCGAAGCACGTCCGGCCGACGGCGCAGCGGCTGTCCCGCGCGCTGGTCACCCGCAGGCAGGCGCCCGGTCAGGCCTCCGGCGGCGACGGCGGCTGAGCCGGTGAGGCGGTGCCGAGCACGCCGGCCCGCGGCCGCCCCCAGCCGCCCCGGTCTCCCTGGCCTGCCCAGCCGCCGAGGTCGGCCCCCCGGGCCATGCCCCGGGCCGCGCCCCGGCCGAGCACCTTGTCCAGCGCCGCGCTCACGCTGCCCTCCTCCGCCATCATCCGCCTGATCACCACGATCATCGCGGGCATGGCCCAGAAGTCGCCGCACACCCACAGGATGGCCGCGCCGATCTGCTGGTCCGCGAACGCCGGCAGGGTGACCCCGGGCAGGTGGGCGTACACCGAGTACACCGAGTGCGAGGTGAAGATGCTCAGCGCCATCGCAATGAAGATCATTACGAAGTTGGTGCCGAGCAGCGCGGCCGCCTGGTACAGCGGCGGCATCCGGCGGATGAACGGCGGCGACGGGATGAACTGCAGCCAGAACAGCACCCCGGCGGCGAAGAAGCTGCCGTGCATCAGCCAGATGTGCACGGCCTGGTTGCGTTCGGCCAGGTCATAAGGTCCCGGCAGGTGCCAGAAGATCATCACCGCGCTGAATAGGCCCACCGCCACCCACGGCCGCAAGAAGAACCCGCCCACCGCGCGCAGCGGCGCGGACCAGCCGCCCGCCAGCACCCCCCGGGTAACCCGCTGCCCGCCACGGCCGGGCAGCCCGTCAAGCAGCGGCTGCCACGGCGCTCCGGCAACGATCAGCGACGGGGCGGCGAACATCAGCAGCAGGTGCTGGATCATGTGCATGAAGAAGTAGTAGTCCGCCCAGTAGTCGATGGGCGACTCAACCGCGAGCAGCAGCACCACAAGCCCTGCGTAGAACCACAGGGATCGGTGCCTGCGCTCCCTGGTGCGCTCCCGCCGCGACCGCCGCGCCAGCCGTCGCAGCCCGACCTCGTGCCACCCGGCGACCACGATCGCGAGGATGAGGAACGGATCGAACGACCAGTGGTCAAGAAGGTAGCTCATAGGCGGTCCCTAGCTCGACGAGCCGTACTCGATCGGCACGGTGATGACCTGCGCCTTCGTCCAGGCCGTGGCGGTCGGCCCGGCAGTCCAGACGGTCAGCCTCGAGCCCGCCACGGCCAGCGCGTCAAACGATCCCCCCTCGTCCGGCGCCAGCGTGACGGTCCCCGCGGGCACCGCCGGCAGCGCGCGCCAGGCGCCGCTCTGCCCGCCACTCTGCCCGCCGCTCTGCCCGCCGCTCTGCCCGCCGCTCTGCCCGCCACTGGGC
>JBOHCG010000530.1:0-5709 GCA_050698735.1 Streptosporangiaceae bacterium | reverse complement strand
CCGTGACAGTGCGATTGCCATATCGGCCGAGGGCCACACCTGGTCCGCCCCTGCGGCCACGAGAAAGACTGGCCCGGGAACCAGTTCGACCGGGATGAGGGCGCTGGCATCCTCGCAAGCTGGGCCGGAGTGGTCTGCGTATGGCAGCGGCTGGCCGTCGAGGAGCCACGCCGGCCCGCCCGGCGGCCAGCTGCCAGCCACGACGTTCCCGGGAACCGTCGCCACCACGCCGCCGACGCGGATGGGTGAGTGGATCGCGGTCAGCATGGCCGCTTCGCTTCCCCGGGACATACCGAGCACGGCGAGCGGTACGGCTGAGGACGGCAGCTCGTTTCGCAAGATCTCCAGAGCAGAAAAGAAGTACTCAAGAGGGATGCCGCGCAGCTGGCCTGGCAGCCCCGGTCGCGCGAAGTACGCGACCGACAAGGCGGCGACTCCCTCGCCGGCGAGCGCTTCGCCCGCGTAGGAGGGCTCGCTGCCGCCCGAGCCGCCGATCAGCAAGACGGCCGCGGAGGGTTCAGCCGTAGCGGGGACGAAGAGGGTCCCGTGCACCGGCGCCGCCGGCGGGCGGAGGGTGCGGGCTGTGAAATCTGCCATGCGGATCACCTCGTCATCAGGGTCAAGTCCGGCTCCGGTGGCAGAAGGCGCCGGGCGAGCAAGATTCAATGACAAAAATAAGGGGACAGCTGGGCTGGTTCTCATCTGATGTGGCGCATGCGAGCCGGTTTCTCACTTGATCTGGCGGAACAGGTGGCGGGTTCTCACCTGAACTGGCGAGGATGTGGTGTCGTGCGCGCCGGGAGCCGGGCATGTGCCCCCGGGGGAAGGGCTGAGCGCTGCTGTGACTGCTGATCTGCTGGCCGCGAGCTGGGATGCTGACGGCGGCCCGGGCGGGGCGGCCGTGCGGCTGCCTGCGGGGTTCGAGGTGGCTTACGCGGGGCCGGACGGGCGGGAGGTCCGGGCCGGGCTCGACAGGCTCCGCTGTGCCGAGCTCGAGGCCTGCCGCCCGGTGCGCTCGTTCCCGTCTTACCGGGGGCAGCGGAACTATCCGGGCTGGTACTGGTCGGCGACGATGGCGCGGCGGGTCGGGTTTGAGTCATGGGTCGAGCGCGGACACCTGGTCGCGCTGGACTTCGACCCGGCGGTGACCGCGATCGTCTCGCAGCCGTTCTGGCTGTCGTGGCGGACGCCGGCGGGGAAGGCCCGCCGGCACGCGCCGGATTTCTTCGCCCGGCTGGCGGGCGGCGGTGCGCTGGTGGTGGACTCCCGGCCCCGGGACGCGGCCGATGAGAGCGACAGGGAGGCGTTCGCCGCCACGCGGAAGGCCTGCGATGTGCTGGGCTGGGGTTATGCGGTTTGCGGCGCGATGGACCCGGTGGTGGCCGCCAACCACCGGTGGATCGCCGGCTACCGGCACCCGCGCTGCGGGGAGCCGGCGACGGAGGCCCGGCTGCTGGAGGCCTTCGGCCCCGGCCTTGGGCTGATGGAGGGGGCGGAGGCGGCCGGGGACCCGCTGGCGACGCTGCCCGCGCTGTTCCACCTGATGTGGCGCCGGGAGCTGACGGCGGACCTGACGGTCGTGCTCAGCGACCGGACCGTGGTGCGGAGGACGGGCCGTGGCTGAGCGTCCCGGGGTACTGCGGATCGGGGACCGGGTCGTGTTTGCCGGCGCCGAGCACTCCGTGGTCGCCCTGTCCGGCAGCCTGGTCAGGCTCATGGCGGACTCGGGCCAAGCCACCGTGGTGGCGATGGCCTACCTGGCCGGGGCGCCTGACTTCGCCGTGGTCGGGGCCGGGCCGAGAGCCCGGGTATCGCCGATGGGACTGCTGGAGTCGCTGCCCGCCCAGGTCGCCGCCGCCGCCCGCGAATGGGAACGGCACCTGACCGAGGTGGAGACCGGGCTGCCCCCGGACGCGGCCCCCGGCACGAGCCCGCGGCCCGAGTACGATCCGGCGGCCCGCTCCCTGATCGAGCGGGAGCGGGCCAAGGCAGACGAGCTGGCCGCAGCCGGGGTCAACGCGAGCCTCCGCACGGTCCAGCGGATGCGGCGCCGCTACCGGGAGCAGGGGCTATGGGGGCTGGTCGACACCCGGTACGCGCGGCGGACCAGGCCCACGGGGAACGTCGACCAGAGGGTGGTCGCCGCCGCGGTCGCGGTGATCGACGCGCAGACTCACGCCTCGACCGGCACCAAGTCCCGCGCGGTGCGGCAGATCAGGCAGAAGGTGGAAGACGAGCACGGCCCCGGGACCGTGCCGCTGCCGTCGGACGCGACGTTCTACCGGCTCCTGGACGTGCTGTCGGCGGGCCGGCACACGTTCGGGTCGGCGGTGACCCGGCGGCAGACCGCGAACCGGCCGGACGGGGTGTTCACCGCCACCATCGCGGCCCGCCCGGGCGAGCAGGTGCAGATGGACGGCACCCCGCTGGACGTGATGGCCTTGATGGACGACGGGCTGCCCGACCGGCCCGAGCTCATCGCGGCGATCGACGTCGCGACCAGGACCATTTGCGCCGCGGTCCTGCGGCCGGTCGGCGCCAAGGCAGTCGATGCCGCGCTGCTGCTGGCGAAGATGATGGTGCCCGAGCCGATGCGGCCCGGCTGGGACCAGGCGCTGGCGATGTCGGCCTCGCGGATCCCGCACAAGCGGCTGGCCAGCATAGACCAGCGGATGGAGCTTACGGCGGCCAAGCCGGTCATCGTCCCGGACACGGTCGTCATCGATCACGGCAAGGTGTTCTTGTCGGAGGTGTTCCTGCGGGCCGCCGACACCCTCGGCATCTCGGTGCAGCCCGCCCACCAGCAGACCGGCACCGACAAGGCAATCATCGAGCGGACCTTCGAGTCGGTCAACACGCTGTTCTGCCAGCACGTGGCCGGCTACACCGGCCGGGACGTCACCCGCCGCGGCGCCGGCGACGGCGGCCAGGCGCTGTGGTCGCTGGCCGACCTGCAGGAGCTGCTCGACGAGTGGGTCATCGCCGGCTGGCAATGCCGGCCGCACGACGGGCTGCGCCACCCGTTCACCCCGGGCTGGCCCGCATCTCCCAACGATGCCTACGCGGCGCTGGTCGCCGCCGCCGGCTACGTCCCGGTGGCCCTGACCGGGGAGGACTACATCGAGCTGATGCCCGCCGAATGGCGCTCGATCGGGGACAGCGGCATCCAGATCGACTACCGCACCTACAACTGCTCCGAGCTCGGGCCCTACCGGCGGCTGTCGTCCGGAGTCGCCGGCAAGGGCGGCCGCTGGGAGGTCCACTACGATCCCTACGACCTGACCAGGGTCTGGGTCCGCAACCACCACAACGGCGGCTGGATCACCGTCCCGTGGACCCACCTGCCCATGGTGGCCCAGCCGTTCGCCGACTTCACCTGGCGGCACGCCCGCAAGATCGCCGCCGATCGCGGGGTCGACGACGCCAATGAGACAGCCGTCGCGGTGGTCCTGGCCGCACTGCTGCGGAAAGCCGGGCAGGGGCCCGAAAGCCGGCGCGCTCTCGGGCGGGCCAGGGCCGTCGCCGCGCTCCCGCCCGCCCTGCCCGAAGCCCCGCCGCCCGCCCTGCCGGGCGCGCAGGATCCCGCCCCGGACGAGGAGCCGGACGAGGAACAGGAGATCACCGGGACCGTGGTGGGCTTCGGGCTGTTCGACCCGTTCGGCGAGGACAGGCCATACCGGTGAGCGCCGGCGGGCCGCGGCACCCGCTGGCCAGCAGGGAAGGCTGGGCCACGTTCGTGTCCCGGTCCCGCCCGGAACCGCCCCGGCTGCTGCCCGCCGCTGACCTGGAGCGCCTGGATACGGCCGAGCGGGAGATCTACGACGACGCCCGCACGGCCTACCACAGCGAGCTGGTGCTGGTCGCGACCCCCGACATCCGGAAGATCACCACGACCGGCGCCAAGCTGATCGTGAACAACCGCGGCAAGCAGCTCGGGCGCCGCGGGCTGATCGTGTCCGGCCCGTCCGGGACCGGCAAGTCCACCTCCATCACCCAGCTCGGCAGGATCCACCAGATCGAGACCGGGCGGCGGTCGCCGGGCAGCACCGGGCGCGTCCCGGTCGTCTACATCATCGTCCCCCCGGCCGCCACCCCGAAGATGCTCGCGATCGAGATCGCCGCGTTCCTCGGCCTGCCCGTCAGCAGCCACGACAGCCAGCACGCCATCACCCAGGCCGTCGCGGGCGTGCTCCGCAAGGTCGGGTGCGGCCTGGTCCTGGTCGACGAGGTTCACCGGCTCGACCTGCGGACCCGCACCGGGGCCGCGGCCTCCGACCAGCTCAAGTACTTCTTCGACAGCATCAGCGCCACCTTCGTCTACGCCGGCCTGGACCTCGCCGAGAATGGCATGTTCACCGGGATGCGCGGCCGGCAGATCGCCGGCCGGTTCATCAGCGTGACCACCAGCGCGTTCGGCTACGGCGCCGCCGGTGAGCAGGCCGACTGGGCCAGGCTGGTCGCCACCATCGAGGAGTCGCTGCGGCTGCACCGCCACCAGCCCGGC
Source organism: Streptosporangiaceae bacterium (assembly GCA_050698735.1). GTDB lineage: Bacteria > Actinomycetota > Actinomycetes > Streptosporangiales > Streptosporangiaceae > Palsa-504. The sequence continues at coordinate 1,205 of JBOHCG010000530.1, read as the reverse complement.
ACCCTGCTGCGACTGGCCCCCTACCTGCACCAGCGCACCGGCGGCATGATCGGCAGCCTCGACCAGCTCATCCACGAGGCCGCCAACGACGCCATCAGCGACGGCACCGAGAAGATCACCAGGAAGCACCTGGACGCCGTCATCCTCGACACCGCCGCCGAGGAGCAGTACCGGGCACCCGTCCCCCGACGGCCCGCGGCGGCCGCGCGGAAGGCCGGCCCGTGAGACTCTGGAACGCCCCCGCCCGCGCCCTGCCGGTGACCGTCCGCCCGCTCGGCGGGGAAACCGTCCTCTCCTACGCCCGGCGGCTCTCCGAGGCCAACGACCTGCGCCCGACCACGATCATGCGGGCACTCGGCCAGCTCAGCTGCGGCAGCGGATACCACCTGCTCGATCGTGACGCCTGGCTCAACGAGCAGGCACTTGACCGCTTGGAGACATACCCGGGGATCTCCCGCGAACGGCTCGCCCGGGCACTGCCCGCCCTGCGGCAGCAGCCGTCCGGCCTGCCGCTGCCAGCCGGCCGGCCAGCCCTCCACCTTCACCAGCCCTCGCCCCGCGCCCGGCCTGCCTGCCGGCGGTGCCGGCTGCTCGCCTCGGGCAGCTCCGGGGCGCCCGTCATGGTCCTGCCCGGCGCGTCCCCCCTGGTCTGCCACCGCCACAAGCGCTGGCTCGGAACGCCGTCCGAGACCGCCCAGCACGACCTGTCAGCCGCCGGGGAGATCCTGACCGCGACCCGCCGCCGCGACCGGCTCCTAGCCCGCAGCCCCGACAGGAATTGGGCCGCCGGCATCTTCCAGGCCGCCTGGAGCATGACCCAGGACTGGACCGAATGCGAACCCCGCCGCATGCCCGTCTTCAGCCAGCGATGGCGCGACCGGGCCGCCACGTTCGGCATCGCGGCCGAGAAGCGGCCGCCCCCGGTCGTGACCCTCCCCGAGGCCGTCACGCTCACCGCGATCCTCACCGACCTGAGCTGGCGCCGATACGTCGCCCTGGAGTGGGACGCCCGCCCGTTCTACCAGCACGTCGCCGATGGCATCGGCGAGCAGTCCTACCCCCGCTTCTTCCTCCGGAACGACCCCATCCGCAGATGGATCGAAGGCCACCGCGCCAGGTTCAGCGAGATCCGCCTCCGACACTGGAGCCACCCGACCCCAGAAATCCGCCACTTTAAATGAGAGACAACGACCGATGACCACCCC
>JBOHCG010000529.1:0-5724 GCA_050698735.1 Streptosporangiaceae bacterium | reverse complement strand
TCGGGTCGCCTCCGGCCCTGGCAGGGCGCGGGCGGCCGGTTCCCGCAGGTATCCGAGCACGAGTTCCTCCATGGTGACGGGCCGGCCGTCCCAGCCGGGCGGCGCCGCGGCGGTCCTGGCGAGCGCGCGGGCCTGGCGCCCGGCCCGGGACACCGTCACGACCGGCACCTGCTCGGCGAGGCGGGTGGCGTCCCCGGCGGGACCGATCAGCGCGCGGTGCGAGTCAAGCAGGCTCTCCACGGTCGCGGCGACCTGCACCTGGCCGCCGGACAGCACGATCAGGTAGCTGGCGACCCGTTCGAGTTCCGGCACCACGTGCGAGGAGAACACGACGGTCAGGCCGTCCTCGGCCACGCCGGTCATCAGTGCCGCCATGACGTCCTGCCGGGCGAGCGGGTCCAGGCTGGCCAGCGGCTCGTCGAGCAGCAGGAGCCGCGGACGGCGGGCGATCGCCAGCGTCAGCGCGAGCTGTGCCTGCTGGCCGCCGGACAGCCGGCCCGCCCTGCGCCGCAACGGGATGCCGAGCGCGGCCAGCCGGGCCGCTGCGAGCTCGCCGTTCCACCGGACGTTCATCGCCTCGGCTACCTTCAGCAGGTCCCGGACCCGCAGGTTCCCCTGCAGCGGCATCTGCTGGTCGAGATACGAGACCCCCTCCCGCGCCGCGGCCGACCCCGGCTCGCAGCCGCCAAGCACGGTCACCCGCCCGGCGGACGGGCTGGCCAGGCCGGCCAGCAGCCTGAGCAGGGTGGTCTTGCCCGCGCCGTTCGGCCCGACCAGGGCGACCACGTGGCCGTCCGGCACAGAAAGGCCGCAGTCGCGGAGAGCCCAGAGCTTCCGGTACCGCTTGCCCAGCCGCTCGGCCTCGATGATCGTCACGCCGCACCGCCTGCCCGGTCGCCGACGTCACGATCGGGCAGGCGGCCTCCGGCGCCCCCGCCGTGGTGAAAATCTCGCAGCGCCGCCGCGAACAAGGCCTTCATGCCCAGCTCGTCCACTCCCGCCGTCCCGGCCTCGGCCAGCCAGGCGGTCAGCTTGCGCTGCAGCGCCGCCATCTCGCGCAGCCCCGCCACGTCCGGCGCCGCGACGATGAACGTGCCGAGCCCCGGCCGGCCGGCGGCGATCCCGCGCACCTCAAGCTCGCGGTAGGCCTTCATCACCGTGTCAGGGTTGACGGCGAGCGACCGGGTGACATCCTTGATCCGCGGCAGCCGGTCGCCGACGGCCAGGAACCCAAGCCGCAGCGCGTAGTCCACCTGGTGCACGAGCTGCAGGTACGTCGGCACCCCCGATCCCCGGTCCAGGTAAAACTCGATCGGCGACACCTCGCCGCCGTCGTCGCTAACTGGTTTATCGGTAATCACCGTAAAACCATATTACTCGGCTGGAGGGGCGGTCAAGCCAAGGTTCCGGCAGCGCGCTCGTATCAAGGCGCGGCCGGCGTCCTCTGGGCTGGTGTAGGGAGCGGCCTGGCTGCCGGGCCACCTAATGAACCTGGAGAGAGCATGCCCGTCATCGATGAGAACGTCATCATCGCCCGCCCGGCCGGGGTGGTTTTCGATTTCCTGGTCACTGCCGGGAACCTGCCCCGCTGGGACTCCTCCGTGCTCGAATGCGCTCAGGCCGGCCGCGGGGCGGTGACCGTGGGCACCCGCTACCGTGGCGCGAGCCTGGTCCTCGGCCGCCGCGTCGAGTGGACGACGCAGGTCACCGAGTTCGTGCCGGGGATCCGGATGACGAGCCAGTCCGTGGGCGGGCCGCTGACCTTCGCGGTCTGCTACGACGTCTCGGCCTCGCCGGCGGGCACGACCGTCCGCTATCGCCTCGCCGCCGAATCCGGCCTCGACGGCACCTTCGGCCGCGCGATCGAGCCGATCGTCCACCGAGGGCAGACCAAGGTCGTCCGGGCGAATCTCGGCAGGCTCGCCGGCCTGCTCGCGCAGCGCGCCGCCTGACCCTGACCCCTGCGCCGACCCCTGCCCTGGCCTCGGCGCCCAACTTCGCGCCATCGGCTTCCCGATCTGACCAGCCAGGATCATCATGGTGGCTGGAGGGATGAGATGCGGACGGTGTGGCGAGACGAGGACGGCGCGTGGCGGACCACGCTGCGCGGCCGGCAGGTCCTGGCTGACCCGCGGATCAACAAGGGAACGGCGTTCGACGACGACGAGCGTCGCGGCCTCGGGCTGACCGGGCTGGTCCCGCCGGCCCATTTCACGCTGGATGACCAGGTGGCGCGCGTTCTCGCGCAGTACAGGCACCAGCCCGACGACCTCGAGCGCAACGTCGCCCTGAACGCGCTGCATGACCGCAACGAGGTTCTGTTCTACCGGCTGCTGACCGACCACCTCGCCGAGATGCTGCCCATCGTCTACACGCCGACGGTCGGGCAGGCGATCGAGCGCTACAGCCATGAGTACCGGCGTCCCCGCGGGATCTACCTGTCGGTGGACCACCCGGAACTGATAGAGGCCTCGCTGCTCGACGTCGATCTCGGGCCCGACGGCGTCGACCTGGTGGTGGCGACCGACGCGGGCGCCATCCTCGGCATCGGGGACTGGGGGGTCGGCGGCATCGGCATCGCGGTGGGGAAGCTGGCCGTGTACACCGCGGCGGGCGGGATCGATCCCGCTCGCACGATCCCGGTCATGCTGGACGTCGGGACCGACCGGCGGAGCCTGCTTTCCGACCCGCTCTACATCGGCAACCGCCATCCGCGCGTGCCCGCGGCGCAGTACGACGCCTTCCTCGATGAGTTCGTCCGCGTGGTGGGCAAGCTGTTTCCCGTCGCCATGCTGCACTGGGAGGATCTCGGCGTCGCGAACGCCAGGCGGGTGCTCGAGCGATACCGGGACGAACGGCTGACGTTCAACGACGACATCCAGGGCACGGGCGCGGTCAACCTCGCCGCCGTGCTTGCCGCGACGAGGGCGACCGGGATTCCGCTGGCCGACCACCGCATCGTGATCTTCGGGATGGGGACCGCCGGGGCGGGCATCGCCGACCAGCTGACCGCGGCGATGGCGGCCGACGCAGTGCCGGAGGCGGAAGCCAGGCGGCGGCTGTGGGCCGTCGACCGGCCGGGACTGCTCACCGGGGACATGACCGCGCTCAGCGACGCGCAGCGCAGGTACGCGCGCGATCCGGCGGAGGTGGCCGGCTGGCGCGGCGATGACGGCATCGGCCTGGCCGAGGTGGTCGCCCGGGTGCATCCCACGGTGCTGATCGGGACCTCGGGGCAGGCCCGGGCCTTCACCGAGGCGATCGTCCGCGACATGGCGGCTCACGCCGGACGGCCGGTGATCCTGCCGATGTCCAATCCGACCGCCCTGGCCGAGGCGGCGCCGGCCGACCTCATCGGCTGGACCGACGGGCGGGCACTGGTCGCCACCGGGAGCCCGTTCGGCCCGGTGGACCACGCCGGCATCCGCTACGAGGTCGGGCAGGCCAATAACGCCCTGATCTTCCCCGGCCTCGGGCTGGGGGTGATCGCCGCCAGGGCGCGGCGGGTGACCGACGGGATGCTGCTCGCGGCCGCCCGCGCGGTCGCGGGCCTGGTCGACATCTCCAGCCCTGGCGCTCCGCTGCTGCCGCGGGTGGCCGAGCTGCGGGAGACGTCGGTCGCGGTGGCCGCCGCGGTCGCCAGGGCCGCCGCGGCGGAAGGCGTAGCGACCGCGCTACCGCAGGCCGATCTCGTCGGCCACCTGCGGGCGCTGATGTGGGATCCGCGCTACCGCCCGGTCAGGCCAGCCTGACGCGCCCGCGGCGAACTTTCCTCATCTACCTCATAGACACCAGCAGTCACTGCCTACGGTGCCCTGAACGGGGCTCGGGACGCACAAGCCCCGTCTATCGGGGCTGGGGGCACACGTGCCCCATTTGCTGGGTGTCTCGCGGGGCCGGGGGCACACGAGCCCCGTCATTGGGGCTGTGTTCTACATGAGTAGAGTTAGGGCTTATGCAGCGTAACCGCCCCCCGTCCGAGCAGGCGATCGGCGTCCTGCGAGCGCTGGCGGCCGATCCGGCGCGATGGCGCTATGGCTATGACCTGGTCACCGAGGTGCACCTGAAGTCCGGTTCTTTGTATCCGATACTCGTCAGGCTCGCCGACCGCGGCCTGCTTGAGACGTCCTGGGAGCAGGGCGCTCCTGGCCGGCCGCCTCGCCACCTGTACCGGCTGACCCAGGCAGGCCGTGAGTATGTGGCGGCGCTGCCCGCGGCCCGGGCCGACCGGGCCGACCGGGCCGACCGGGCCGACCGGGCCGCTGCCCGACCGCGGACACGCTGGAGTGAGGCGTAATGCTGCTGAGCTTTCTGACCGGAAATTCGGATGACCTCAGCTGGGCGCGCGGCAGCGGACCCGGACTGGCTCGGCGCCGGGCCTGGTTAGAGGGCGGTGTGCGTCAGGCGGTGCTGGCCTTAGGTTCTCCTGCCTCAGCTTTGGTGTGCGGCAGCGGACCGGTGCATGGTGCGGCGCCGGCCGAGGTGGTGTGCCTCAGGCGGCGGGGGTAATGGTGACGGTGTAGCCGAGTGCTTCGAGGCCGCGGACGTGATTGCGGATCCGGCGTCCTTTGTCGAGACGGCTGGCGTAGTGGTCCTCGCCGAGGTCGGTGAAGCGGGCATCGGGGTCAGCGAGCAGGTGCCAGATGATGACCAGGATGGAGCGGGCGATGGCGACCTGGGCTTTGGTCTTGCCGCGCCGCCTGGCGAGGCGGTGGTAGCGCTCGCCGAGGAAGGTGCGGGTATGGGAGGCGGCGATCGCGGCCTGGCCGAGGTAGCCGCGCAGGTACCTGTTGCCCTGGCCTTTCTTCCCCTTGCCGGTCCGGGGCCCGGACTGCTGCGCGGACGGGCATACCCCGGCCCAGGACACCAGGTGCGCGGCGGTGGGGAACCGGGACATGTCCAGGCCGATCTCGGCGATGATGGAGCGGGCCAGCTCGGCGCTGATGCCGGGGATCTCATCGAGGCGGGCGGCCGCGTTCAGCCGGACCGCGTCCGGGCCGTTCCCGGCCTGCGGCCCGGTCTCCCCGCCGGGATCGATGCCCCACCCCTCGGGCATCGCCGATGCCAGTTCCCCGATCCGCCGCCCCAGCCTGGTGATGCGGGTATCGAGAGCGCGGATCTGGTCCATCAGTATCTGGGCTATCTCGCCGTGATGTTCATCGAACATGCCGGTCAGTGCCTCGACCAGCTGGTCGTGCTTGGCCTGCATCCGGGTGCGGGCCTTGCGGGCCAGGACCTGCGGGTCGCGTTCCCCCGCGATCATCGCGTTGATCATGTCCTTGGCGGAATCGGTGGTCAGCTTGCTGGCCACCGACGAGAGCTTGATCAGGGCGCCCTCGAGGAGCTTCTCCAGCCGCTGCCAGTACCGGGTCCGGTCCTGGACCAGGTGGACCCGGGTCCGGGTGTAGTCCCGCAGCTCCCGGATCAGCGGCGGCGGCACGAACGAGGCACGCAGCAGCCCCATCTCGGTCAGCTTCGCCAGCCAGACCGCGTCCAGCTTGTCGGTCTTGGGCCGGCCGGGCAGGTTCTTGGCCTGGGACGCGTTGACCAGCTGGACCGCCAGGCCGCACATCTCCAGCACGTAATACCAGCAGCGCCAGTAGTCCGAGGTGGATTCCAGTGTCACCATCTGGATCCCGTCCTGCTTCAGCTTCCTGCCCAGCGCCATGATCACGGTCATCGTGGCCGTGACCGGCCACACCGTGCTCACCTGCCGGCCCGGGC
>JBOHCG010000528.1:0-5731 GCA_050698735.1 Streptosporangiaceae bacterium | reverse complement strand
GGTATGACAGCGTGCGTTCCTCAACCGGCTTCGCGGCCTACCGCCCGCCGGCCCGCGGCCTGCCCGCCCGCCTCGAGCCGCTCGCCGAGCGCTGCGTGCCGCACTTCGAGCGGCTGCACCGGTACCGCCTTTCCGCCCTGTCCGCCCAGGGAGGCTCGTTATGAGCGAGTCGGAGGGGCGCGGCGGCGCCTGGACTGAGGAGCGAGGGACGAGCGACGAGGGCCCGCCGCCGCAGGCGGCCAGGCGGACAGTGCGGCGCCTTCAAGGCGCCCCGGAGACGAGCGGGAGGCGCAGTGCTGCAGGCGTTCGATGAGCGAAACCGTGACCTGATCGTCAACGTCGGCGGCAGGCTCAGCCACCGCGACCGGGCGGCGGTGAACCCGTTCGACTCGGTGGTGCAGGGCGGCGACGCGGTCTGGGAGGGGCTGCGGCTCTACGGCGGGAGGATCTTCCGGCTGGAGGATCACCTGGCCCGGCTGCGCGCCGGGGCCCGGGCGCTCGCCTTCGAGGCGATCCCCTCCGACGAGGAGATCGCCGGGCAGATCCGGCGCACGCTGGAGGCGAACGGCATGCGGGACGGCGTCCACATCAGGCTCACGCTGACCCGCGGGATCAAGATCACCTCCGGCATGGACCCCCGGCTCAACCAGGCGGGCCCGACGCTGATCGTGCTCGCCGAGTACAAGGATCCGGTCTACGACCCGGCGGGCATCACGCTGATCACCGCGAGCGTGCGCCGGCCCGCGCCGGACTGCCTGGACCCGAAGGTCCACCACAACAACCTGCTGCCGTCGATCCTGGCCAAGATCGAGGCGAACGTCGCCGGCGCCGACGACGCGGTGATGCTCGACCACCGGGGCTTCATCGCGGAGACCAACGCCACGCACGTCTTCATGGTGACCGGCGGGACGCTCGCGACGCCGACCACCGTGTCGTGTCCGGCGGGCATCACCAGGGCCGTCGTCCTCGAGCTTGCCGCCGCGGCGGGGATCGCCTGCCAGGCCGGTGACTACACGCTGCCCCAGCTGTACACGGCCGACGAGGCGTTCGTGACCGGCACCATGGGCGGCCTCGCCCCGGTCGTGTCGGTGGACGGCCGGACGATCGGCGGCGGCGGATCTCCCGGCCTGCCCGGGCCGGTGACCAAGCTCCTCACCGGCCTGTTCGCTGACCTGGCCGCGACCACGGGCACCCCGGTCGTCTGACCGCACGCCACAAGCCGCCGGGCGAGGCCCGGCGGCTCGGTGGTCCGCCGGGCCCCCGTCCGGCGGTCATGCCTAGCTGAGCAGGTTGGCCAGTTCGGCGTCGAAGTCGATGTGACCGGTCTCGTCGCCGGCGGGGACGATCTCGTAGGTGCGGTCGAGGAATTCGGCTATCTCGGCGGCCGAGACCTGGAACAGCGCGTGCCCAAACGGCGAGGACATCGAGATGTTCAAGATTTGGTGCCCGGCAGCGGTCCCCTCACTGTCTCCCCCCGCTGCCGGGTCACCTGCGGCCGCAGACGGCCATGCCTGCACATCGCCGATTCCCTCCCTGGCGTGCAACGCCGCCGCGAGCAGGTCACGGGCAAGAGTCCACTCCACTGGCTCGTCCGTTCCCACATGGAAGGCAATCCGGACCGCGTACGGGTCCTGGCGGTTGTAGTACAGGCTGGCCATCAACGGCACGATCGTGTGCTCCGGTCCGACAAGCCCGACGCCGAGTTCTGCGGACACTGCGGTGTGGCTGGCAGTCATCCTGGCCACCCCTCTCGTGTTAACAGGGTCGGTCGCCTCTCCGGCCCGAAGCTCTTATCTGATAACCAGTAGATTTCCCGGCGTCGGTAGCAGCCCGAATCCCCGCCAGGTGCAGAACGGTTGCAGAAGGGAATCGCCCGGGCGGCGCGGCACCCGGGCGGTCAGCGGCGCTTGAGGCTGCCGATGCTGAGCGAGCCCGCGGGGCGCGGCTCCAGCGCCTCTTCTTCCTCGCGGACGTAGGCGGCCGGGTCCCGGTCGATCACGGGGACCCCGGCGTAGTTCCGGGCCTCGAACGCGGCGAACGCAACGGCAAGCTCGTGCCGCTGGTGCAGCCCGGCCAGCCGCCGGAAGTCGGTCAGGCCCTCGCGTTCCTCCTCGGCCATGTGATCGCTGTTGGCCAGGTTCGCACCGGCCACCGCCGCGAACCAGCCGTCGGTACCGACCTGGTGGCTGGCTACTTCGGCGACCGCGTCTCGGATCTCGTTGTGGTCACCGATGGCGTCGAGGGTCTCCGCCTCGACCCCGGCCGCCCGGCGCGCGGCGAGGCCCACCTGCAGCAGCGCGGGATAGAAGATCTTCTCCTCGGCCGCCGCGTGCAGCTCGAGGAAGGTCGCCAGCCGCGCCCACAGCGCGGACAGCACCTCGGTGTCCTCCCGGTCGATCTGCTCCAGGATCGCGAACAGCCGACGCTGCTCATGGTGATCGTCGAGAATGAGCTCGGTGATGTCCACGGCGCCTCCCGTCGCCTCAGCTTAGCCCTGGACGTTCAGCCTCTCGATCGGATCGGTCGGCATGCCCATCGCCTGCAGCAGCGCGAGCAGTTCGTCCCGCTCGGCGGCGGTAACCGGCGTGTGCTGGGCGGCCAGCGACGCCGCCAACTCGATCGTCAGCTCCCCGTACTCCCCGCCGCCGCGCATGCGCTTGATGCTCCACAGCGTGCTCTCGCTCACGCGGTTCGCGAATCGATCAGGGAGTTCCTCGGCTCGGCTGACGATCTCGTCTTCGGTCATGACGTCCCTTTCCTGGGATTTCGCACCACGCCGGGGCCGCCGGGTTCCGGCCACGCTGTCCAGACTTCTCCGCTGCGTGGCGAGTTGTCTCTGGTGCTGATGTGACTGGACGGCTTTCCATGTTCACTCTGCCTCTCGGGGCCACGTGAGCCGATGGCGGCCGTCTGCGGACCGTCGCCGTTATCGGAGCCGGCCGCATTCCCGTCGCGTTTCCCCCTCGATAGGCTTGTTACCGACGGTGAGGGCCCGGAAAGGGCTCGCGGACATAATGTGAGGACGGGCGCCATGGCTAATGATCAGAGCAACAGCCAGTCCAGCGGGGCGTGGCCCCAGCTGCAGTCCGGGCCGCTGATCGCGGGCGGCGTGCTGATCGGGATCGGCGCGGTGGTGGGCATGGTCGGCCTGGCCGTCGCCGGCTCACACGTCGTCGCGGCGACCAGGGCGTGGATCAAGGAACTCGAGGTGCCGCCGGGCCAGCTCGCCCGGCTCAAGTGGGAGCAGGCCAAGTCCGCCGCGGCGTCCGGAGCGAGCACCTGGCGTGAGCACCCGCACTCGCAGGTCCGCCTCGTCCGCCGGGCCGCTGCCGATTCGGACTGATTCTTCCGGATTACGCGCGACACGCCGGGTTCGGACGGCAGTACTAGCGAACAGCCGATCGAATTGTCATAATAAGCTTGATCAAGTTGGCTGAGCCCCCGGATGGGAGAGAGCGTTGATCAAGACGACCAGGCCCGGGCGTGACGGCACAGTTCGCGTCACCTTCACGCTGCCTGCCGACGAGCCAAGCGGTGCCGTGTCGGTGGTGGGCAACTTCAACGACTGGAATCCTTTCGCTCACCCGCTGCGGCGGCGCGCGAACAGCACTCGGAGCGCCGCGGTCACGGTCCAGGCCGGCACCACGCTGCACTTCCGCTACCTCGCCGAGGACGGCATGTGGTTCGACGACCTGGCCGTCACCGCGGAGGAAGGAAATGACGCCGCGATAACCGTCTGATCGAGGCGCACAGGGCCCGGATCAGCGCACCGGGCCCTGATTAGCTCACGGGCATCAGCTCACGGGCACTGGCTCACGGGCGCTGCCTCACAGGGCCTGGATCAGTGCGGCCCGCAGGTCTTCGTGGCTTAGCGGGAGGGGATTGCCCTGCATGCTGGACGAGGTCATGGCATTGGCCGCGATCTCGTCGGCATGCTGGGGATCGAGGCCGAACGCGGCCAGCCTTGGCACGGCAAGCAGGACAAGGGTCTCGCGGATCCAGGCCAGGCCGTCCTCAACGGTCGCGGCGGGCTGCCCGGTCAGCAGCCGGGCCGCCTCGGCGTACCGGTCGAGGGCCGGATGCCCGCTCGGCAGTGCCCGGAGGTTGGCCTCGATGACCGGGGCCAGCAGTGCGGCGCAGGCCAGGCCGTGCGGCACGTCCGCGGTGCCGCCGATCACGCCGGCCAGGCCGTGCACGGCGCCAAGCTTGGCGTTGGCCAGCGCCATCCCGCCGAGCAGGGCGCAGACGGCCATGTCCGCGCGCGCCGCCAGGTCGCCGCCGTCGGCGTAGGCAGCGCGCAGCCCCGCCGCCGCGCGGCGCAGCCCCTCCCGGGCCAGCCCGTCGGTCAGCGGGTTGGCCCGCACGCTGACGAAGGGCTCAAGGCACTGAGTGAGCGCGTCGAGGCCGCTTGCGGCGGTGACCTGCGGTGGGCACGAGACGGTGAGCTCGGGATCCACGAGCGCGACCCGCGGGATCATCAGCGGACTGCGCAGGCTGGCCTTGAGGCGGTGGGCCGGCGCGGCGAGCACCGCGTTGGCGGTCACCTCGGCCCCGGTGCCCGCGGTAGTCGGCACCGCGACGCACGGCGCGGCGGGCCGGGTGATCGGAAGGCCGGACCCGATGACCTCCAGGTAGTCCAGCGCGTCCCCGCCGTTGCCGAGCAGAACGGCCACCGCCTTGCCCGCGTCGATGACGCTGCCGCCGCCGATCGCGACGACGACATCGGCGCCGTGCTGTCGCGCGGCGCCGACCCCCGCCCTGGCCAGTTCGACCGTCGGCTCGGCCGCGACAGGGAAGACCTCGGCCGGCATCCCGAGCCCGGCTAGCAGCGCAGCATGCCGCGCCGGGTCCTTGCCCGTGCACACGAGCACGCGGGTACCGAGCCCGGCAAGCACACCGGGCAGTTCGGCCGCCCGGCCCGGGCCGAAAAGCATCCGGTTCGCGGTAGCGAACTCGAACTTCACGGCGCGCTGCTCGCCCAGCCGGGGTCATCCGCGGGGAACACCGCGGCGAACCGGGTGGACTGCCGCGGCTCGGCCATCATCTCGGCGACCGCGTCCCGCCAGGCCGCATAGTGCGGCGTCTGCTTGTGCGCGGCCGAGGCCTGCTCGTCGCGGTAGACCTCGGTCAGCACCACGTGCCCGGCATCGGCCTCGTCCTGCAGCACGTCGAACCGCAGCACGCCGGGCTCGGTGAGCGACGCCCGCGCGTTGACCAGCGTCGCGGCAAGGAAGTCCGCGGTCCGTTCCGGCCGGACCCGGACATGAACATGAACCACCAGCATGAGCCTCACGGTAGCGCCGATGGCCCGCCGCGGTCAGGTCCCCACCACCAGGTAGGTGCGGTCCAGACGCCAGCCGGCCTGGGTGTCGGGGCGGGGGACGTGGCAGTTGCCGCAGGCCTCGTCGAGGTCGGAATGGCAGGGGCGCCGCAGTTCGCGCAGGTCCGGGGCGCTCCTGGGGGCTAGGCCGCGGCGCTGCCCCGCCGAAATTCGGCCGCGACCAGCAGAGCTGAGGGCCTAAGAGCTGAGGGGGCCAAAGAAAAGCGAAACCGGCTCAACTCCCGTCGAGTCGGCCGGTTCGCTTTTTGCTGGCCATGGCATTACAACCGGCGGAACAGCATGATCGCCAGGATTATAATTATGATGAGGACTACCGTTCCGATGCCGATATACATCTGCTTGGTTCCTTCCTTAGTGCCTTCGTTCCGGGTTCTAGCTACCCGCACGGGA
>JBOHCG010000527.1:0-5739 GCA_050698735.1 Streptosporangiaceae bacterium | reverse complement strand
ACCTCCGGCTCGGCTGCGGTCGCGGCCTCGGGCTCGGCGGCCTTGGCCTCAGCCTTGGCGGGCTTAGCCTCAGGCTCGGCGGGCTTGGCCTCGGGCTCGGCGGCCTTGGCCTCAGCCTTGGCGGGCTTGGCCTCGGGCTCGGCGGCCTTGGCCTCGGGCTCGGCGGCCTTGGCCTCAGCCTTGGCGGGCTTGGCCTCAGCCTTGGCGGGCTTGGCCTCGGGCTCGGCGGGCTTGGCCTCAGCCTTGGCGGGCTTGGCTTCGGGCTCGGCGGTCGCGGCCTCGGCCTTGGCGGCCTTGGGCTCGGTGGCCGCGGCCTGCGCCGAAGCTTCGGTCTCGGCGGCCTTGGCCTTGGCGCGGCCGCCGCCCTTGGCGGCGCCGTCATCGGCGGCGGACTGGCCGGCCGAGCCCTTGCCCTCCTTGGCGTCCCTGGCTGGCTTCTGGCCGCCTTCCTTAGTGGCCGTCTGGCTGGCGGGCTTGCCGGATGCCTTGGCCGAACCCTTGTCGTCCTTGGCCGCCTTGGCGTCCTTGGCCGCCTGGCTCTGGCCGACGGCGGCCGCGAAGCGCACCTTCTTATCTTCGCGCGGCGCGGCGACGCGGAGCGTGCCCTCCGCTCCGGGCTCCCCGGTGAACTTCTGCCAGTCCCCGGTGATCTTGAGCAGGACGCGAACCGGGTCGGTGGGCTGCGCGCCCACAGACAGCCAGTGCTGCACCCGCTCTGAGTTGACTTCGATGAGCGAGGGCTCGGCCTTCGGGTGGTACTTGCCGATCTCCTCGATGGCGCGCCCGTCGCGCTTGGTGCGCGAATCCGCGACGACGATCCGGTAGTAGGGCTCCCGGATCTTGCCCAGGCGCTTCAGCTTGATTTTGACAGCCACGGCTGTGGTCTTCTCCCAGCGAACTAGATGCGAGGCGGCGGACCCGCGCCGACCGGGGAACAGCCGACGGGACCGCAATGGAACCAGGCCGGGCGAACGGTGAGAGGGCGTCGCAGGGCCAGGCGGTCAGCATCACATTGTGCCAGACAACCGCCACCGACTAGTAATCCGTTCCCAGATCCCGGCCGCCCCGTCATCCCACAGGTGGCCGACCCGCCCTTTCCCGGGAGGCCGGGCCCGCCCCTTCCCCGGGGGCTGGCCTGCCCTTCCCCGGGGGCTGGCCTGCCCTTCCCCGGTAGTGAGTGTGACGCTGCGTACCGAAAACGGTGTGCGGTGCCACGCCCAGTACCTGCCGAAGAAGGCGACCGCCTCGGCGGCGCGGGCCGCTGACCTCGACATATCTCCTGGTTAACGATCCGGGGCTAATTGTTGACAATTTTGTCGGAAATTTCTAGGATCGCCACGTGCTAGAGCGGGACGATTCGGCACCGGCCAGGGAAGGCAGTGTCATCGACGGCAGTGTCATCGAGGGCAGAGCCACCGACGGCGGAGCCACCGACGGCGGAGCCAGCCGGACGGTGCTGGCTGGGGCGGCCGGGCGGCAGCGCGCGGGCGAGCGGCTGCGGCAGGCGATCCTGGCCGGGGACATGGCCCCGGGGCAACGACTTATTGAAGAGGAACTCGCGGGCATGATGGGCGTTACCCGGGCGAGCCTGCGCGGAGCGCTTTTCGACCTCGCGGCTGAGGGCCTGGTCGAGCGTATCCCGAACCGCGGCGCGCGGGTAAGGGTCGTCACCATCGCCGAGGCCGTCGCCATTACCGAGTGCCGGATGGCGCTGGAAGGGCTGTGCGCGGCCAAGGCGGCCGAGCTCGTGACCGAGGACCAGGCCGCCCGGCTGAACGAGCTGGGCCGGCAGCTCGAACGCAGCGCCGCGGACGGCGAGTCGCTGAAGTACTCCGCACTCAACCACGAACTGCACCGGCTGGTCCGGGAGATCTCCGGCCAGACGGTGGCAGCCACGCTGCTCGAACGGCTGAACGGGCAGCTGGTACGGCATCAATTCCAGCTGGCGCTGCGCCCCGGCAGGCCGCAGGCCTCACTGGGCGAGCACCTCGCGATCATCGCCGCGATTATCGGCCGACGGCCCGCCGAGGCGGAAGAGGCCACCCGTCGGCACCTGCACAGCGTGATAGTGGCCCTGCGCGACCAGCAGCAAGCAGGAAGGCAACAACGCTGCGCGGAGGGGGCTGGATGAACATGAACGATTGCTCGGATTACGAGTCCTACCAGGCTCGCGACCTCGGCATCTCACGCTATGAAACAGTTACATAACGTACGTTGACTAACCCAGAGCAGGAACCTAGCGTTGCCATATTGTTCTTTATATGCACGTTCGTTCGCAGAGCGCACGGACGCCATCCGTGCCACGACGGGCGCACCACCACAAAACAAAACCGCCACAATGCAATACGAAATCGGCACGCAAACGCACCCCGCACCGGGGCCCGGCGGCCTTATCAGGTCATCTACCTGCTGCTTCGACATCAAGTTGGTGGCCCTTAACCGGGAATTCGGTGCTGCTAGCCTCATGACGCCGCGCATCCCTTGACGGGCCTGCGGGGGTCGTGGTGTCACCTCAGACGCGGTCCCGCGCTCCGGGCGCGACCTCAAAGGGAGAAGATTGCACATGAGTGACCAGACTTCGCAATCCGACAGCACGTCGCCCTCGAGCGGGGGTCTGGGGGGGACGTCCCCGGTCGGCATGAGCCGGCGCGGCATGCTGCGCGCGGCCGGCGCCGGTGCGGCCGTCGTGGGGGGCGGCGGACTGCTCGACGCTTGTTCCAGCATCAAGGGCGCCTCGGCCTCGACTCCGACTTCGTCCGGTTCGAGCACCAAGGACATCTCGATCGCCTTCATCCACCCGCTCACCGGTGACCTGGCCGACTTCGGCACCTCCGACAACTGGCTCCTGGGCAAGATCCAGGCCACCTCGCAGTTCAAGGCCGGGATCAAGACTGGCGGCAAGACGTACAAGATCAGCGTCACCTCCTACGACACCCAGTCCGATCCCACCCGGGCCGGCCAGCTGACCAGCCAGGCGATCCTGACCGACAAGGTGGACATGATCCTCACCTCGTCCACGCCGGAGACGGTCGTCCCGGTCGCGACCACGGCCGAGAAGCTCGGCACCCCGACGATCTGCGGCAACGTCCCTTGGCAGTCTTGGTACACCAACCTGGGCGGCAACCCGACCCCGGGCAAGTCGACGTTCAAGCCGACCTGGACGACGATGTACTTCCTCGGGGTCAACGACCTGTGCAACTCCTTCTTCGCGATGTTCAACCGGGTCCACGATCAGCTGCACACCGACAAGGTCGTCGGCTGCATGTTCCCCAACGACGACGACGGCAACGCCTTCCGCGCCGCGTGGCCGATCTTCGCCAAGGCGGCCGGCTACACGCTGGTCGACCCGCCGGCCTACACCGACGGGCTCACCAACTACTCCTCGATGATCTCCACGTTCAAGTCGAGCAAGTGCGACTTCTTCACCAACGTGCCGCTGCCGCCCGACTTCAACACGATGTGGAAGCAGGCCGCGCAGCAGGGCTACAAGCCGGCGCTGGCCTGCGTGGCCAAGGTGCTGCTGTTCCCCGGCGACGTGAAGGCGCTCGGCAACCTGGTCAACAACATCGCCACCGACGCCTGGTGGTTCCCGGGCATGCCGTGGAAGTCCTCGCTGACCGGCGAGACCTGCCAGCAGATCGCCAACGAGTACCAGAGCGCCACCGGCCAGCAGTGGGTGCAGTCGCTCAGCAATTACAGCCTCTTCGAGGTCGGCTACAAGGCGCTGTCCTCGGTCAGCGACCCGCACGACAAGGCCGAGGTCGCCGACGCGCTGTTCAAGGTGAACATCGAGGGCCTGGCCGGCCAGCTGAACTGGACCTCGGCCAAGAACCCCGCGCCGGGCGTGGTGGACACCCCGTGCCTCGGGGTGCAGTGGAAGCCGAGCACCCAGTGGGGCTGGTCGATGGAGGTCGTCGACAATACGCTGATGCCAGAGGTGGCGACCACTGCGACCCTCGAGCCCACCAACACCTGACCGGATGGCAAACCCACTGCTCCAGCTGGATCGCGTGACGAAACGCTTCGGCCGGGTCGTCATAGCGGAGGATCTCTCGTTCGAGGTCGGGCCAGGGGACACGGTCGGGATCGTGGGGCCGAACGGAGCCGGCAAGACCAGCCTGTTCGGCCTCATCTCCGGCGACCTGTCCCCGGGCTCCGGGCAGATCTCCTTCGCCGGGCGCCAGGTCACGAAGATGGACGCGGCGGCGCGATGCAAGCTTGGCATTGGGCGCACCTACCAGGTGCCGCGGCCTTTCGCCGACATGACCGTGTTCGAGAACGTCCTCGTCGCCGCGCAGCAGGGCGCCGGCCTGCGGCGACGCGCGAGTTATACGGTGGCGGCCGAGGCGCTGGAGCGGACCGGGATGTCCGGTGAGGCGAACTGGCCCGCCGCGCGGCTCGGCCTGCTGCAGCGCAAGCGGCTGGAGCTGGCCCGCGCGGTCGCGTCGCGGCCGACGCTGCTGCTGCTCGACGAGGTGGCGGGCGGGCTCACCGACCCTGAGGTCGCACAGCTGGTGGAGATCGTCCGCGGCATCAACGCCGAGGGCACCGCGGTGATCTGGATCGAGCACGTGGTGCGCGCGCTCACGCCCGTGGTGAACCGGCTGATCTGCCTGGCGGGCGGCTCGTTCGTCGGCGACGGAGATCCGGCCACGGTGCTGGCCGACCCGGCGGTCCGCGAGGTCTTCCTCGGCACCGCCGTGACCGCGTCGCTGACCGGCGGCGCCCTGGCCGAGGAGCCCATCGAGCTTGGCGACGCGGGATCCGCGGACGGCAATCGGAGCGGAGCGTGAGTTCAGCGCAGGACGGTGCGCCCGTGAGCAGTTCACTCACCGGCGGCGCGGCCGGACAGGCGGCGCGGCCGCAGAACGGGACACCGCTGCTCGAGGTCCGCGAGCTGACCGTGCATCACGGTCAGCTGCGCGCGCTCGGCCACGTTTCGCTGCGGATCTTCCCCGGCGAGGTTTACGCGATCATCGGCGCGAACGGCGCGGGCAAGTCGACGCTGCTGCGGACGATCGCGGGGCTGCATCGCCCGACCGAGGGCTCGATCATGTTCGACGGCAGGGATATGACCGGCGTCCGCCCGGAGCGCAGGGCCACCCAGGGCATCGTCATGGTGCCGGAGGGGCGGCGGCTGTTCGGATCTCTCACCGTGGAGGAGAACCTCAAGGTGGGCGCCACCTACGCGCGACAGGGGCAGTGGACGATCGAGCGGGTGTATGAGCTGTTCGGCTGGATGAGGGACCGCCGCAGGCAGCCGACCGCGCAGCTGTCCGGCGGCGAGCAGCAGTCGGTGGCGATCGGCCGCGCGCTGGTGGCCAACCCTCGCATGCTGCTGCTCGACGAGCTGTCGCTGGGCCTCGCGCCTGTCGTCGTGCAGCGCATCTATGCCATGCTGCCGGAGATCCTGGGCACCGGGCTTACCGTGCTGCTTGTCGAGCAGGACGTCAGCCAGGCGCTGCGGGTGGCGTCGCACATCCAGTGCCTGCTCGAGGGGCGCACGACGCTGGAGGGCAGGCCCGCGGACGTCACGCCCGAGCAGGTCGAGGCGGCTTACTTCGGTCTCGGAGAGGCCGGCAGCCCCCCCGTGAGCGGGGGGGCAGGGGGGTCTGGGGGGGCGGCCAGCCCCCCCATGATCAGGGGGGGTCTGGGGGGGGTCGTCCCCCCCGAGGAGGCAGAGTTATGGACTGGGTCAACGACGTCATCCAGGGGATCTTGACCGGCGGCCTGTACGCG
>JBOHCG010000526.1:0-5752 GCA_050698735.1 Streptosporangiaceae bacterium | reverse complement strand
ATGCTGCTCGGCGTGCTCGCCTCAGGCCACATCCTGATCGAGGACCTGCCGGGTCTGGGCAAGACGCTGCTGGCCCGCACGTTCGCCACCGTCCTCGGGCTGGAGTTCACCAGGGTCCAGTTCACCCCGGACATGCTGCCCGCCGACCTGACCGGCGCGACCGTCCTCGACCTGCGCACCGGGGATCCGGTCTTCCGCCCCGGCCCGGTCTTCACCGGCCTGCTGCTCGCCGACGAGATCAACAGGACCCCGCCGAAGACTCAGGCAGCCTTGCTTGAGGCGATGGGCGAGGGCCAGGTCAGCGCCGACGGGGTGACCCGGCCGCTGCCGCAGCCCTTCGTCGTGCTCGCGACCGACAACCCGATCGAGTACGAGGGCACCTACCCGCTGCCCGAGGCGCAGCTCGACCGGTTCATCGCCCGGGTCAGGCTCGGCTACCTGGACGCCGACGGCGAGGCGGAGATGGTCCGCCGCCGCCTGGCCCGCGGCTCCGCCCCGCCGAACCCCGCTCAGCTCACAAACGCGACCGGCCTGCTCGTCATGCGCGAGTCCCTCGAGGACGTGCAGCTGCACCCGGACCTGCTGGCCTACGTCGTCGCGCTCACCGCCGCCACCCGGACCCACCCGCAGGTCACCGTCGGCGCCTCCCCGCGCGGTACGCTGGCCGTCGTCCAGCTAGCCCGCGGCCGCGCCGCGCTGGCCGGCCGCGGCTACGTGACCCCGGAGGACATCAAGGCCGTCGCCGTCCCCGCCCTGGCCCACCGCCTAGTCCTCCGCCCCGAGATGTGGGTCCGCCAGGTAACCGGCGAAGATGTGGCCACCGAGGTCCTGGCCACCGTCCCCGTGCCAAGAAGCACTGAATGAAAAAACCGATTTTTAGCCGAACGGGCCGTGGTGCCCCTCTTCCCGACGCTCGTCCCCCGAGTGGTTCCACCGCGAGCCCACCCGCCGTACCCCGGGACCCGCCGTCCGCCGCCCCGGCAGCCTCACCCGCCCCGGCAGCCTCACCCGCCCCGGCAGCCTCACCCGTCGCGCCGGACCCCGGCGTCGGCCATGTTGTTCGCTGGCGCCCGTCGCCGCTGCTGAGCAGCCTGGCCACGGCCGCCCTTGCCGGCCTGATCGCCGCCATCCTCACCGGCCACGCCGCCGCGCTCCTTCTGGCGGCCCCCGCGCTGGGCGCGCTGGCGCTCATGCCGCGCCGCCGCCCGCCGAGCGAGCTAATCGTCGCCGTCACCCAGTCCGGATCGCGCTGCTTCGAGGGCGAGGACGTGACGATCGCGATCACCGTCCGCACCCCCGGCGGCCCCCCGCTCGACGCGATCACGCTAAGCCTGGATCCCGCGCCGCAGGTCACGCTCGCGACGGGCGCCTCCGCCGCGCAGACCTTCCCGCCGGCGAGCAGCGCAAGCACCCGCTGGGTGCTCCGCCCGGCCCGCTGGGGCCGCTACTCGCCGGGCACGATCACGGTTTCCTGCCGGACCGGCCAGTCCGGCTGGGCCGCGTCGCTCCGCGTCCCGCTGGACCCCCTTGAGATCTTCCCCCGCCCGGCCAGGATCCGCCCCCGCCTGGTCCCGGCAGAACTCCTGCGCCGCATCGGCGAGCACACCGGCCGGGCCACCGGCTCCGGCGTGGAGTTCGCCGGCCTGCGCCCGTACGTCCCGGGCGACCCACTCCGGGACATAAACCGCCCGGTCAGCATCCGCCGCGGCCAACTGCACGTCAACCAGCGCGCCGCGTCCCGCGCTGCCGACCTGGTGATGATGATCGACGCGTTCGCTGGCCAGGGCCCGGTGGCCGACGCAACCCTGGACCTGGCCGTGCACGGCGCCGCCGCTCTGGCCTCCGCCTACCTGCGCGTCAGCGACCGGGCCGGCCTGGTCGTCCTCGGCGGCATGCTCCGCTGGCTGGGCCCGGCCTCCGGCGACCGCCAGTTCTACCAGATCGCCGAGATGATGCTGGAGGCCCGCTACGACAGCTTCGTCGCCCCCGACGTGGGCCGGATCCCCCGCACCGCGCTTCCCGCCGGCACCCTGGTCGTGGTCTTCTCCCCGCTGCTGGACCCCCGCTCCTTCACCGCCATCACCGACCTCCGCCAGCGCGGCTACCCCCTGATCCTGATCGACACCCTCCGCGACGAGCCCCTCGCCGCCCCCCAGCCCCCGACCTCCCGCGCGGCGTCGCGCTCCGCCCTTGCCCTCCGCCTGTGGCGCCTGGACCGCGCCGCCACCCACGCCGCCCTCCTCGACCTAGGCGTCCCCGTGCTCCGCTGGGACACCGACGCCGAACTGGACAGCGTCCTGGCTCCCCTTCGCCAGCCCCCACCCGCCCAGCGCCGCGCCCCCAGCATCCTGTCCAACCCGTCAGCTCCGTCGACCCCGGCGGCCCGCCCATGACCGCACCGATTCCCGTGGCCAGACACACCTCCGGCCCGATGAGCCTCCTCGGCCTCGCCATCGGCCTGCTGACCGTCGCCTGGCCGCTCGCGTGGGCGCCCGCCTGGGTTTACGCCGTCGCGGTCGCCGGCGTAGCAGCGGTGCTGGCCGCGGCGTTCCTCCGCTGGCGCCCGGCCCCGGCGCTCGCGGTCACGGCCGCGATCGCGACGGCCGCCTTCTCCCGCGCCGGGACCGCCGCCTTGGCCGCCGAGGGCCTGTTCATCCTCGGCTACCTGCTCCTCGCCGACGCCCCTCAGGTACATCCGGCCCGATGGCTCAAGTCCAAGCTGCGCCTTTGCGTCGCCGGCGTCATCGCCTCCGGCGCGGTCCTCGCCGCGCTCGCCCTGCACCCGGCCAGCTCACCCTGGCTGGCTGTGGCCGGCCTAGCCGCCGCGGTCGCCGCCTACCTCACCGCCCTGCCATCCCCGCGGCGGCCGACACGGTGATGCCCAGCTGCCTTGACCGTAGACTCAGATGGTAAGGAGTCACGGCGGAAGCTAGTCACGGTCCGGAAGTGAGCGGTTGGTGAGTGAGGCAGCGCTTGACCGCGGTGTGCTGGCGGCATCCCAGGAGGAGGACCTTAGGGTTCTTGCCGACCTCCAAGATGACACGCGCCGTTACTACGTGCCGGACATCACGGTGATTCATCCCGATGCGCACACCGTCGCGGAGCAGCGCGAAGCGATTGCGATGGTGGCCCACCTGAGCAGGTCGGCGACGGCGGCGATGGCGGGTTCGATGACTCGCTCGCGGACGTTCCCGAAGCCCATCACCAGCGCGGGTGGTGCCGCGGTGTCCGGATTGCCGCGGTAGCCGCCGATGCCGTGCAGCCCGACCCGCCGGCCGACGGCCAGCGTGACCGCGTGCTGAGCCCGGCGCCGGCAGTGATCCGGGCGCGGGTACACGCACCACGGCTCGTTCGGTCAAAAGAAAAAGGGCCGCATCGGTGCGGGCGGCGGCTTGCGATGCGGCGGCCGGCCGGCTGATCGCGGTGGCGCCCGATGATCAGGCGTCGATGTCCAGGGATGCCTCGTCGGCGGCCGGTATCGCGGCGGGCAGGGTGATGCCGAGCCGGCCGGCCAGCGCGCGCGCCCGGCCAAGCAGCGGGTGGACCTTGGGGGGTTACTCAAATGAACATGGATGACATGTCCGTCCGCGCCGCCCAAGGCAGCGCGGACCTGGACGCTGCGGACTAGCTCAGCCCACGGTTCCCGGCGCGGGCACGCCGACCGGGCTGGGATACGGGAGCACGCTCGCGCACGCCCGCGCGATCGGGCTGAGCACCTCCGCGAGCTGCGCCGAAGCCTCCTGGCCCAGGCGTGCCCATGGCCGCGCCGCGGCCCGGTCGGTCGCGGCCTCCACGACCGCGTGCGCCACCCGCCCGGCGGCGGTGAGCGCGCCGTCCGCCCCGACCCAGCCGCGGTCGGCCAGCCGGGAGCGGGCGGCATCCCACTCCTCGTCGGTCCAGCCCCGTATCGGCTGCAGGTCCTCCCGCCTCAGGTCGATGCCGCAGCGCAGCACGATGGACTCGCAGCCGTCGACGCCGGCCGCCACCAGCGCGGCGAAATGCCCGTCGCCGCGGTGCTCGCGGAGCAGCGTGACAGCCTGCCAGAGCCGGGCCAGACCCGAAACCCCGTCGTCGGGGGCAGGCAGCGCGGCGTTGGCCGCGGCAAGCACCCGGCCCGCGCAGTCCAGTTCGCCGGTCACCTCCCAGAGCAGGCCGGCGGCCTTGGCCACTTGGGGCGCCACGTCGGCCTCGGGGAGCAGGCGGCCGAGCGCGTCGGTCGCGCCCGCCAGGCGCGTCCGCAGCGCGTCGGCGGGGGAGATCAGCTCCCATATCCCCGGGATGGCGCGGGCGACCATGCCCGGCGCGAAGCCGAAGAACGAGGCGGTGACCACCGCCGCGCTCACCCGGCCCAGCGGGGCGGCCCGCCCCGCGAAGTACCCTCGCCAGAACCCGCGCAGGCCCGCCTGCTCGAACGCCGAACGGCCCTCCGGCGTGAAGTAGATCACCGCGTGGATGGGCTCGAACAGGGTCCACATCGACCGCGCCGTCTGCGCCGCGTCAGCCACGTCCGCTCCTAAAGTCCGTCCGATCCAACTCAGGGCACCCCGCTCAGTGATATCAGTCCGCCCGGTTCGGCGGTAGCCCGCGGTCGGGCGCGGCACGCAGCACAATGACCAGCCACAACTCCGGCCCGATTGGATACGATAAGTACGCTGCGTGGCTCACCGGCCGCAATCTGGCCACCCCGTGGGCTACGTAACGAAAATTTTCTCGCTTCCCACCCATCCGATCCGGCCTCGGCGTCGAAGGTGCCATATGAGCCCTAGTGACCCAGATGCGTCCAGGTTCAGGGCTTCGGCTACGGATAGGAGGGGAGAGCGGGATCTCAACGACCTGCTCATCCACGTGGCGCGCGGCGATCAGGACGCGTTCGAGCAGCTGTACGACAGGCTGGCTGGCCCGGCGTACGGCGTGATCCGCAGGGTTCTACGTGATCCGTCTCAGTCCGAGGAGGTCACACAGGAGGTTCTGCTCGAGGTGTGGCGGACCGCGGCGCGGTTCGACCCGGCGATGGGCGGTGCGGCGACGTGGGTGATGACCATCGCCCACCGCCGCGCCATCGACCGGGTCCGTTCCTCGGCAGCGGCGGCCAAACGCGAGCAGAAGACCGCCCCGGTCAGCCAGCTTCGCGACGAGGTCGCCGACGCGGTTGAGGCCAGCCTGGACCGTGAGCGGGTACGGCGCTGCCTCGACGGGCTGACCGAGGTGCAGCGCGAGTCGATCACCCTGGCCTACTACGGCGGCTACAGCTACCGGCAGGTGGCCGGACTGCTTAGCGTCACGCTCGGCGCGATCAAGACCAGGATCCGCGACGGGCTGATCCGCATGCGAGACTGCCTGGGGGTCAACTGATGAGGCTCCTCAGGGATGACCTGCACACGCTGACCGGCATCTACGCGCTGGACGCGCTCGACAGCGCAGCCGAGCGGGACCGCTTCGCCCGGCACCTGAACCGCTGCCAGTCCTGCTCAAGCGAAGTGCGCGGGCTGCGCGAGGTCGCGACCGCGCTCGCCTTCGCCGCCGCCATCGAGCCGCCCCCTGAGCTGCGGGCCCAGGTGCTGACCGCGGCCGCTCGTACCCGCCAGCTGCCGCCCGAGGTCAACAACCACGCGCCGCCGCGCCGCGGCGCCCGGGTCTGGGGCTGGATGCCATGGCTGGCCGGGTCGCTGGCGACGGCCAGCATCGTCCTCGCCGTGGTGTTCGGCTTCATGCAGGCCAACACCAGCCAGCAGCTCGGCCGGGTCCAGGCCCA
>JBOHCG010000525.1:0-5760 GCA_050698735.1 Streptosporangiaceae bacterium | reverse complement strand
CCCCCCCCGGTCCCGGTGGGGCACGCACGGGAACGATCCGACCGGCGGCTTGGGTACATGCTGGTGACACCGGTCCTCGTGCTGCTACTCGCGGTCACCGGGTACCCGCTGGTGTACAACATCTGGAACTCGTTCCACTTCGACAACTTGTCGTACGGGAACCTGCCGCACAACTTCGTCGGCTGGAAAGACTTCACCGAGATGTTCGAGTCGCCGGTGTGGGTGTCGGCACTCGAGCACACGCTGGTGTTCACCGTGGTGACGATCGTCTTCGACGTCGTGGTGGGGCTGGCGCTGGCGCTGATGCTGCACCGCGAGTTCCGCGGTCGTGGCTTCCTGCGCGCCGCCGTGCTGGTGCCGTGGGCGGTGCCCACGGTGGTCTCCGCGATGCTGTGGAAGACCATGTTCGATCCCTCGGCCGGGTTCGTCGACTACTTCCTCGCCGCGTTCCACCCGTCCTGGGCCAGCCTGACCTGGATAAACGCCAACGTATGGCGATCATGGGCGGCGATCTTCGTCGCCGACTCCTGGAAGAACATCCCGTTCGTCTCGATCGTCCTGCTTGCCGGGCTGCAGGTGATCCCCAACGACGTCTACGAGGCGGCCAGGATGGACGGGGCTAGCTGGTGGCAGTCGTTCCGGCGGATCACGGTGCCGATGCTCAGGCCCGCGCTGTCGGTGGCGCTGATCTTCCGCACCCTGCAGGCGCTGCTGGTATTCGACGTGATCTTCGTCATGACCGGCGGTGGCCCTGGTACCTCCACCGAGACCCTGTCCTATCTGAGCTACAACACCTTCATCATCAACACCGACTTCGGCCTGGGCGGCGCGATGTCGCTCATGCTGGTCATCCTCGCGCTGGTCGTGTCGTTCATCTACGTCAGGGCACTGCGCCCGCAATCATGAGGAGGGTGAGCGCATGACGGCAGCCGCCGAGACGGGCGCTGGGCCCGTCGCCATCTCACGCCCCGCGCGCCGGCGCCCCGGCCGGCCCACCGCGGGGAAGATCATCAGGGAGACGCTGTTCTACATCGCGGTCGTCATCGTGGTGCTGATCGCGCTGTTCCCGTTCTTCTGGATCCTGCGCACCGCGCTGGAGTCCAACAGCCAGGTCGCGGCAGGGGTGGGCGGCGCGAACGGGATCATCCCCTCGCACCTGTCCGGAAGCGCGTTCGTGAACGTCTTCACCCAGGACTCGTTCCTTACCCCGCTGGTTAACAGCATCATCGTCGCCCTGTGCTGCACCGCGGTCACGATCGTCGTCGCATCGATGGCCGGCTACGCGCTGGCCCGGCTGAAGATCCGGGGAGCGGGCGCGATCCTCGCGTTCATCCTGCTGGCCGGGTTCTTCCCGGTGCTGGCCATGATCGGGCCGCTGTTCCTGATGCTGCGCTACATCGGCGCGCTGAACAACATCTACCCGCTGATCATCATCTACCTGGTCTACACGCTGCCGCTCTCCACCTGGCTGCTGAAGAACTTCTTCGAGCAGATCCCCACCGAGCTGGAAGACGCCGCGCTGACCGACGGCGCCACCCGGCTGCAGGTCCTGCGCAAGGTGGTCGTCCCCGTCGCCATCCCCGCCGTTTTCACCGCCGCCATCTTGTCCTTCATCCTGGCCTGGAACGACTTCGCGTTCGCGGTGTCGTTCCTCCAAACCCCTGCCCACTTCACCGCCCCGCTGGCCATCACCACCTTCGGCGAGAGCCAGTACCAGACCTACTACAACCTGATCGACGCCGCGGTGGTCATCATCTCGATCCCCATCGCGCTGCTCGTCCTGTTCGCCCAGCGCCGCATCGTCTCCGGCCTGACCGCGGGCTCGTTCCGCTAGCGGCCTATCCTGGATCAAGTCCCGGCCATGCCGCGGCGGCCACGAACCGCCCGGCACGGCGGGGCTGACCGGTGGCGAGCCCGCCTACTTGGCGGGCGCGAGGCGCGAAGCGAGAAGCGGAGCTGACAATGACTGAGCAGCGGCAGGATGGCCTGGTCATCCCGGAGGAGGGCTTCTGGCCCGCGCCCGGCGTCCCGCAGCCGAACATCTACCCGATGGAATGGCACGTCGACACCCCGAAGCTCGCCGCGATCTACGAGAAGTCCAAGCGCACCCTGTGGAATCCCGCCGACCTGCCGTGGGACGGCCTGCGGCCGGAGGACTTCACCGAAGAGCAGCGGCTCGGCATCATGTACTGGTTCGCGGTGCTCGCCAACTTCGATGCATCCGGCCCCGCGGTCTTCGCCCGGGCCACCATCCACGCCTTCGAGCAGCACGAAGAAGACCCGGTGCGCAAGTGCTTCTTCTCCATCACCCGCGACGAGATGAACCACGAGGAGTGCTGCCAGCGGACGATCGCCAGGCTGTGGCCTGGCGGACCGCTGGACTGGACGCCGCGCACCGACCTGGAGCAGGCCGCGCACAACAACATCGGCTGGCTCTATCACAACGGCGGCCGATACTGGAACGGCTACAACCTCGCGGTCGGCAAGTACTCGCTTGCCGTGCTGTTCACCAGCTTCATGATGGGGGAGATGGCCGCGTCCACCCTGTTCCGCGGCATGGCCTCGGGCACTACCCACCCGGTGTTCGGCGAGATGTTCCAGCGGATCGGCCGCGACGAGTCCCGGCACCTGCAGATCTGCATGACGATCCTGGAGAACGAGTGGCCCGGCCTGACCGAGGACGTCAAGAGCCTGATCACCCGCCAGCTGCGGGCCGGGTTCGTGTTCCTCTCCATGATCTTGTGGGAGCCGCCGGACGGGTTCTGGGACCTTCCGCCGTACTTCCTGCCGAACCACCGGGTCCTGATGGCCCGTGCCCGCGAGGCCGGCCTCGGCGTGCTGTCCTTCGCCGAGCAGGCGGATAACTGGCGGGTCGCGATGGCCAGGGTCCGCACGATCGTGGAGCGCTGGGGCATCCAGTTCCCCGCCATCCCGGAGCTGGACATCGACGGCGTGGACGTGGCAGACGACATCAACCCCGAGGACATCATCCCGGTCTTCTGACCGGCCGCCCAGGATGTACAGCAGCACGAACGTGGCGACGTTCTGCCAGTAGCTGGGATGGGTGAGCACGAGCTCGAGCAGAAGATCGGCGCGACTAGGCCGACCTGCAGGGAGAACCAGGAAAAGCCGCGGCGCACGGTCCAGAACCACACCCGGGGCCCGGCCAGCCCGCTGCGCAGCGGGACGTGCCTCGCGTAGACGTGAAAGCTGGCCCGCGCCCAGCGGGTCCGCTGCTCGACGAACTCGCCGATGTTGCGCGGCACGTCCTCCTGCGACCGGATCCGCGGATCGATGACGACCCGGTGGCCCAGCCGCCCGATCTGCATGGTCAGGTCCGAGTCCTCGCCGTTCATGCCGACAGGGAAGCCGCCCGCGATGACCGCCGGATCCCGCCGGAAGGCGGTGAACGTGCCGGGTATGACGACGATGCCGTCGACCATGCTCTGCCCGAGCCGCGCGAACCTGAACTGGAAGAGGGTGCCGTCCGGCCCCCGCCGTCCACGCGGGTGGCGGGATTTCTCTTCCGTCGGGCGGTATGCCGACTACTTTGCGCACCTGGTTGCGGGTAGCGTTCGGGTATGACGACGATCAGTGCGCCATTCGGCCAGATGGTGACGGCGATGATAACCCCCATGACCCCAGAAGGGGCCGTCGACTACGACGGGGCCGCCCGCCTCGCCGACTACCTCGTGACCGACATGCGAAATGACGGGCTGGTGGTGAACGGCACCACCGGTGAGGCGCCGACGACCACGGACGAGGAGAAGGAGCGCCTGCTGCGGGTGGTGCTCGAGGCGGTGGGCTCGCGCGCCAAGGTGGTGGCCGGGGTGGGCACGAACATCACCGCGCACACGATCGCGCTGACCCGCGCGGCCGAGCGCGCCGGGGTGCACGGCCTCCTCGTCGTCACTCCCTACTACAACAAGCCGCCGCAGCCGGCCCTCGAGGCTCACTTCACCGCGGTCGCCGACGCCACCGGCCTGCCCATGCTCATTTACGACATCCCCGGCCGCACCGGTGCGGCGGTGGCCACCGATACCCTGGTCCGGCTGGCCGCGCACCCGAGGATCGTGGGCGTGAAGGACGCCAAGGACGACCCGGCCGCCACCTCGCAGGTGCTGGCGCGGACCGACTACGTCTACTACTGCGGCACCGACATGCTGAACCTCCCGTGGCTCGCCATCGGCGCCGTCGGCTTCATCAGCGTGGTCGGCCACGTCGCGGGCGACCGGCTGCACGAAATGATCGACGCGTTCAGCGCCGGGGACACGCTGGCCGCCAGGCAGATCCATTACGACCTGCTGCCCGTGTACGTCGGCACGTTCCGCAACCAGGGCGCGGTCATGACTAAGGCCTCACTCGACATGCTCGGCCAGCCCGGCGGGGCGGTACGCGCTCCGCTGCTCCCCGCCACCGAGGCGGAACGCCACCAGCTGGCGCTGGATCTCACCGCTGGCGGCGTGAAGCTGCCCGGGACGGCGGCGTGAGCTACCCGCACCCGGATCTCGTCCAGCCCGCCGCGCTCGCGCCCGGCGACCTGCGCATCGTCGCGCTCGGCGGCCTCGGCGAGATCGGCAGGAACATGACCGTCTTCGAGTTCCGCGGCCGCTTGCTCGTCGTGGACTGCGGCGTGCTGTTTCCCGATTCCGACCAGCCGGGCGTGGACCTGATCCTGCCCGACTTCAGCTACCTGCGCGACCGGCTGGACCAGGTGGAGGCGGTCGTCATCACGCACGCGCACGAGGATCACATCGGCGCGATCCCCTACCTGCTGCGCGAGCGTAAGGACATCCCGCTTGTCGGCTCGAAGCTGACCTTGGCCCTGGTCCGCAGCAAGCTGTCCGAGCACCGGGTGGAGCCGGTCGCGGTCGAAGTCGTGGAGGGGGAGCGCACCTCGTTCGGGCCCTTCGAGTGCGAGTTCTTCGCCGTCAACCACTCGATCCCCGACGCGCTCGCCGTGGCCATCCGCACGCAGGCCGGCGTCGTGCTGCACACCGGCGACTTCAAGATGGACCAGTTGCCGCTCGACGGCAGGCTCACCGACCTGGCCGGCTTCGCGCGGCTCGGCACCGAGGGCGTCGACCTGCTGATGGCCGACTCGACCAACGCCGAGGTGCCTGGCGTGGTCACGTCCGAGCGGGACATCGCGCCGGTGCTCGACGAGATCTTCGCCAACACCAAGCAGCGCATCATCGTGGCCTGCTTCGCCTCGCACGTGCACCGGGTCCAGCAGGTGCTCGACGTGGCCGTGAAGCACCGGCGGAAGGTCGCCTTCGTCGGCCGGTCCATGGTCAGGAACATGGGCGTCTCCCGCGACCTGGGCTACCTGCGGGTTCCCGGCGGCCTGCTTGTCGACCTGCGCGAGGCCGAGGAGATGCCCCCCGGTGACGTGGTGCTGATCTCCACCGGCTCGCAGGGCGAGCCGATGTCGGCGCTGACCCGGATGGCAGGCCGGGATCACCCGATCAGGATCGCCGCGGGCGACACCGTCATCCTCGCCTCCTCGCTGATCCCCGGCAACGAGACCGCCGTCTACCGGGTGATCAACGGCCTGACCCGGCTCGGCGCCCGCGTCGTGCACAAGGAATCCGCGCTGGTTCACGTGTCCGGGCACGCACCGGCCGGCGAGTTGCTCTACGTGCTGAACCTGGTCCGCCCGCGCAACTTCATGCCGGTGCACGGCGAGTGGCGGCACCTGCGGGCGCACGCCCGGCTGGCCTCGCTGTCGGGCATACCCGACCGCAACATCGTGATCGC
>JBOHCG010000524.1:0-5770 GCA_050698735.1 Streptosporangiaceae bacterium | reverse complement strand
TGCCCACGGGTCACCTTCAGGCAGCGCAGGCGTCGGGTATCCGGCTTCGCCGGCCTCCGCTTCGGGTCCGGGCTCGGCCAGCGGCTCCGGCTCCCTCATGTGCGAGTGGAGGACGTGAACCCCGTTGCCGGCGGGCGGGCACCAGATCTCGGTCACGTAGGACCGGGCGTCCGCCTGCGGTTCAGGTGTGCTCATGACTGGCCGCCGGCGGAGTAGTCACGGCGGCAGGCGCAGCAGTGCCACGATTCGGACGTGCCGTCGTTTCCGTCCCAGGCGACCTCGTCTGAGCCGCACTGCGGGCACGGCGGGCACGCGGCGGCAGCTAGGGCCGTGATGTGCTCAGCTTCGCTAAACCCGGCGGTCATGCCAGGTGACTGTTTCGCCAGGTCGCGCTGCAGGTCGGCCCAATCGGCGTAATCCTGCCGGACGTGGAGTGACTTCCTGCCGAGCGCGACCGCGATCTGCGGCCAGGTGGCGCCCGCTTGGACGGCATGATGGATCAGGACGGGATGCCGGAAGTGGCAGGCGAGGTGCTCGCCGAGGGCCAGCAGCTCCAGGTGCCCGGTGACGGTCAGCGGCTCGGATGCAGCTCCGCCGGGGCGGCGGCGGCCCTGCGGGCGGAACCGGGCGGCGGTTTTCGACAGCAGGTCCCGGCGGGACAGCAGCTGATACCGCATCAGCGAGCCGGTGATGGGCACGTTCGCGGCCAAGCGGTGGGTGACGGGAGGGCTCCCGTTGTCGTTCACGCGGGGGCTTGGTGACCGCAGCCCGAACAGGTTGACGATCGCCAGGCCGTCGCAGCCTTCCCGGCGGGCGAACCCCCGGCAGCGGGTAACCGTCGGATCGTCTTGCTCAGCTGTCGCCGTGCTCGGGTTCAGCATGATGAAACACATCAGGTAGCGATACGGGCCGCCGTGCGGCCACTCATCCCCCGTCACCTCGACACCCCGGCGCCACGGTCCACGCCAGCCCAGACGCCGAACCGCGCATCGAGCGCCTCGGCCAGCCGGGCGCACTCGGCCCGGACAGGGCAGCCCGCGCAGATGGCCACCGCGGCGCTGATGTCATCCCCGGGCCGGGCGGGAAAGAACAGCTCCGGGTCAGCGTGCTTGCACGCGACGCGGGTACGCCATCCGCTCCGGTCCGGTGCCCTGACGGAGGTCTTGCCTGCGGTCATCGCTTCACTTCCGATCTGGCGGCCAGCGCCCGCCCGGCGGGGAAGACCGGGCGGGCGCTCGCGGGAGCGGGTGCGCTCACCGCGGGCCGCCTTCGGCGGGACCGGCGGGCACATCGACGCAGAGCGTGAACCACTTGTCCGGGCCATCGTCACCGGACGCATCGGCCAGCTCGCGGACGATCGTCAGCCCGGCCCCGAGCCGTGTCGCTTCCACGACAGCCGCAGCGACGCAGAAAGCCGCCTGCCTCAGGTCGAGGGCGCCGCCCTGGTCGATGACATCAATGCGGGCCATGCTGCGGCTGATCGCGATGATTACGGTGACCGAGCCGCCGGAATGGCCCGACGTCGAGTAGAGGATGGCGTTAGTGAACAGCTCGGACACCATCAGCGCGGCATCACCGGCCGCTGGTGAACCGGGCAAGTAGCTGGTGACCCAGGCACGGGCCGCACGGACTGATTCAGGCAGGCTCGCAAAGGTGCGGGTGCCGCTGACGGTTAGTGTTTCCACTGGATCTCCTGTCCGGTGCTTTCGGATCGGGTGGTCAAGGGCCGTCGCGAGTGTTGGTAGCGCTCGCGGCGGCCCGTGAGCTGCATATGGATGTCCTTCCTGTGTCGGGCCTCCCACTGCATAGAGGGGCTATGCAATCCACTGTATAGGCGGGCTATGCAGCTGGTCAATAGCTGTGACCAGGCCCCCTATACAGCGGGGCTTATGCTTAGGGATCATGGGCACCGGGACTGAGCAGCAGATGGCCGCAGAAGCACTCGCGGCGCTGCGCAGCGCCTACGACAAATCCATCTCGGTGATCGGGGCCATACCGGACAGCCGCCAGGCGTTCCAAGCGGCGACCGAGCTGGGCGACGTCCTCGGCGAGTGGAGCCAGCAGGCCGCGAAGCTGCGGGCGGCCGCGGCAGTCCGGATTGCGGAGGATGAGCAACTATCACTAGCAGGGCTAGCGAACCGGCTAAGCGTGTCTAGGTCACGAGCGCAGCAGCTAATGGAAAGCGGGAAGACCGCCCGGCCGGAACCGGAGGCATGACCATGGCGAACCCGATGACGGTCCTGACGGAGACCTGGGCTGTGGCGGCCGACCCTGCCCGCATCTGGCTACTCGACGGCCGCGGCCCGTGGCTGTCCGGCCCAGTCATGTCGGACGACGAACCGCACAGCGAAGTTGAGTACTCGCTGTTCGTCAACCACGCCAGGGATCACAGCCGCGGCGAGGTCGCGCTACTGCACTCGACGTCATGGCGGGTCGACGGGCAGTCGGTGCGGCTGACCTACATGGCAGTCATCGACCTGGCGGGCAAGTACGCGGTGGACCTCTGGCCGCACGCGCGGCCGGTCAGCCTGGAGCTCGCCGAGGCGTGCGGCAGGCCGCTGCCCCACCTGCCGACCGAGGCGCCATGGCCTCGGGCGATCGACGTGATGTTCCACGGCCTGAAGCACTTGCGGTACCTCGCGGACACGAACGATGACGCGGCGGCGACCTTTGACCTGCTCGGCCACTGGCGGGCTCACCTGGACGCCCTCACGCCCGCGCTGGCGGGCATGTACCGCTCGGTTGTCGCCGAGGCCGAGGCATACCTCACCGGGCCGGGCGCATGACCACGCCGAACCTGGAGTGGGACTGTTTCCACTGCGGCCAGCGATGCGGCGGCAGGACTGCGGGCGGGTACGGAGCGATCACCGGGCCGGACGGGGCTATTCATGCGTCATGCAGCCCTGATGATCCGGCTGCGCGGCCTGATTGCTACCGGCGCGTGACTGAGTTCGGGGAGCCTGCGGGTGCGCTGGTCGGCGTCGAGCCGTTGCCTGTGGGGGTTGAGGACATCCGCGAGGCGAAACCAGCGACATAAGCCCAGGCAGCCGGGGCGCCACGTAAAGTGCCCCCGCCGGGATAGGAGCGGCAGGGGCACGTCTCGTTGACCGAGCTGGCATGAGGTACATGACGGGGACGCCAGTCAGGTCCAGGTATCGGCATCGCGCATCGCGCGTTCCTCCTCTCTCGTCATCTGGTGCCCGGGCTCCCCCGGCCCAGATCCTACATTGCGTAACAATATCATGTCGTAAAGTCACTGATCTTGCCTGCCGCCACGCCGGCCGCGCAGGCCTTGCGATCGCTGCGCGGCGGCCGTCACGGGGCCGCCTCCCTCAGCTGCAAGGTCAGGGAGACCCGCTGGCCGCGGCCGGTGAAAGCGCGCTCTGAGATGATCTCGATGGCGTCGAGACCGAGGGTTGAGAGAACCGCGGCCGGGCCGCCGCCCCTGGTCACCGACTCGAGGAACGCGGCTACCTTAATAAGGTCCCGGCCGCGGCCCGATAGCTGGGGCCGCTGAGGGCATCGTGACGCCCGCATGGCGCACGCCCGGCGGCCAGGCGAGATGGGACGTCAGCGACCTCAGGGCACAGCTGCGGATGCCCGGATCGCCGCTCCGCGAGGCCTCCGGGGACGAGCCCGGGGCGCCGGGCGCTGGCGGCGAGGGAGCGGCCGGGCTTCCTGACTAGTCCGCCGCGAGCGGCCAGGACTAGGCACTTATAGTCACCATCGCTTACGTTGAGCCATCTTGGTGACTAAAACGGCGTATTCGCCTACACCGGACGACATACGGGGCGCAGCGTGGTGCCTGACAGCATGCCGCCGCCGGCGGAGGGAGGCACCGCCATGCGCGTCACCTGGGGGCTGACACCCGGGGACCCGGGCGCCATCGCCTCCGGCAGGAAGGAGGCCGCGATGCGCGACACGTGGACCTGACCGGGACCACCCGGTCCCGTGGCAACGGCCAAGAACAGGGAGAGGGCGCGGCCCCGGGCGCTGGCAGTACGGCCCCGCCAGCACCAGCGCCCTCCCCCGCCGCCGGGAACCCTGCACCGGGCGCCGGAAATGCGGATGGTCCGGCGCCCGGCGTGAGTTCCGTCAGCACCCCTAAAGACCCGAGGGAGCGGCCGTGCGCGCCACCAGCGCCCCCCACGTTGCGCTCAAGGCCGCACGGCCGCGCCTTCGCCACCGCACCGCTGCCCGCAGCCAGGCGGGAAGGAAACAGATGCCCGGCCAGCATTCCGGCCCCCGGCCCGATCAGCCTCCCCGCCGCCGGGGCCGCCGCGACGCCCCCCCTCACGGTGGCCTCTCAAGCATGCTCCTCGGCCCTCAGCCCGGCCCGGAACCGCGGGACTTCACGCCCCGCCCCGCCCGGATCACCATCCGGGAGATCCCCCAGCGCCCTTCCCGCCGGCCACCGGGCCGCACCGGGCTCTGGATTGGCGGGTACAAGATCCACGCCCTCGACGTCGTGGCCGCGGTGTTCGCCGTCGCCGTCATCGTCGCGTTCACCATCATCCACTGAACGCCCGTCACTGCCGGCCGCTGCCCCTGGCGGTCTACCCGCCAGTAGATCCGTCACCGCCAGACGGATTTCGCAGGCCCGGCTGTCTAATCCTGCTGCCAAAATGCCGAGGGATTCGACACCTGCGTGCGACAGTAGAACGTATGTACGAGCCGCGATCCGGTCCTGACCGGATCCTCGTGGCTCAGCTCACGGGCGAGGCGCGGCGCCACGCCCGGTGGCGCGACCTGGGCAGCGACGAGGAGGCCGCCGCGGTGACCGTGCTCCGCGAGCTGGCCGCCGGCCGGGCTGACCTGCTGGCCGAGGTCGCCGGGGTCCTCGAGGGCGCGAGCGAAGGGGAGCTTGATGAGCCGATCGCCCGCCAGGCGGCGGGACTGTGCCGCAAGGCCGGAGCCGACGCGGAGGCGATCGCGGCCTGGATCGAGGAAGGACGGCGCCGGAGGAAAGCCGCGAGCATGCCGCCGCCCCCGGGCGGTTGGCGTGGCGGCGGAGGGCGGACCTAGTCCTGGCCCTCAGCACGTCAGGTCTGCGGAGGGGCCACCGCGGCTCCCGCAGTGGCGGCCGGGGCCTCGCCAGGCCCGGCGGCCGTCTCGCGCGGCCGGATCATGCCGAGGTTCAGCAGGTGCTGCAGCAGCTGCCACGGGTCCGTGTCCTTATGCGTCCCGGTGCCGTTCTCGATCTCGCGGAGCAGGTGCCGCGCGCCGCCCGCGTCGCGGTCGGCGAGCATCTCTTCTAGCACGATCGCCGTGACGCGTTCGGGGATGCCGGGCTGCGGGCCGTAGCTGCCCGCGGGGACAGCGACGCGCCCGGCCAGGTGCGGTGAGTTGACGTGTTGGTCGTTGTCAGGCACCGGCTGCCGCCTTCCAGAACGGGCTGTCACCGGACGCCTGGCCTGCCCAGAACGGGCTCTGGCCGGCTGAGCCCGCCACTGCCGCGACGGCGAGGTCCCCGGGGCTCAGCGCTTGCGGCTGCACCGCCATCTCGACGACTGGCCGCGCCGCCGGGGCGCCCGCAGGGTTGCTGCCCAGGGCAGCCGCCGCGGCGAATCCCAGGTCAGCGTTACTCGCCTCCCGCAGGGCCGGCCCGGCCGAGGTCTCGCTGAACCGTCTCGCCAGCTGCAGCCGCTCCCGGACTAGGCGCTGGACCTCGGCGCGCTCCGCGGCTTCCCGCTTCCCGCGCCTGGCGGCCTTGCGGGCGGCCTTCGACGCGGCCTGCTGGCGGTCCGCCTCGGCCGCGACGGCCCTGGCG
>JBOHCG010000523.1:0-5772 GCA_050698735.1 Streptosporangiaceae bacterium | reverse complement strand
CCCCGCCGTGCCGGGCATGGCATCGCGGTCCTGCTGAAGATCTACGCACACTGCCTCGGCGGTCAGGCCGTGCTGATGCTGCAACAAGCGGATCACCGACGCCCTCAGCATCTCCGGGGCCAAGCAGGACCCTGGCGATGAAGGCGACGCCGACAGTGATCCGGCAGCCTGAGGCGGCAGGTCTGTCCGCCAGGAGCGGAGGCCTGCTCCTTCATCGCATCGGAGGCGGGAAACCGGGCGGGACGGTCGGCGTAACCGCCCACGCCCTCGCCGTCCGTGCCCGTCCGTGGATTCCGCGCCCTCCGGCCCCGGCACGCACGGACACATAGCAGACGGCGGCGGCCCGGTATCCGGCCTCCAAGCGCGTCCGCGCTGGTCAGCGGGGAGACTCGGGCGGAGCGAGCGGGCTGGAAAACCGTCAGCTTTCGCCTCCGCCCAGCTTCCAGAACATTCGTTCTCGCAAGCATCTGGACCCGGCCCTCGATCGGCCAAGATCATACGTAACGGCGGGCCTAGTGGCTCTCCGGAAGCAATCAGTCGCTTTTAGTGACTGAACGGGACAGGTTGTGGCAGCGGGTCACGGGACGCACGGACACGGACTACCGGAAGGGACACCGCCCTGAGCCGCCCTGAGCCGCCCGGCGGCGCGCGGGGTACAGCATGCCAGCATTCCCCTCCCGCTCCTGGCGCCGCCCAATCGTTACATCTGCCGCGGGGAAATTGCTCGACACCGGAGCGGCTGATTGGGGAGGCTAGCAGCGTCAGCCGCGGCCGCCCGGCGCCCGGCCCGGCCAGGCCACAGCAGGGCACTGCCCGTTGCGGCACCGGCACCGTATGAAACTGGAGACTGTGGACGCTGTAGTCGTCGAGGACCTGCAGAAGACCTACGGTGCCACACGCGCCGTGGCGGGCGTGAGCTTCACCGTCAGTTACGGGGAGGTCTTCTCCCTGCTCGGGCCGAACGGCGCCGGCAAGACCACGACCCTGGAAATCCTCGAGGGCTACCGGCGCAAGGACGCGGGGAACGTCGTGGTGGCCGGCTTCGATCCCGGCGACAGGCACACCGGGCGGCAGCTGCGCGAGCAGATCGGCATCGTGCTACAGGAACTCGCCGTCGAGCTGCACCTGACCGTCCGCGAGACGGTTTCCCGCAATGCGGGCTACTACCCGAACCCCCGCCCCGTCGGCGAGGTCATCGAGCTCGTCGGTCTCGCAGGCAAGGAGAAGAGCAAGGTCAAGTCGCTGTCCGGCGGCCAGAAGCGCCGGCTTGACCTCGCCCTCGGTATCATCGGGAATCCACGGGTCCTGTTCCTCGACGAGCCGACGACCGGCTTCGACCCGAGCGCGCGGCGCGGCGCCTGGGAGGTCATCAGGGGACTGCGCGACCTGGGCACCACGATCATGCTGACCACGCACTACATGGACGAGGCGCAAGAGCTCGCCGACCGGGTCGCCGTCATCTCCGGCGGCAAGATCGTCGAGGAGGGCACGCCGGCCACGCTCGGCGGGCGTGACCTGGCCCGCGCACGGATCCGCTTCATGCTGCCCGACGGGTACTCGGTGGCCGACCTCCCGGTGCCGGCCACCGCTGACGAGGACGGCCGCCTGATCGTCGAGGCCGACGAGCCGACCGAGCTGCTGCACCGGCTGACGGGATGGGCCATGGAGCACCACACGACGTTGCCGGGCCTGACGGTCGACCGGCCAAGCCTGGAGGACATCTACCTGAGCCTGACAGCGGTGCAGGCGGAGGCGGCCGGCGGAGTCGCGCCTGGCGGCCGGCGCGGGGCAAGGCCGTGACGGCGGGCGTGAGCAGCCAGGCCGAGGCCGTCGCGGCACCGCCGCGGCGGAACGCGGCCGCCCTGGTGTGGCACCAGATCCGCTACGAGCAGCTGAGCTTCTGGCGCAACCCGCAGAGCGCCTTCTTCCTCTTCGCCTTCCCGCTGGTCTTCTTCGCCATCCTGGCGGGCGTGTTCGGCAACGCCGTCCTGTTCAAGGCCGGCGGCAGGACCGTCACCGGCCTGCAGTACTACACCTCCACGATCGCGGCGGTCTCGGTGATGGGCGCCTGTTACTCGCAGCTCGCGATCACGCTGTCGCTGCGCCGCCAGGAAGGCATACTCAAGCGGCTGCGCGGCACCCCGCTGCCCGCCTGGGTGATGTTCGCGGGGCTGGTGGCGCACTGCATCATCGTCAGCCTCATCGACGTCGCCCTGATCCTGATAATGGGCCTGCTTTACGGCGTGCCGCTGCCAGGCCACTGGGACGCCATCATCGTCACGCTCGTCGTCGGGGCCGCCGCGTTCTGCGCGCTGGGAGTTGCGGTCGCCACCCTGGTCAGCAACGCCGAGGCGGCGCCGGCGGTCGTCCAGTTCGTCTTCTTCCCGCTGGTCTTCATCTCGGGCACGTACTTCAACATCACCTCCAGGTTCCTCAACGACCTGGCCGGCATCTTCCCGGTCCGGCCGTTCAACCAGGCGCTGCTGAACCCCTTTGCCTTTGACCGCGGTTTCGCGGGCCACCAGCTGCTTGTGCTGGCGATCTGGGGGATGGCGGGCGGCTTCGTCGGGATCCGGCGATTCCGCTGGGACCCGCGGCCCGAGTGATGCCGGGCGCGGCTTTCACGGATTGAGCATCGCTTCGCCGCCCTGGGACACTCGCCTCGCTGGCGTCCCCTGGCGTACGATCGTGGCGCTGCTTCCGGCCGTGTGGGGAGGGGATCGGGATGAGTCTCAGCCGCCGGATCGCGATGCTGTTCCGGGCCAAGGCGAACAAGGCGCTGGACCGGGCCGAGGATCCCCGCGAGGTGCTTGATTACTCCTACCAGCAGCAGCTGGGGCTGCTGACGCAGGTGCGCCGCGGGGTGGCGGACGTGACCACCAGCCGCAGGCGTGTCGAGCTGCAAGTCACCCAGCTGCAGCAGTCGGCGGCCAAGCTGCAGGGCCAGGCGCAGCAGGCGCTCGCCGCGGGGCGGGAGGACCTGGCCCGCGAGGCGCTGACCCGCCGGGCGGCCGTCACCTCGCAGATCGGCGACCTGCAGGGCCAGCAGGCCTCGCTGCAGGCCGAGCAGGACAAGCTCACCGCCGCCTCGCAGCGGCTGCAGGCGAAGGTGGAGGCGTTCCGCACCCGCAAGGAGACCATCAAGGCCAGCTATACCGCCGCCGAGGCCGAAACCCGCATCGGCGAGGCCGTCACCGGGATCTCCGAGGAGATGGGCGATGTCGGCATGGCCATCCAGCGCGCGCAGGACAAGACCGAGCAGCTGCAGGCCCGGGCCGGCGCGCTGGATGAGCTGATGGCCTCCGGCGCGCTGCAGGACGCCACCGTGCCCGGCGGCCGCGACGAGCTCCAGTCCCAGCTGGATGCCCTCACCGCCGGCCACGACGTGGACGACCAGCTGGCCCGGATGAAGGCGCAGCTGCCCGCACCGGGCCCCCCGCAGGCCATCGAGGGTCCCGGGACGACATCGGCGGACCCGCCGTCACCGTCGTCACCGCCGGGACGGCCGGCCACATCGTGAGCGCGCGCAGCCTGTTCCTTATCCGAGCAGCACGTGCCAGCTGCGACGAATGAGGCCGGCGAACACGAACAGGCTCACTGTGACCGCCAGCCAGGTCCATACCCGGGCGAAGACGCTGATCCCGGTGATCCCGGTGATCCCGGTGATCCTGGTGACCTGGCTGACGGCGAAGCTGCAGGCAGCGTACATGCCAAGCGGGAAGATGGTGGCCCAGCGCCGTACATCGTAGCCCAGTCTGGGCCGCAGCGCCTCGGTCGCGATCAGCGGTCCCAGCCAGAGCATGGCCAGGCACCACAAGACCAGCGCGGCAACGTCGAGGAACCCGTGCACCCAGGTGAACAGGCCCAGGGCGTCGTCCGCCTTGGCGATCTTGGCGCAGGCCAGTGCGGAGATGGCCAGCGCGCCGCCGGCGACCCATTGATCCCCGCCGCCGGTCAGCAACTGGCGCGGGGCGAAACGCGTGGCTGTGACGATGTAAAGCGCCAGGCCCAGGAGCAGCGCGGCGACGGCGGCAATGAGCAGCCAGGCCGCGCCGTTCCTGGCCGCCAGGGTCGCGCCAAGCACCGCGAGACCCTGCGTGGCCACGGTAGGGAGGAAGGACACCCCGGCCACCGG
Source organism: Streptosporangiaceae bacterium (assembly GCA_050698735.1). Classification (GTDB taxonomy): domain Bacteria; phylum Actinomycetota; class Actinomycetes; order Streptosporangiales; family Streptosporangiaceae; genus Palsa-504. Next base: position 1,637 of record JBOHCG010000523.1, on the reverse strand, counting down.
GGTCTCCCAGTGGCTCAGAACGGGAGCTATCAGCAACGCCCAGCTGACGCAGGCGAGGCCCAGCAGGGCTGCCGCCACCGGATACCAGCCGTGCGCGGCGAACGCGGTGCCGAGCACGCCGGTGCCGGCTACCCCGGTCAGCGCGGCGGGCGACCTGGCCTCGCTAGCGAACCGGCCGCGCTCATACAGCACACGCAGTGCCAGCACGGCCGCCAGGAACAGCCAGGTACCCGCCGCGAACCAGAGCACGATAGCCGCCCCGGCAGGCTGGCCGACCGAGTAGAGATCCACGCAGAGGATGCCAGAACCCATCACCACGGCGCCTGACGCGGGCGGGACGGCATCAAGAACCCGCTGCCCGCGCGGCAGGCCGGACGTTACTGCCCCGGTAGGCCTCATTTTCGGATATCTCGCTCCTCGCGGTTGCCATCGAGAAATTGCACGGCTGGCTGGTCCGGAGATGCGTCAGGCGTGCTCCTGGGTTAGCCAGGTGAGGCACTCGGCCAGATCGGCGTCCGGGTTCCCGATGTGCCCGAGTTCGTTCAGCCGGACGGTGGCCCCTGGCACGGTGGATGCGATCCATTCTCCGTGGCCCGGAGGGACCAGGACGTCCTGTGTGCCGTACCAGACCCGGGTGGGCACGCGGATCGTGGCGGGGTCGAATCCCCAGGGTGAGACCAATGCGAGACCGTCATCGACCCAGCCCCAGATGCCATTGCGTGTCTGCTCGGCTGCCGTCTCGCGGATGATCTCGGCAACCTCCGCGCGGCGCAGGGCCTCCCGGTCCGATTCGGCGAGGTCATACTTTTCGAGGATCCCGCCCGGGTCGATGGCGACCTGCCGGCGGTACTCCCGGTCCTCGCGCTCCAGCTCGGCGGCCAGGCGTTCCTCGCCTTCGGCCGCCCACTTCCAGCCCTTGATGTTCTCCGGGTCCGTGCCGGAGAAGAAGTCCTCTCCGAGCGCATCGAACGGTGCCACACTCCCGATGCAGATGGCCCGGATAACCCGGTCACCCAGCAGGGCGGCCACGGCAAGAGCGTGGGGGCCGCCGCCTGACGCGCCATAGACCGAGAACCGCTCGATGCCCAGGTGGTCAGCGATGGCGGCGACGTCGCTGGCAGCGTCAGCGACGGTCCTGCCGCGATGCCGGTCCGAGCCGCCGTAGCCAGGCCGGTCATAGCAGATCTCCCGGGCGCCAGTGGAGCGGAAAAGGTCCGCATTGCGACGGCGATTCAGCCGGCAGCCAGGCATACCGTGCATGCTGAACACCGGCCTTCCGCTCAGATCGCCCCATTCGGCAAAGACCAGCGTGCGGCCGTCAGCCGCCTTGGCAACCTGCCGGGTCCGGTCCATGGCAGCGATCCTAGCCAGCGCAGGGCCCGGCCTGATCTTCCCGTTTTCCTCCAGGGCGCGGACCCCTGGTGACTGGCCGCCGGGCCGGGGGCCGGCGCAGCCGATCGCATACGACGGCCCGCATGGCCGCCCTGGACGCGGCGGCCGCGAGCCCACCGGGGTAACCATCGCGTCGCAGTACGCGCCGCGGGCGGCGCCGCCGTTGAGGAAGGCGCCGCCGTCGGTGCCGGCGATCGGGGCGGCGGCGCGGTGCCCGGCCCAGTCCTGCTGCGCCCGGGCCACCC